>CAYOXS010000081.1:0-19193 GCA_964407935.1 uncultured Caldilineaceae bacterium
AAGGTGGTGTTTTCGGTGGGGCCGTAGCCGTTGATCAGCGTGCCGCCGGCCAGCGTGCCCAGCATTTTTTGGACGTGCGGCACCGACAGCACATCGCCGCCGGCCAAAAGCTGGCGGACGCCGGCCAGGCTGTCCGCGTGGGCCTCGACCATTTGGTGAAAGAGGCCGGCGGTCAGCCACAAAATAGTGACACGGTGCTGCTCGATGAGCCGGGCCAGTTGGGCCAGCGACGGCGGCTGCGGCGGGGCGACCACCAGTTTGGCCCCGTTGAGCAGTGCGCCCCAAATTTCGAGCGTGGCGGCATCGAACGAAATTGGCGCAAGCTGCAAAAAAACGTCAGCGGCGGTGAGGCGGGCGTAGTTGGCCCCGCGCACCAGCCGCACAATAGCGCGGTGGCTCACGGCGATGCCTTTGGGCCGGCCGGTGGAGCCGGAGGTGTACATCACGTAGGCCAGATTTTCGGCGACGGCCAGCGGCGGCAGGTTGGCGGTGGACTCGGCGGCGATGGCCGGCCAGTCGGCATCGAGGCGGATGACGCGGCAGGCGGAGTCCGGCAGGTTGCCGGCCAGGTGGGCCAGCGTCAAAATGACCGGCGGGCGGGTATCGGCCAGCATCAGCCGCAGCCGCTCGGCGGGGTAGGTCGGATCGAGCGGGACATATGCGCCGCCGGCTTTGAGCACGGCCAGCAGCCCAACAACCATCTCGATGGAGCGCTCGATGAAGACGCCGGCCATCGTTTCCGGGCCAACGCCGCGGGCGCGCAGATAGCGGGCCAGTTGGTTGGCGCGGGCGTTCAGCTCGGCGTAAGTGAGCGACTCGCCGCCAAATTCAAGGGCGACGGCGTCGGGCGGCTGACTTTCAAAAAGCCCGGGTACGGTCGCGTCGCGGGGATAATCGGCGCGGGTGTCGTTCCAGTCGAGCACAAACTGGCGGTGTTCGGCGGGGGTGAGCAGCGGCAGCGCGGCCAGCGGCGTTTCCGGCGCGGCGACCAGCCCGGCCAGCAGGTTGTGCAGATGAGCCAGCAGCAGCCGGACGGTCTCCGGGGCGAACAGCAGCGAGTCGTATTCGGCGGTCAATTGCACTGCGCCGGCGGACTCTTCGGCCAGCAGCAGCATATCACAGCGGGCGGCGTGGGCTTCAAATTGGGCCAGATTGGCGGCGGACAGCGAGTCATCGAGCCAGACCGCCAGCAGTTGAAACAGCGGGGCGCGGTCAAGCTCGTCGGGGATGGCCAACCCGGCCAGCAGGTCATCGAGCGGGAGAGCGTGCCGGGCGGCGGCCTGTTCCGCAGCAGCCACGCGGCGGAGCGCCTCGGCGGCGGGCAGGCGGGCGGGCAGGTTGGCGCGCAGCGGCAGCAAGTGCGGGCCGGGCAGCAGCGCGCCGAGCAGCACATCCGGCTGGCCGGTGTGGCGCAGCAGCAGCGCGCCGGCGGCGGTCAGCAGCGCGGCGCGGGGGGCAATTTGCTGCCGGCGGCAGAAGTCGGTTAAATCGCGGCTGAGTGCCGGACTGAGGGCGAGGCTTTCACTCGCGCGCAGGTAGGCCTGCACCGGCGGGCGGGCGCTGTTTAGCAGGGAATCGATATTTGGCAGCGGGCCGGCAAGCTGGTCTCGCCAGTAGCCGGCCGCGCTGGCGGATGGCCACTCCATTTTTTCTCCCAAGATTGACTGACTGACGGTTTACCGCCGGGTGACGACAAAGTCCTCCAGCACCAGCACATCGATTTCGGAGCCGGCAAAGGTATCGATGGCTGTGACCGGCGACAAAATGATCGGCTGGCCGCGCAAATTGAACGAGGTGTTGAGCAGGATGGGCAGCCCGGTCAGCTCGGCGAATTTGGTGAGCAGCCGCCAGAAACGCGGGTTATCGCTCTGCGACACGGTTTGCACGCGGGCGGAGCCATCGACGTGGGTGATAGCCGGCAGTTGGTCGCGGTAGGTCGGCCTGACCTGGGTGACGCACAGCATGTGAGCGACCAGCGACTCGTCGCCGGGGGCGATGTCAAAATAATCGGGGGCGGCCTCGATGGTGACGGCGGGGGCGAAGGGGCGAAAATCTTCGCGCTTTTTGACCAGCCGGTTGATGTGAGCGCGCATGTCGGGGTGGCGCGGATCGGCCAAAATGCTGCGGTTGCCGAGCGCGCGCGGGCCGTATTCCATGCGGCCCTGAAACCAGGCCACCACCTGCCCGGCGGCAATGCGGCCGGCGATGTCGGCGGCGAGCGCGTCAAACGACTCAGCGCGGGTGAAGGTGACATCGGTGCGGCCGGCCAGCGCGGCCTCGATGTCGGCGGCGGAAAAGCCCGGCCCCCACAACGGCAGGGCCATTTTGCGAAACGACGGTTTTTCTTCGAGCTGATTTTGAGCAAACAGCGCCGCGCCCAGCGCCGTGCCGTCGTCGGCGGCGGCGGGCTGGATGAACATATCGTTAAACAGCCGGCTGCGTTTGATGAGACCGTTGGCCGTGCAGTTGAGGGCCACACCGCCGGCCATGCACAGGTTGGCCTGGCCGGTTTCCTTTTTAAAATAACGCAGTATGTGCATCACCCCGGCTTGCAGCACGGCTTGCAGCGCCGCAGCGATGTCTTTGTGGCGCTGGGTGATCTCATCTTCCGGCTGGCGCGGCGGGCCAAAGGTTTCTTCCAAAATGCGCAGCGAGCCGTGGTAGGTCTCTTTGTCGGCGAGGGTGGGGTTGCGGAAGAGCAGCGGCACCGAGTAAGTGCCATCGGGCTGAAGCTGGATAAACTCCATCATCTGGTTGAAGTAGCGGCGCGGGTCGCCGTAGGGGGCCAGCCCCATCACTTTGTACTCGTCAAAGCTCATCCAAAAACCCAGGTAGAGGGTAAGGACGCCGTACAAAATGCCGAGCGAATGGGGGGCGGTGACGGTTTTGATAATATCGATAGTGCGGCCGCGGCCCACAGCCACGGTGGTGCTGTGAACCTCACCCATGCCGTCCACCACCAAAATGAGCGACTCGTTGAAGCCGCTGACGTAGTAGGCGCTGGCGGCGTGAGCCAGATGGTGCGGCACCTGAACCAGTTTGCCGGACAGGTCAACCTCGGGCAGAAATTCCTGCAACAGACGCAGTTGGTTGTCGCGGGCGTAAACCTGGGCGTACTGCCGGCGGGCAAAATCGGTATGCTCAAAGGCATCTTTGACCGGTTCGTAGGCAAAGCCGTGGGCAATGACATCGATCTGGCGCGGGTTTAGTTGACCGGCTTGCAGGCAGTAGCGAATAGCGTTGGCCGGGAAGGCGTTGGTGCCTTTGTCGCCGGTAAAGCGCTCCTCGGCGGCCGCGGCGACAATACCGCCGCCGGTCACCAGCGCCGCCGCCGAGTCGAAACCCTGGGCAATGCGGGCCTCGCGCGGGGTTAGATTTGGGAACCAGTTTTGTTTGAAAAAGACGCTGTGATGTAAACCGCTATAACCAATGATGTTCATAATAACCAAAATTGTGACCGACAAGCGAAAACTTGTCAAATAAATAAAACGATCCATCTGCCTGCTTGGGTTGGGTCAGGCAAATGGATCGCATATATTCAATACCGCTGAAAGGCTTTATTTCAGACGCGGATCAGGCCATCAGTCTGGCGGCAACCTGTTTGTAAAGCGCGGTGACGGTGTGATCCGGGAAGCGGGTAGCAAAGATGCCGGCGCTGGCCAGAGCCATCATCTCATCGGAGTGAGGCATTACGGCGGCCACTTCGGCGCTGTAGAGTTTTTCTACCTGGGCTTGAACCTGGTTAAAATCGTACATCTGCGGCGTTTTGTTAACCACAATCACCAGCTTGGGCACATTGAGCTTGCGGGCGACCTCTACGGTAACGCCAGTGCCCTGGTAGTCCTGCTGATCCGGCCGCATAATAATGGCCAGCGCATCAGAAATGGCAATCGAGAGCAGGGTTTCTTCGTTGAGGCCGGGGTGCGTGTCAATCATCAGCACATCCAGGTCGAGCGCCTGAACCAGCTCGTGGAAACCGTCGTTCAGCAGGCCAACATCGTACCCTTCGCGCAGCACGCGGGCAATTTCGCCGGCCTTGATGCTGGAGGGGATGAGAAAGACCCGGCCCGAAACGTTTGCACCAAGATGAGAGGTTACATCGTGAGCCGCCTCTTCGACGTTGCACTTGCCCCACAAATAATCGTTGAGCGAGTGCTTCATCTCATCTTCTTCCAGCCCAAACAACACGTGAATGCCGGGTGATTGGATGTCGGTGTCAACTACACCAACTCGCAGCCCCTGGCTGGCCAAAATGGCGGTGACATTTGCGGTTGTATTTGATTTACCAGTACCGCCTCTAAATGAGTGGATCGAGATGATTTTTGACATGCTGTTCTTCTCCAATACCGTTCAATTTATGATATTTCATTTAGCATCCCGCCCAACAGCGACCAGATGCCCGCATTTTTGTCTGCTTTTCGGCTAAAATAGGCTTTATACCAAACCTGATGATTAACCTCAACCCGCCGCACGTAGCCCCTGGCAACCAGATTATCCATTGTGAGCTGCGTATCTGCCACAGGCTGCCCCAACTGCCGGGCAATCTCATCGATATGCATGCCGTTGCGGCGAACCATCTGGCTGATGATATTGGCCAGAATCTCCGGCATATCCAGCAGGTCGATGGGCGACAGGCCGGCCACCTGCTCCCGGGCGTTTATTTCCTCCTGAAGCCGGTCGGACAGCGTGCTCATCAGAAAATTTCCGGCATTGGGATTGGCTCCGGCTGCGGCTTGCACACACCGCACCACAAAGCGTCAGCCACAACGATTGTTTTTGGCGTTTGATTGGCTCCGACATAAACTGACAGGATAACCGGCATGTTGGTGTAACAATTTTTGCAGACGGCCCGCCCGCAGAATTTGCACACACCCATAGCTGGATCGCTACATTTATGACAAACCATCGACACTCCAACACCGGCTATCGGGGATCTTAATCAGCAGTGACAGGTTTGATTTTACGGTGGCGGGAAAAGATTAAGACTCGCAAATTTACCAGAAACGCTCCAAAAAAGGATACCCCAACACGACCATTTATGCAAATAATTCGATGAACGGGTCAGGAGGAACAACCACTTTGACGAACCCATCGCCCAACCTATTTGTGATTGGCACGGCCTCGCTGGATGTGCTGCACCTGGTCAGCGGCCAGGTAGCCCGAACGGCCGGCGGCGCGGGCTTGTACACCGCGCTCGCTGCGCAAAAATCCGGTACGGTCACCGGCTTATTCGCGCCCAAACCAACCGAACTGCCCGACCCTCTGCAACCGGCCGACAGGCTGCTGCACTGGCTTGGCCCGGCCATCGACCCGGACGAGTTGCCGCGGCTGGAGATTGCGCACCACGGCCAGGGCCGGGCCACGCTGCTCAACGCCAGTTGGGGCGCAGAAGCCCAGCTCATCCCGGCGGTGATGCCGGCGCTGGTACGGCAAACGGCCGTGGTTCACATTGCCGCGCTGAGCAGCGCCGAGCGCCAGTTGGCCTTTTTGCGGGCGCTCAAACCGCATAGCCGGGTCTCGGTGGGCACGTACGCCCGGCTGGTGACCAGCCAAACGGCGCAGGTTCGCGAGCTGCTGGAGCAGGCAGATTTCTTTTTTATGAATGAAAATGAAGCCCGGGGCCTGTTTGGCAGCATCGAGCAGGCCCGGAGTCGGCCGGGGGCGCTGCTGTTTGTTACGCTCGATGCCGCCGGGGCGCTGGTGATTGAGGGCGACTCGGCTACGCACGTAGCCGGCACACCCGTGCCGGAAGTCGATCCAACCGGGGCCGGCGATACATTTTGCGGGGCGACGCTGGCCGGATTGATGCAGGGGTTGTCGGCAGTCGCGGCGGCCCGGCAGGCCGTTAAATTAGCGGCGCAAACGGTGAGCGCAATTGGCCCGGCCGCGCTGCTGGCTAACGCTTAAATCGATTCCAGATGGTCAGTTGAATCCCGTAGGCCACAGTAAATACAATCAGCCCGATCACAAATAGCCACAGCAGCCGGTCGGGCCGCAAAATAGTGCGCGCCGATACCGGCGGCACGGGTGTGGAAAAAGCCTCATCGGCGGGGATTGACGAAGCAGCCGGGGCAAAGGGGTCAACCTCGGAATCGGGCAACACCTGGCCCTCAAGCGGGGTATCGGGCAGAATGGCCGGCGGCGGGCCGCTATCGGACGGGGGAGCCGGCGCGACCGACACCTCGGCGGCGGTGGGCGTGGCCACCGGCGTGAGCGTGGGCGGCGGCGGCAGTGCGATGGCCGTGGCTGTTGGTGCAGGCGGCGGCGTGCTGGTGGGCAAAGGCGGCGGCGCGGCGGGTTCGGGCGGCGGCGCAAACTCCCGGCTCGCGGGCTGCCCGGCCTCGACCACCAGCCGGGGCGCGCCGCCAATAAAACAGTAATCGCCGTTGGTGCAGGCGGCGGCGGGCAATTGCAGGGTGTACTGGCCGTTGACCGCATTGATTGTTTCGGTGACGCCCTGGTCGTTAATCAGCAGCGCCTGCCCGGCAATTGCCGGCAGGTTGAACGGCGCCGGGGTGCGGCCAATATTCCAGACCACGGTGGTGGTTTGCCCGGTGCGAACCAGTGTGACCACCACTACATCGCCAACCTGCTGCCACTGGGCCTGTTCCACGTCGGCAAGATAGGTGCTCACCGTGCGAAACGCCTCAAACGCGGGCCGGCGCGAGTCGTCGCCGCGCAGCAGGCCCAGCGGCACCACCGAATCGGGGTGGCCGCGCTCGTTGCGTAAATTGTTAAAAGCGATGCGCTCGGCCCCGGCGGCCAGCGCCAGCGAAAAAGCCTGCACCACAAAGGCGCTCTGCTCCTCAAGGCTAATTTTGAAGGGCGGCGCACCGTTGGGCGGCTCGATAAAATCTTCCGAGGGTGGGGCGTTGGTTTCGTCAATCCAGATAGCTTTATCGGCCAGCCCGCGCGAGTCTAAAATAGCGCGAATGTCCGGCAAAATTTGCAGCATCTGGCGGGGGTCGTAGTAAATGTGGTAGCCAACGGCGTCAAAATAATAGTTGTTAGCCGCCGCGTCGGGGTCCTGCGCCATTACATCGAGCAGCCGGGCCAGGTATTGCGGCGTGCCCTGGCGCTGGTCCCAGGTGTAGGTTAGCCCGGCCAGGTGAACCTGCATGGCGGGGTCAACCGTTTTTATTTTGAGATAGGCCTCTTTGAGCAGCCGAAAGTAATCCTCTTCGGTGCCATCCCAGGTGTGGTTGGGCGAGGCGGGGTCGGTGATGTCCGGCTGATTCCAGATGACCCAACGGCTAACCCGGCCTTTGTACTGTGAGGCGAGTTTAAACACAAAGTCGCCCCAAAATTCAACCGGCGGTACGGCCGTCGAGGTGCCATCGGGCGAAGCCCAGGCCGGCGTGCCGATCAGCACGCCCACAATTTCACGCCCGGCGGCAAGCTCGGCATCGATGAGCGGGTCTGGCACGTTGGCCGGTTTCCAGTCGGCGGGACCGGCTGGCTGGATCACATCCCACCGAAAAAAGACGCGCGTCCAGCCCGCGCCGGCGGCGCTGGCCTCGGCGCTGTTCACAAAACCGTCCACCAGCCCAAAGCGGGGATTCAGCCGCGGCGGCGGTGACTGGGCAGTAACCGGCGGCGCAACCGGAAACATTAACCCCAGCAGGGTCAACACCAGCAGCAACAATGTTTTTACAGACAGGCGGCTGACAGCAATCATAGGATAAAGTTTACATAAAAACACTGTTTTTGTAAAGAATTCACCGGATGCTGCATGCAAGAATTTTGGAAAACAATGGTTTTTACCAAAAAACGGATTTGTTGGCAATTTGCGTTTAGCCAGAATTGTGATAAATTATTCTAGCGCTGGATGAAGCCCTGTGCTTCGCCATCTTTTCTGCTCCTGGCCTGGACCAGGGGCTAAAAATCCACAGAAAGGAGGATACTGGCATGCGTGAGTACGAGTTGACCATAATTGTAGACCCCAATACTGACGAAGAAGGCGTCACTGGCATCGTCGAAAAAGTCTCGGAGCAGGTTAAGGGACTTGGCGGTGAAGTGGCGTCTGTTAATGTTTGGGGCCGGCGTACGTTGGCTTACCCCATCGACCGGCACAAGGAAGGGACATACGTTCTGTTCGATCTCAAAATGCAACCCCAGACCATCGTCGAATTGGAGCGGGTCATCAAGCTGACCGAGCAAATCATTCGATACATGCTAATCGCTAAGGAAGAACGTTAAAATCAGGTGGATAATTAAAAAATGGGCAGAGGATTGAACAAGGTAATGGTAATCGGCAACATGGGCAGAGATCCGGAACTGCGTTACACGCCATCCGGCAAACCCGTCACCTCGTTTAGTTTGGCTTCCAGCCGGTCCTGGGTAACGCCCTCGGGCGAGCGGCGCGAAGAAACCGAATGGTTTAACGTGGTGGCCTGGGGCGGCCTGGCAGAAATCTGCAATGATAAACTTGCCAAAAGCCAGCAGGTATATGTTGAAGGCCGATTACAAACCCGCAGTTGGGAAGACGAATCCGGGCAGCGTCACTTCCGCACCGAAGTTGTGGCCAGCGACATGATCATTTTAGGCCCAAGGGACAAATATCGTTCCAATTCAAACGCCAATGATCATGACGACATCGAGCTGGAAGAAGCAAGCGACTACTCAGAGCAGGATGTCTTTTCCAGCCATTAACCTTAGCCTATCTACCGCACACAGATTATCAAGCAAGTGAGTTATCAGGAGTAAACTAACATGGCTCAAGAGCCTGCTGAAAGAACCAGCAATCAGGAAGAACAACCCAAACGCCGAGAATTTACCCCGCGCAGTGGCGGCGGCGACCGGGACCGTGGCGGTGATCGCGGCGGTGACCGGGATCGCGGCGGCGATAGGGACCGTGGCGGCGACCGCGGCCCGCGCGGCCCGCGTGGGGGCGGCCCCGGCGGCCCGCGCCGCGGGCGGTTCCAGCCGCGCCGCAAAGTATGCGCCTACTGCGCCGATCCGGAAAAGGTCATCGACTGGAAAAATCTGGATGATCTGCGCCGCTACATCAGCGACTCCGGCGGCATTTTCCCGCGCCGCAAAACCGGCATGTGCGCCAAACACCAGCGGCATGTGGCCATTGCCATCAAACGCGCCCGCCACATCGCGGTGTTACCGTACACCTCTGAACACGTCAGAATCTCGGGGCAAGGCAGAAATTATTAATTTCTGCGACCCCATTATTTAGTTTGTTCAGCTAATTTTGAGCGACCCAAAAACGGGTCGCTCGCTATTTCTACCATTAATAGAGGCCGGGGTTGATGCCCGTTGCCCCGGCCTCTATATTCATACCCGGAGGAGAACTATGGCCAAAAAAAAGGAAGCCGAAAGCGCCCAAACGCCAACACGCCGGCAAATTGCGCTTTCAAAAAAAGAACGTGAACAGCAGCGCATGATCTACATGGGGCTTGGCCTGGTTGGTGCACTGGTGCTGATTGTGCTGGCCATCGGCCTGACCCAGACCTATGTCATCGCTCCCAACGCGCCGGTTGGATCGATTAATGGCACAGAGATTACCACCGGCGAATACCAGGATCGCGTTTATTACGATCGCTTTGTGCTCGACGACCAGTTGGAGCAAATCAGAACAGAACTGGCCAACCTGGGGCCGGCTGATGAAAGCGACCAGTTGGGCCAATTTGTGCGCAGCCAATACGAGCAGTACGCCAGCCAGATTATCCAACAGCGCGGTCTGGTTGATCGCCAATCGTTTGACAACATCATCACCGACCGGCTGGTTGCCGCCGAAGCGGCCAAACGCGGCCTCACCGTAACCGAAGACGACATTACGGAAGCCATCAATCGTCAGTTGGCCGGCCGGCAGGGCGGTTACACTCAGGCGGCTGTTAACGAAACCAGCACCGCCCAGGTTGGAGCCACGGCCACCGCTGCTCTCTGGACTCCCACGCCAACCTTTACCCCATCACCAACGCTCACCACCACCCAAGAGTTAACCGCAACCGCCACGCCTGCGCCTACCACCGAACCCGCGCCCACGGCCACGCCCAAAATCCTCAGTACCGCGGAACTGAGCACGGCCTACACCGGCTGGAGTGCGCAAGTGACTGGCGCGACCGGCCTGAGCGAAGCGCAATACCGGGCCTATGTCGGCCAATCGGTGCTGCGCCAAAAACTGCGCCAGGCGCTGGCCGATGAAACGCCGCGTGTGGCCGAGCAGGTCAATGTGCGGCATATTCTGGTTGACACCAAAGAAGAAGCCGAAGCGGCCATCAAACGGCTGCAAGATGGCGAAGATTTTGCCGTCGTAGCCAAAGAAGTTTCAAAAGATACCGGCAGCGCCGAAAAAGGCGGCGAACTGGGCTTTGCGCCGAGCGGCAGCTTTGTGCCAGAGTTTGAAGCTGCGGCCTTTTCGCTGCCCCTTGGCCAGATCAGCGACCCCATCCAGTCGCAATTTGGCTGGCACGTCATCGAGGTGCTGGCCCGCGAAAACCGGGAACTGGAACCGTATGATTACGCCCAAAAACAGCGCGCCGCCTTTGACGATTGGCTGACCGTTGCCCGTCAGGCCGCGACCATTGAGGATTTCTGGACTCAGGATAAAGCGCCGGCCGATACGGCTTCTCCGCTGCAATAAATCGGCTCTGTGATCCCATTTTCCCACTTTTAAGTTGCTTTAACTCGTGGTATAATCGACTAGTCGTAGCAAGAGCCGAAAAGGAGATGGGCACATGAGCCCACACAGCAACAGAGTGGTAGAGTTACGGATTCCCAGTGAGCTTGGCTATGAAAAAATAGCCCGGGAAGCTGTGGCAACTGTTGCCCACCGGCTAAAATTTAGCCGGGAAAAAATAGAAGACATCAAAACCGCCATCAGTGAGGCCTGCACCAACGCCATCCGCTACGGCAGCGGTTCAGATGCCCGCATGAAAGTGGTGGTGATTCTGACCGCTGACGAAGACAAGCTGGACATTCTGATCAAAGATCCCGGCGCCAGCGGCCTTCCCCCGGTTGGGATTGACATCCCCGACATCAGCGGCATGGTTGAAGGCAAACATCGCCTGGGGGGGATGGGCCTGTACATCATCCGCGAACTGGTTGACGAGGCCGGTTTTGTTGAACCGACTGATGGCCACGAAGGCAACCAGTTTAGAATGGTGATCTACAGAGTTGATGGAGACGACAACGAACCTGAGGTTTCTGCATCAGGTATCGACAATGGAGGCGCATCAAAATGAGTGACGATATTCAGGTTTTAGTTCGAGGCGAGGAAAAGGCCACTGTTATCGATCTGGTGGGAGACGTCACCACGTTTGCAGAGGAAGCCATCAACCAGGCCTATCAAACCGCGTCGGCAAATGGCGCGCAAAATATTATTTTCAACTTCCGTGAAAATGATTACATCAACAGCGCCGGCATCGCCATTTTGATTGGCGTAGTCACCGAGGCCCGCAAACGCGACCAAAAACTGTTGATGACCGGTTTGAGCGCGCACTTTCAAAAGATTTTCCGCATGGTCGGCCTCACCCAATACGCCGACCTGCACCCCTCGGTAGACGATGCGCTGGCCTCGCTGAACGGGGGCCGCTAACTAGCGCAGCCAAAACGACAGCACCAGCAGCGCGGCGCACAAGAGCAGCGCCACCACCGACACCGCCAGCCCGATGGCAAACGAGTCGGGCCAGAAAACAAAATCGAGGGTGTGATTACCTGCCGGCACCACCACCCCCTGCTGCACCACATTAACCCGCAGCAACTGCGCTGGCAAACCATCCAATGCCACCCGCCAGCCGGGGTAATAAATCTGGCTCAGCACCAACAACTGATCGCCCAACGTATTGACAGACACCTGCACATGCGTTGGGCCGATTTTTTTTACAGCGACCGCGCCAGCCGCCTCCGGGTCTAAATTTACCGGCAGTGGCTGGGCCACCACCGCCGCCCGGCGCAGGTCAAACTCATCGCTGGCCAGTTGGGCCGTAGCCTCGGCGTCGGTGGGGATGACTTCAACGCGGCCCACCAGCCAGGCCCGCTCAAACGGATCGGCCATTTCAAACACGCGCATACCGTCGGCCTCAAACACAGGGCGCAGGCCGGGGTCGCCAATATCACGTTCGGCGAGCACGTAGCGCACGTTCATTAACTGCCACAGCCGCCACGACGGCATTTGGGCCATAAAATCCGCCACTCGCTGCAACTGGAGCGGCGTGTTGCCGGTTAAATCCTCCAAATTGTACACCGAGGCCGCGCTGTTGCCGCCGGGCAGCAGCCCGCCGCTGGCAATCCGGCCGATGGCCGCCCCCTCGGGGTCAACCTGCGCCTGCAAAAACTGCACCACCCCGTTGGGCGCAAAAGCCGGCACGTCGGCAGGCGAAGCCAGGTTGAACCGCCAGTTAACCGTAAACAGATTGTACGCCACCCAAACCGCCAGCAGGAGCATGGCCCAGTCGCGTCGCAGCCAGCGCCGCGGCCGCAACGCCAGCAACAACAGCAGCCCGCCCAAAATCAGCAGCCCAAACAGGTGATGCCACAGCACGCCATAAAACAGGTTGACCTCGTCGCCGCGGGCGGTGGCCGCCGCCGAGCCGTAAATAAACAGCCCGGTCACAAACAGCGCGACCACGGCCAGCCGGCGCAGGCCACGCTCAAATCGGCCCGCCGCCCGGCGTGAGGCTCGCGGCAGGGCGCTGGCCAGCAGCGCCGCGCCCAACCCGGCCAGAATAGCCGCGCTGAAACTGAACACCAAAAAAGCTCGCTCCTGCTGCCGCACCGCGCCAAAACCGGGCGCAAACAGGTAAAACAGCGGATACCAGAACAGGTTGTTGCCAAAGGCCAGCAGCAGGCTGACCAGCCCGGCTCCGGCCCAAAAAAAGGTCTGCGCCACGGCAAAGTGATGCCGTCCCACCTGCGCCCAACCGATAGCCAGCGCCAGCCCGATCAGCGCCAGCGGGGCAATGCCCACATATTCCGGCGAGCCACCAAAAAAGCCGGGGTAGAGCATCGATACCAGTTCAACCAGCGGCAGCCCGGCCGACACCGCCGGATAAGACAAATCGGCGCGGACGGAGGCGCTGATAAATTCAAGCGTGGGCGCCAGTTGGGCCGCGCCGAGCGCCGCGCCCAGCACCACCACCGTGAGCCAGGCGATGAGCGCGTACACCACAAACGAAACCTGCCGCCGCCACAGCCAAAACGCCAGCAGCAGGGTGTAGGCCAGCGACAGGTAAAAAATGTACATCACCGTTTGGGGATGGCCGGCCAGCACGGCCAGGGCAAAGGCCAGCGCCGCCAGCACAATCGCCGAAAGGGAACGGGCCAGCCGCTGTTTGTCGGGGGCGGCGGCAGCCGGATCGCTGAGCTGGCGGATGGCCACGCTGATGCCCCACAGCACCCACGGCAGCCAGGCGCTCACCTGCAAAATGGTCAACTGCTGCACCGGAAAGCCGGTTAAATAACCGCTGTAGGTAAACACCAGGCTGGCGATGGTCGCGCCCAGCCGAACAGGGCGGGTGGAAAAACCGCCAGCGCGCAGCAAATGCTGGGCAAACAAAAACGTGCCGGTCGCCGCCAGCGAAAAATGAAAAATCACCTGCCACTCCAGCGCCTTCAACGGAAAACCGCCGGCCCCGCCGAGCAGCGGCCCGCCCCAGCCCAGCAGCAGCGCCTGAATGACGTGCGGCGGGTAGAGCGCGCCGGATTGAATATCGGCCAGGGCGGGCTGGCCGCCGTACAGGTAGGGATTCCACAGCGGCAGCCGGCTGTTCACCCATTCCTGCGCGGCAAAGGCGCGCAACGGGAAATACTGTTCGGTGAAATCACCGGCGGTGATGGCCATTTGGTCGGCGGGGTTGGGAGTGATCAACCGCCAAAAAAAGAGCATCGGCAACAGAGTGAGTAATAGGAGAAGCAGCGGGTCGATCAGTTTGCGGCGGTTGGCAGTCATGAGAATAGATTGCGGCGCTACAGCGCGTGGATTTTTTTCAGTTGGCCGAGCAGCGAAGAAACGTCCGGCTCAACCCAGGGCGAAATGCCCAGCGGGTCGTCAACATCGGTCTCGCCCAGCAGGGCGCGAAAAGTGTTGCCCACGCCGTGGGCCAGCACTTGCAGGTTGTAGCCGCCTTCCAGAGCGAACACTATTTTGCCGCCGCACAGCTCGCCGGCCAGGCCGATCAGGCTGTTCACCAGCCACTGGTAGCCGGTGAGTGTTAACCCGATGTTAGCCAGCGGGTCGTCCCAGTGGGCATCAAAGCCCGCCGAGACAATGATCAATTGCGGCTGAAAGCGGCGCAGCAGCGGAAAAACCACCTCACCGTACAGCCGTTTGATGTCCTCATCGCCCATCATCACCGACAGCGGCAGGTTGATTTTGGTGCCTTCGGCGGGGCCGGTGCCGGTTTGGTAAATAGCGCCGGTACCGGGATAAAAGGGATACTGGTGGCTGGACACAAACATCACGGTGGGGTCTTCTTCCAAAATGGCCTGGGTGCCGTTGCCGTGATGCACGTCAAAATCAATAATCGCCACCCGCTCGATGCCGGTGAGGTACTGCGCGGCGCGGGCGGCGATGGCCGTGTTGCCAAACAGGCAAAAGCCCATCGCCCGGTTGGGGATGGCGTGATGCCCCGGCGGACGGATCAGAGCAAAGCCGTTATCGAGTTCGCCTTTGACCACGGCCACGGATAAATCAATCAGCCCGCCGGCGGCGTGCGCGGCGGCCTCAAAAGAGAATTTGTTGGTGTAGGTATCGGCATCGAGCATGCCGCCGCCAAAGCGGCAGGTGTCTTCGACCATTTCAATGTAGAGCGGGTGATGGCAAAGCTGAAGCTCGTTGATTTTGGCTTCGCGGCTGGGGATGTGCACGAGACGCGGCAGAATGTCGTGGCTGGATAAGTAGTCCATCACCGCCGACAACCGCCGGGCGTTTTCAGGGTGATCGGGCCAGTTATGTTTATGGAAGACGCGCTCGTAAACATAGCCGGTGGTCATCTTTGCTCCTCGCTCCTCTTGGGTAGCCCTATGGTATCACAGGATTTTCCAGATGCAAATGATAATCTTTGGTGGTTGGCCTGTCAAGCAATGATTGTGTTTACTATTTGGCGCGAAAACTGGTATAATCCTGAAACTTAATGCAGCCGCAGTAAAAATTCAACGGGTGGCAGGTCGCAGAGTCGCAGGGGCGCAAATTCGTTAATTCGTAATTCGTAAATTTGCTGACTCTCTGATTCGTGCATTCATAATTTATAATTCACAATTCATAATTGATTCTTCAAGGGAGTTCCCTCCGACAATGGAAATTGTAAAAACGCTGGCCAACCGGATTATTCACAACGTTGAACAAGTAATTATGGGCAAGCATGATGTGGTTGAGCTAACCCTGCTGGCCCTGTTGTGCCAGGGGCATATTCTGATTGAAGATGTGCCGGGCACCGGCAAAACCATTCTGGCCCGAGCCGTGGCCCGCTCGATTGGCTGCACCTTTCGGCGAATTCAGTTTACGCCCGATATGCTGCCCAGCGACGTAACCGGCGTGTCGGTGTTCAACCAGAAAACCAGCGAGTTTGAATTTCGGCCCGGCCCGGTGTTTGCCCAAATTGTGCTGTCTGACGAGATCAACCGGGCCACGCCCAAAACGCAGAGCGCCCTGCTCGAAGCGATGGATGAGCGGCAGGTGACCGTTGACGGCACCACCTATCCCATGGACCTGCCGTTTTTGGTGCTGGCCACCCAAAACCCCATCGAGTACGAGGGCACGTTTCCCCTGCCGGAAGCCCAGCTTGACCGTTTTATGCTGCGCATCAACATGGGTTACCCGGATAAACAAAGCGAAATTGCTATTTTGGGCGCACAGCAATACGCTCACCCCATCACCGCGCTGGAGCAGGTGATCAGCCAGGAAGAGCTGCTCCGGGCACAGGAAGCCGTCAAACAGGTGTACGCCGACGACTCGATCAAGGAGTACATAGTCAACCTGACTACTGCCACCCGCAACCACCCGGACGTGTACCTGGGCGTTAGCCCGCGCGGCAGCCTGGCCCTGTATCGCACCAGCCAGGCGCTGGCCGCCCTTCGCCAGCGCGATTACATCATCCCCGACGACGTGAAATATCTGTCGCAGCCAACAATGGCCCACCGGCTGATCATCAGCCCGGCGGCGCGCATTAAAAATGTTGACCCCAAAGAAGTCATCGAAGAAATATTGTCGTCGGTGCAGGTGCCGGCGGCGCGGATTGCGCAGCGGTGAATTTTAGAATACTGGACCGAAGCTGGGTTCTCATTCTCATTTTGATTGTGGCCAGCATGGGCGCGCTGGCCATTGGCCATCCGCTCTTTTTTAATCTGGTCTATCTGGCCGGAGCCATTCTGGTGCTGTCGTTTGTGTGGGCCTGGCTCAATATTCACTGGGTTAAAGTAACCCGCCACGTCCGCACCAGCCACGTGCAGGTGGGCGGCTTTGTAGAAGAGCGACTGGTGCTGCAAAACACCGGCCCCCTGCCCAAACTGTGGATTGAACTGAAAGACAACTCCAACCTGCCGCTGCACCGGGCCAGCCGGGTGATTTCAAACCTGGGCGGCCAGCGCCAGCGAAGCTGGCCGGTGCGCACCCCTTGCTACCGGCGCGGCCGGTTTATGCTGGGGCCGATCAGCCTGCACAGCAGCGATCCGTTTGGCCTGTTTCCGCTGAAAAAAGATTTGCCCAAACAATTCAGCTCGCCGGTGGTGGTTTACCCGATGGCTGTTGACCTGCCGGGCTTTCAGCCGCCCGTTGGCGAGCAGATTGGCGGCGACGCCCTGCGCCGCCGCACCCATTACGTTACCACTAACGTCTCCGGCATCCGCGAGTACGTCTTTGGCGATAGTTTTAACCGTATTCACTGGCCCAGCACTGCCCGCACCGGCAAAATGATGGTCAAGGAATTTGAGCTTGACCCCATCGCCGATGTCTGGATTTTTCTGGATTTGGAACGCCGGGTGCAGGCCGGCCTCAGCCACGACCAGATTCCGCTGCCCCAACTACCGCAGGTTCACTGGGAACGGCTGCCCCGGTTTGAACTGCCGCCCAGCACCGAGGAATACGGCGTGACCATTGCCGCCTCGCTGGCCAAGCATTTTATCCACCAAAACCGCAACGTGGGGCTGATCACCTACGCCAACGTGCAGCACCGCGACATTGCCCAAAGCGATCGCGGCGAACGGCAGCTCACCCGCATTTACGAAATGCTGGCCGTGGCCCAAGCCAACGGCACTATCCCCATCGCCGAGGTGCTGGCCGCCGAAACCATGCACCTCAGCCGCAACACCACGGCCATCATTGTTACCCCTTCTACTGAGTTTGATTGGGTTAATGTCGCCCGCAACCTGAACAACCGCGGCGTCAAAGTGACGGCCGTTCTGCTGGACCCCGGCACGTTTGGCGTGGCCTACAATTCGCTGGATGTGGAAATTGAGCTGACCGCCAGCCACGTGCCGCACTACGTGGTGCGCAACGGCGACCAGCTGGAGCAGGCCCTGGCCAACGTACGCACGGTGTAAAATTATTGGCCTAATCCGCCGGCTTGTGCTAAACTAACCAGACTATTACGGAACCAGAGGGGCAGGGCAGCTCCGAGACTCGATGTCCCCGCAACAGACATCGCCCCGGTATGCCTTGCCCCTATTTTTAATACCGCAGTTGGATTGCTCCGCTGCAACAGAAAAACGCAAGACACAGAGGACGTAAGGCTAATGTCAACCAACGGACACCCCCAAACATTATTTGAAAAAATCTGGGATCAGCACGTGGTGGTGCAGGAGCCGGGCAACCCGGCCGTTATCTACATCGACCTGCACCTGATCCACGAAGTCACCTCGCCGCAAGCGTTTACCGGCCTGCGCGAAAAAGGACTTAGCGTGCGCCGCCCGGACAAAACTATCGCCACCATGGACCACGGCATCCCCACCACCCCGCCCGAAATTCCCATTTCCGACGTGCTGGTCATCCGCCAGATCAGCCAGCTCGAAAAGAACTGCGAGCAATTTGGCATTCCGTTGTACGGCCTGCACAGCGCCAACCGCGGCATTGTCCACGTGATTGGCCCGGAACAGGGCCTCACCCAACCCGGGATGACCATTGTTTGCGGCGACAGCCACACCAGCACCCACGGCGCGTTTGGCGCGCTGGCTTTTGGCATCGGTACCAGCGAAATTGAGCACGTGCTGGCCACCCAAACCCTGCTGCAAACCAAACCCCAAACCTACGCGGTGCGGGTTGATGGCACATTGCCCAACGGCGTTTCGGCCAAAGACATCATCCTCAACCTCATTTCCCGCATTGGCATTGGCGGCGGCACCGGCCACGTGTTCGAGTACATGGGCAGCGCCATCCGCGGCCTGAGCATGGAAGAGCGCATGACCATCTGCAACATGTCCATCGAAGGCGGCGCGCGGGCCGGCATGGTCGCCCCGGACGACACCACCTTTGAGTACATCGCCGGGCGGCCCCACGCTCCGCAGGGAAAAGCCTGGGACGAGGCCGTGGCCCAGTGGCGGGCGCTGCCCACCGACGACGGCGCGACGTTTGACAAAGAAATCATCATCGATGCCAACACGCTCGAACCGATGATCACCTTTGGCACCAACCCCGGTATGGGCATGAAAATCACCGAGCATGTGCCCAACCCGGCCAGCCTCAAAGACGTGAGCGAACGCCAAACGCTGGAAAAAGCGCTGACCTACATGGATTTGCAACCCGGCCAACCGCTGTTGGGCAAAAAGGTTGATGTGGTCTTTTTGGGCAGTTGCACCAACTCGCGCATCAGCGATTTGCGGCTGGCCGCCGGCCTGATCAAAGGCCGCAAAGTGGCTAACAACGTGCGCATGATGGTGGTGCCGGGCAGCCAGCAGGTAAAAGCCCAGGCCGAAGCCGAAGGGCTGGATAAAATTTTCAAAGAGGCCGGGGCCGACTGGCGCGAGGCCGGCTGCTCGATGTGCATTGCCATGAACGGCGATCAGCTTGAGCCGGGCCAGTACGCTGTCAGCACCAGCAACCGCAATTTTGAGGGCCGGCAGGGCAAGGGCGGTCGCACTTTTTTGGCCAGCCCGCTCACCGCCGCCGCCACCGCCATCACCGGCCAAATCACCGATGTGCGGACGTTGTTGGGCTAATCAAGGAGCAAATACAATGGAAAAATTCACACAACTCACCGCCAAAATGGTGGTTATCCCCACCGAAAATATTGATACCGACCAGATTATCCCGG
>CAYOXS010000082.1:0-11542 GCA_964407935.1 uncultured Caldilineaceae bacterium
GAAAAAATGGGCCGGCTCGACCGGCTGCTGGAAATCAACGCGCCGCTCGATGGCACGCGGGTGGGCCACGAAACCTGGCTCGATAGCGTGCGGCATTGGCGGCAGCGCGGGCAGGGGCCGCGTCCCATCGACCTGTTTGTGAACGGCGAAAAATTCAAAACCGAGTGGGACGGCTTTTTCTTTAGCCTGCGCCAGCCCGATTGGTGGCAGGGTGATGCCAGCTACCATCCACCGGCTTACGACGAGCCGGTCTCGCTGCTGGAAGCCAATTTGCGGGTGTCCAGCTTTGTGACCACCGCCGAAATTGCGCCGCCGCTGACCGCCGCTACCAAAGCCATGCTCAAAAAAGCGGATATGCTCAGACCGGTGGTGACCGCAGCCAACTTCACCGACAATGCTTCGGCCACGGCCCGTATGAACAGCCTGGCCAGCAGCAAACTCTGCCTGGATACGGGGCTGGAGCCGGTGATGCAGTTGCAGGCCCGCGACCGCAGCCGCGTTGTTATTGAGTCCGATGCGATGGGCGCGGCCGGGCTGGGCATCCGCAACATTCTCTGCCTCAGCGGTGATCACCAGACCTTTGGCCCCGCGCCGTGGGTTAAACCGGACCAGTTTGATATGGACGCGGTGCAGGTGCTCTGGCTGCTGCGCCGCATGCGTGACGAAGGCGTTTATCTGGACGGGCGAGCCATCAAACAGCGGCCGCAATTCTTTTTGGGCGCGGCCGGTTCACCGTGCGGCGCGCCGCCCAAATTTGAAGCCATTCGCGCCGAAAAGAAGATCAACGCCGGGGCGCAGTTTATCCAAACCCAGCCCATTTTTGACCACAACCGTTTTTTGGACTGGTTGGAGGCGCTCGACCGGCGCAACCTGCTGGATAAAGTGTACATTCTGCCCGGCTTGATTCCGCTCAAAAGCGCGCGGGTGGCTCATTTTATGGGCGAGGAAATTCCGGGGGTGATGGTGCCGCCAGAGGTGGTCAAGCGCATGGACGCCGTTGGCGACGACAAAGAGGCCCAGCAGGAAGAGGGCGTCGCCATCGCCCTGGAAATGATTGAGAAGCTCAAAGACACGCCGGGTATCCACGGTATGCACGTGATGGCTGTTCACTGGGAAGAAATTGTGCCGCGCCTGATTCAAGAATCCGGTGTGCCCACGCCTCGCTTCCAGAACTGGGAAGAGTGGACGGCGTACAACACCGCGCCGGCCGCGCCGCAGCCGGTAGCCTGATGACTCGCATCATTATTTTTGGCGATCTGCACGCCAATCTGGAAGGCTGGCATGCCTTGCAGCAGGCCGAACCCGCGCCGGCCGCGGTTTTCTGCCTGGGCGATATTGTCGGCTACGGCCCGGACCCCAAGCGCTGCCTCGATGGGGTGCGGGCCAGCGTTTCCTGCGCCATTGGCGGCCGGCACGACCGGGCGATTGGCGGCGGCGACATCACCCCGGACAGCGATTTGCTGGCCGAAAGCTGGCGGCACGCGCAGTCGGTGCTGGCCGAGGCGGACCGCCGTTATTTGCGCAACCTGCCGGCCGAGCAGAAGGTCTCGCTGGCGGGCGCGCGGTTTCATCTGGCCCGCCTTCAGCCGGATGACGTCGCCGCCGAAACCTTCACCCTGATCACCGCCTCGACCTCGCAGTTGCAGGCCCGTTTTGCCCGCATTGAGGCCGATGTCATTTTTTTGGGCGGCGCGCACGTGCCGGCCATGCGGCAGGTGGCCGGCCGGTTGATTGTCTGCCCCGGCAGTTTGGGCCTGCCGCGCTACGGCGTGGCGGATCCCACTTTTGCCGCCTGGGAAGATGGCCGGTTGCAAATTCATCACCTGCACTACCACCCGGATGCAACCATTAGCAAGCTGGCGTTGCTGCCGCTGGCCCCGGAAAACACGGCCTGGCTGCAAACCACGCTGCGCACCGGCGACCGCAATTAGGCCTGAGAAGTGCGCCCAAATTAGGAGTCCAAAACTGAAGTTTTGGACTCCTGTCACATTCTTGGTAGGGGCGCTTCGCGAAGCGTCGCTACATTCGCAGATTCGATTATTCGCCACTTCCCTTATTTTCACAGGAGGAAGCAAATATGCCAAAAATCGCCATTACCGGCAAAGGCGGGGTGGGCAAAACCACTCTGGCGGCGCTGCTGGCCCACCTGTACGCCGAGGCCGGCCAGCCGGTCATCGCTATTGACGCCGATCCGGCCGCCAGCCTGGCATCGGCGCTGGGCGTGCCTAACGAGCTGCTGGCTCAGCTAACGCCCATCGCTAAAATGGACGAGTTGATTTTTGAGCGAACCGGGGCCAAACCGGGGGCCAGCGGCGGTTTTTTCACCATCAATCCCCGCGTCGATGATATCCCGGAGCGGTTCAGCGTGCTGCATCGCGGCATCCGGCTGTTGCAACTGGGCACCATCAGCGCCGGCGGCAGCGGTTGCATCTGCCCGGAGAGCGCGCTGCTCAAATCGCTGGTGACGCACGTTATCCTGTATCGCAATGAAGTGATGATTCTGGATATGGAGGCCGGGCTGGAGCATTTGGGCCGGGCCACGGCCGGGGCGGTGGATGCCTTTTTGATTGTGGTGGAGCCGGGTCGGCGCAGCGTGACCACGGCCCAGGCTATCCGCCGGCTGGCCGCCGATATTGGGGTGACCCGCTGCTACGTGGTGGGTAACAAAATCCGCGGTGAGGCTGACCGCGATTTTTTGGCCGCCAACCTGCCGCCCGATCTGCCGCTGCTGGGGGTGCTGCCGTTCAATGCCCGCGCCATCGAGGCGGACATGCGCGGCGAGGCCGTGTTTGATGCCGCGCCGGAGCTGGTGCAGGCGGCCCGGCAGTTGGCGGCGCAGTTCAATTCCGGCTGATTTTTTTCTTCACCCGCTTCAGCCGGAACAAATCCTCGCGCTCCCGCTCTTCCAGCACCATCTGGATATAATTGCGTTCGGCTTCGAGCCGGGGGATGAGCACATTTTCCAGCGCGTTAACCCGCCGGGTGGTACGGCCAATCTCCTCGGCCAGGCGGCGCAGGCGCATTTCGCTTTCGGCCAGCTCAATTACCAGATCGATCAAAATTTCAAAGGCCTCGGCCGTGGCTTCGATCCGGCTGGACACTGCCGGCAGGCTGTAGCCGCGGTCAAGCGGGCCGCGGGCCACGCTCTTTTGCTCAATGCGCGGCACTGAAACGCCCATCAAATTGACGGCACGGACATCCAGCGCCAACTGCCCCCGCGCCGCCAGCGCCGCCGACTGGACTGCCTCCGGCCCGTCAATGGCTTCGGCAATGGCTAGTGCGGCATCGGCCTGGCCCACGCGCCGTTCCAGCTCTTCGCCGCGCTGGATGGCCTGTTCGGCGGTGCGCATCAATTCGCGCATCAGCGCGTTGCGTTTCTCTTTGAGCAAATCCCGGCCCTGTCGCGCCAGCGAAATCTGGGTCTTTTTTTGGAGCAGCTCGGCCCGGGTGGCCTTCACTTGTTCCATAAATGTGCCTCCAAAACGAGCGAGTCAGCGAATTGGGGTGTTGCAAGTGGCGAGTGTGGTAGGGGCGCTTCGCGAAGCGCCCCTACTCAATTTTTTCGCTGGCCGGGTAGTGCTGGTCGATGAACTCGGTTTTGATGCGCTTCAATTCGCGGCGGGGGATGCTCCCCAGCAGCGACCACGCCCGTTCAAACGTTTCCTCCAGCGTGCGGTTGGTGTGCCCCTGATGAATAAATTGCTGCTCAAAGTGCTCGGCGAATTTCAGGTAGCGCCGGTCCTCCTCCGACAGGCCGGCCTCGCCAACGATGGCTACCAGCCGCCGCAAATTGCGTCCCTGCGCGTAAAAGGCGTAAAGCTGATCGGCCACCTGGCGATGGTCGGCGCGGGTGCGGTTGGGGCCAATGCCAGCGTTCATCAGCCGCGACAGGCAGGGCAGCGGGTCGATGGGCGGGTAAACGCCTTTGCGGTGCAGTTCGCGCGAGAGCACAATCTGGCCTTCGGTGATGTAGCCGGTCAGATCGGGGATGGGGTGGGTGATGTCGTCATCGGGCATAGTCAGGATCAGCAATTGGGTAATCGAGCCGGGCCGCTCTTTGATCCGGCCCGCCCTTTCGTATAGCGAGGCCAAATCAGTGTACAGGTAGCCGGGGTAGCCGCGCCGGCCGGGAACTTCTTCTCGCGCCGCCGAAACTTCGCGCAGGGCTTCGGCGTAGTTGGTCATATCGGTGATGATCACCAGCACGTGGCGGCCGTGTTCAAAAGCCAGGTATTCAGCGGTGGTCAGCGCCACGCGGGGAGCGATGATCCGCTCGATGGTGGGATCGTTGGCCAGGTTCATAAACAGCACCGTGCGTTCCAGCGTGCCGCTGGCCTCAAAGCTGCGTCGAAAGATGGCCGCTTCGTGGTGGGGAATGCCGATGGCCGCAAAAACCACGGCAAATTCTTCGCCGCTGCCGCGCACCTCGGCCTGGGTGGCAATCTGGGCGGCCAGCTCGCCGCCGGGCAGGCCAAAGCCGGAAAAGATGGGCAGCTTTTGGCCGCGCACCAGCGTGTTCAGCCCGTCAATGGCCGAGATGCCGGTTTGGATAAATTCCGAGGGGTGATCGCGCGCCCACGGGTTGATCGGCTGGCCGTTGATATCGAGCCGCATTTCCGGCACAATTGGCGGCCCGCCGTCGATGGGCAGGCCGGAGCCGCTAAAAGTGCGGCCGAGCATCTCCAGCGAGACATCCAGCCGGGCCACTTCGCCGGTGAAGCGGGCCTTGGTTTGCCGCAGGTCAAGCCCGTGCGTCCCTTCAAAAACCTGCACCACCGCCCGGCCGCGAGTCACCTCCAGCACCTGCCCCACTCTGATCTGGCCGTCACCGCCGCGCAGTTCGACAATTTCGCTGTAGCCGATGCCGTGCACATCTTCAATAAAGACCAGCGGCCCGGAAATATAGGACAGGGTGCGGTAGTCGATGGCAAATAATGGTTGAGTCATTGATTACTTCTCCTCAAACGCCGATTCGATTTGCTCAATCAGCGCCTGAGCCTGCGCCGGCGCGCTCTCCGGCGGCCACTCCCGCGCCCGCGCAATTTGATCGAGCAGCGCCGGCACCAGGGCCTGTTCCAGCGACAACCCGCGTTTGAGCGCGGCCGTTACCTGCCGGTAGTAGGCCAGCACAACCTTGAGCATCCAGTAAGTTTTTTCCAGCGGGCAAAAGGCGTCGTCGCTAAAGGATGACTGCTGCAAAAAGTCCTCGCGCAGCACCCGGCCGAGCGCCAGTTCGGCCCGTTCGCTTTCGGCCAGCGAGTCGGCCCCCACTAACTGCACAATTTCTTCCAGCTCGGTTTCACGTTGGAGCAGGGCGCGCGCCTGCTGGCATTGGTCGGGCCAATCTTCGGCCACCTGTCGGGAAAACCAGTCGCTGAGCGGGTAGAGCGAATAACTGAGCGTCCAGTTGATGGCCGGGTAGTGGCGCTGGTGGGCCAGCCGGGTATCGAGCGCCCAAAACGCGCCGGTCACCCGCAGCGAGTTTTGGGTCATCGGCTCAGAAAAGTCGCCGCCCGGCGGCGAAACCGCGCCGATGAGCGTGACCGAGCCGGTGTAGCCGTTTTGGCCGGTGCATTTTACCCGACCGCCGCGCTCGTAAAATTCGGCCAGCCGGCTGAGCAGGTAGGCCGGGTAGCCCTCTTCGCCGGGCATTTCTTCCAGCCGGCCCGAAACTTCGCGCAGCGCCTCGCCCCAACGCGAGGTTGAATCGGCCATCAGGGCCACGTGGTAGCCCATATCCCTAAAATATTCAGCGATGGTGATGCCGGTGTAAATGCTGGCTTCGCGGGCGGCCACCGGCATGTTGGAGGTGTTGGCAATCAGCACCGTCCGGTCCATCAGCCGGCCGCCGGTGTGCGGGTCTTCCAGTTTGGGGAATTCTTCCAGTACGTCGGTCATTTCGTTGCCGCGCTCGCCGCAGCCCACGTACACAATCACGTCGGCGTCTGACCATTTGGAGAGGGTGTGCTCCAGCACGGTTTTGCCGGTGCCAAAACCGCCGGGAATAATGGCCGAGCCGCCTTTGGCGATGGGGAAAAAGGTGTCGAGCACGCGCTGGCCGGTGAGCAGGGGATCGGTGGGGTCCAGTTTGCCCCAGTGGGGGCGGCCGTGGCGAGTGGGCCAGCGCTGCAGCAGCGAGATGTCCCAGCGTTTAGTGCGGCTCCGGGTTTCTTCGCGGATAACGGCCACGGTCTCTTCCACGGTAAATTCGCCGGCCTCGATGCGCTCAATTTCGCCGCTGACATCCGGCGGAACCAAAATGCGGTGCTCAAGGTGCGGCGTTTCCGGCACCACGCCGAGCATGTCGCCGCCCATCACCGTAGCGCCAACATCAACTCGCGGCTCAAAACGCCATCGTTTTTGACGGTTGAGCGCGGGCGCGGTGCCGCCGCGGGTAATGTAATCGCCCTGCTGCTGCCGCAGGAGGGGCAGCGGCCGCTGGACGCCATCAAAAATTGCGCCCAACAGCCCCGGCCCCAGTTCAACCATAAACGGCGAACCGCTGGCAAAGACCGGTTCGCCCACGCGCAGCCCGCCGGTGTCCTCGTACACCTGAATGGTAACCAGCGAATTAGCCAGGCGGATGACCTCGCCCACCAGTTGCATGTGGCCGACGTGAACAACATCGTACATGCTTACCTGGGGCAGATTTTCGGCCACGACCACCGGGCCGGCAATTCTTACAAGTGTGCCATGTTGGGGTTGTTTCATAGGTTCTGTCCGTAGCTTATTTGGCCGCCGAGCCGGGCGTGCCAAATTCAATGTGAAAACCAACGGTGCGGCGAATGATGTCGGTGAGGTGGCCGCGATATTCTTTGCCGGGCAGGTTGATCGGCCGGCCGGCAATGGGCATCACCACCGGCTGCACGCTGCGCGCCAGCCGCCGCTGCAGTTGGGGCGGCATGGCCTGCAGCAGCGCCCGCCGCACAATAATCAGGCTGGTATCCCGGTCGTCGAGCAGCTTGCGCAGGGTGGTTTCGGCGGCCTCAACCGTTTCCACGGCAAAGGTTTCTACCCCGGCCAGTTGAAAGCCGGGCGCTAAATCTGGCGTGGTAATCACAATCAGTTGGCCCATATCAGATCAATTCCTGTTTGATGGAGTCGCGCTTTAAATCCAGCGCCACCGCCTGAGCAATCAACCGCACATTGGCCGCTTCCACCTCTTTGCAGCCCAAAAACCCCAGCGGAATGGCCATACTGAGCGGGTTGCGGCTAAACATGGCCACGTTTTCCGTGGCCTGCCAGCGCTCCAGCTCTCGTTCCAGCGCGGTCAGATTGCCCTGATAGCGCTCAAAACCGGCCTGCAACGCCGGCCCGTAGCGCGAATCGTGCAGGCTGCGGATTACATTTTCAACCCCGCCGCCGGTGGTCAGCTCCATTAACTGCGGCACGGCCAAAAAACCGCCCGGTTCCACAAACAGCGGCCGCATATCGGTGGACTGGTAGCGCTGTTTAACCAGTACATCGACACCCGGCAGCCGGCTGAGCCGCAGCAGGGTGCGCAGGTTAACCAGGTCGATCTCGGTTTGCACGTGCTCGCGCAGCAGCCGGTGGTTGGCGTCGCCGCCACCCAGCGCCCGGAGCAGGGTGTGATAGTGAAACTGGTTGAGCGCCAGCTCCAACTGGTCCAGCCGGGGGATGGCTCCCAGCCGCGCTTGCGCCTCGCGTAGCGGGCCGGCGTAGGGCAGCGACCATGTTGTCATCAAATCGATGGCCGCCCGCAGCCCGGGCTGGCGGGCCAATTCCTGCAGCGCCGCTTCATCAAATTGACCGGCCGGCACGACCGCGGCCATCATTTGCCCCGCCGAAAGCTCGTGGCTTTGGCCGCGCAAAATGGCCAGCACGTTGTGCCGGTCCCACTTGCGCAGCAGCAGGTCGAGCAGCTCCCGCGGTTCGCCTTCAAAAAAGTGGCGAATTTTATCCAGCGTGTGCGCCAGATTGAGCCGGACCGCCTCAATAACGCAGCGATCTTTGCCCACCCGCAGCAGCGCCGCCTCAATGTGGGCCTGATAGGGCGTTTTGCTCAGCGCGGCAATCAAATCCTCAACCGAGGTTTTGGCCAGCAGCGCGTCGTAATCGGCCGGGGTGAGCAGTTTGCTGCGCATGGCCCGCAGCCGCGCATTTCCGTAGCCATATCCGTGCGGCACGGCTTATTCCTCTGCCGGCGGCTCAAACAGCCAGGCGGCAATTTTGGCCCGATGCTGTTCTGCCGCCCGCTGCAGCCGCATTTCAAGGGTGTTGACCACGCCAATCCGCTCGTCACCGGTGAGGGCGATCAACCCCCCCAACCCGCTGTTCCAGGTGGTGCTTTCGTCTTCAAGATCGGCCTCAACGTTGGCCGGCAGGCCCAATTCCCGCACCGTGCGTCGCATCAACTCCACGTCTGATTGTTTGACGCGCAGGCACAACGGTTGGCCCGGCCCGATGGCGGTAGTGGTTTCCTGCGCCAGCCGCCTTAAAAAATCGGCGTAATCGGGCGATTGGCTGAAATCGGCCAGTTGTTTGGCCACATTTTCCAGTACGTCAGAAATCAGCTCCTCGCGGGTGCCCAGCACCATTTGCAGCGCCTGCAATTTGGCCTGGTTGAGCAGCCGCGCCTGTTCGGCTTTGAGCGGCGTTTGGATAGCGGCCCGCTGCTGCTGGCGGATTACGTTGGCCCGGGTCTCGGTTTCGGCCTCAATCCGGGCAATGTCGGCCTGGGCGGCCTGGCTGATGGCCGCCACCTGCCGCTCGGCTTCGGCGTCGAGCGCGCGCAAAATTGCGTCGAGTGGCATAGGCGGTTATCCCAGCAGCAAAATAATCATCGCCGCCACGGCAAAGCCCAAAATCAAGACGGTTTCCGGGATGGCGATGAGCAAAATAACCGTGCCGATCATTTCCGGTTTTTCGGCGACAACCCCCATGCCGGCCGAGCCAATGTGTCCCTGGGCAAAACCGGTACCGATGCCGGCCAGCCCCACGGCCAGCCCCGCGCCAATAGCCATTAATCCAACTGCGTCCATAAGATGTCCTCCTTTGAAAATAGGATTCAGGAGTCAGGGATCAGGAGTCAGGAATTAGGAGTTAGGGGATTCCTGCCCTGACTCTAAAAAATTGTGACCGGAGTCCAAAACAAGCGATTTGCGAATTGCGAATGATTTCGTAAATCCAAAATCCAAAATCGTAAATCCCTACATCGACCTTCGGAAGGGGCGGAACGGCTGGCCGCCGCCTTCGTAAAACTTGCTAAAAAATTCCACATAATGTAACCGCAGCGCTTGAATAGTGGGGCTAAACGCGCCCAGCGCCACGTTGAGCGTGTGAAACAGCACGGCAATGATTACCCCCACCACCACGTTGCCCACAAAACCGGCCAGCTCGTTGGCTACCTGGGCCAGGTAAATGGACGACAGGCCGATGGCTGCAATCCGCAAATAGGATAAAATATTGCCCACGGTTTCAATTACTTCCAGCGGCCCCAAAAACAAGCCAATCTTGCCCATACTGTAAATCAACACGGCCAGCGCCACCACCAGCAGCGCCGAAGCCGGGCTAAAGAAAGATTTGGGCAGGTAGCCGGTTAAAATGGCCACCATCAAGAACAGCGCCATCAGCACCAGCAGCATCGCGCTCCGCTCCAGCAATTTGTGGCGGTTTTTCAAACGCACGGCTTCCCACACGCCCAAACTCAGCCCCAATACAATGTGGCCCGCGCCAATGCCAATGGTCAGCAGCAGCAGGCTTTCAACATCGTGGCCGCGGTCAAACCAGAGCGGGTGCAGCCCCACCGCTTCACCCAGCGTGCCAAAAAATTCGCCAAACAGAAAGCCAAAGAAAATGCCCCACACCGAGCCGATGAGCAGCACTTCGGTGAGGCTGCGGAGCGTATCGCGGTATTTAAACCGATGCCGGAAATAGAGCGCCAGAGCTAAAATGATGGCCCCATAGGCCACGTCGCCCAGGATCATGCCAAAGAAAATGGGCATAAATACGGCCATCAGCGGGGTGGGATCGATGCCGCCGGATTTGGGCAGCGCCAGCAAGCCGACCAGCGGTTCAAACGGTTTGATAAACGCCGGGTTGTCAAAGGCTACCGGGGCGGCCTCTTTTTCAGCGGGGGAGAGGGGCAGCACGTTAACCAGCACTTCGTCGCCCACGGTTTTGGCCAGGGCAGCGGTTAATTCCGCCACCCGGCCCTGGGGAATCCAGCCTTCGAGCACAAAGGTGTAATCGGTGTGGCCCAGCCGGGTGCAAACGTCAATTTGGGCCAATCGGTCGCGGAGTAGCGCCTGCCACATCAGCAGCCGGGGCTGCCATTGGTGGGCCACCTGCTCCTGCTCGTTGGCGATGGCCTCAATCTGGCGGGGAATTTCTTCAAGCTGCCGCCAAATTTCGGTTAACACCTGGTTGAGCGGCTGACCGGAAAATTCGCTGGGCAGGCGCACCCGGCTAATGTTTTCCTGCCCCAGCAGTTTTCCCACGGTCTCGGCGTGCTTTTTGGGGAAAACCAGCACCGCCGCCAGCAGGTCGCTATCGACCTCGCCGGAGATGGTTTCGCACTGGCCTTCGGTGAGTTCTTCCAACTGGCGGGTGATCGAGGCCAGCAGTTCCTGTGAGCGGCGCTCAACCCAGATGGCGGTGATGGTAAACTGCTCCAAATCGACCAGCGCCGGAACCAGCGGTACCAGCCGCCGTAAAGAGGCTTCGTAGCGGGGCAGCGAACTGAATCGCTCTTCCAACTGCGCCCGCTGCCGGGCCAGCGCCTGGGCCTGCGGCTCAACTTCGGCCAGACCGGTTTTAACCTCATTCAGCAGCCAGTCGGCCGGCCGGGCCGAAGCCTCATCATATTGGGCCGGCAGCGGCAGGTTGAGGTTGGGCAGTGTGCCCAAAATGGCCTGAACCTGAGTGAGCAGGTAAGCCAGATTTTCGCGGAGTTGCAGCGCGTCCTCTTCCAACATGCCGCGCGGCGTGGTCTCGTCGCGCCAGTCAATAATGTGAACCACGCCCAGCCGGTGCAGTGTTTGCACGGTTTGTGGCCGGCGCGATTTAGTGCCAATAATTTGCACTTTCGCCATTGAAAGAAGCATAACTGGACCCTAAAATGGCTAGCCGGGGGCAATTATACCGCCGGCGGTGTTGAGTTTGTGGTCAGCACCAGCATTACCAGCCGCTCAATGGCGGTAGCCTGGCCGCCTTGGGCCTGCTGACGCAGGGCGGCGGCCTCGGCGCGGGCGGCGGCGACAATGGCCTCGGCTTCGCGCCGGGCCTGGGCCAGTCCCTCTTCGTAGAGCTGGTCGGCTTCGGCTTTGGCCTGCGCGGTGGCCTGGGCCAGCGCGGCCTGCGCCCGGCTGCGCGCCGCGGTTAGGTCGGCTTCCGCCCGGCGCTGCGCCTCTTCAACCCGGTGGCGCAATTGGGCTTCGCTGGCGCTGATGGCTTCTAACGGTGATGCGTGGTTTGACATCATGCCCGTTATCCTTTAACTTGAACTCCGCCGCGCCAGCCCTTCCCGGGTGGCGTACAGGCGTTCGGCCATTACCTGAATAACGCAGTTCATCAAGGCCCG
>CAYOXS010000082.1:11642-19134 GCA_964407935.1 uncultured Caldilineaceae bacterium
TCATCCGGGGCAAATTCAAGTTGAGTGGTGATTTTGGCGACTTTGCGTAACTGCGGCGGCTCCAGTTCGCTAAATAAGTCCACCATCCTGAGGACTTCGTAAAACGTCATCTCCCTGGGTGTCATAATGTTCTCCTGACATTCATCTGTATGGCAGAAAATTAAAACCCTACGAACATCATTGTTATCGTAGTGGGGAGACGGGCATCAATTGGGCGAGTGATTCGGCTTGTGGAAGCTGTAGTAGATAAACTTCTGTTGGATGAGGAAATGGGCGCAGGTGTCGGCGCACGGTGTAGACAGCGAAAATTCAACGAGTATATTTCTATTATACCGCATCCAACCCGAAAAAATAGTGATAAATGTAACTAATTTCGTGACAAATGTCACAATAACCGATGCCTCTTATCTTCATTGTTACCGTTTTAACTTTTTTTGTGATTTACGGGCCGCAGCCGCTGCTGCCAATGCTGGCCCAGATTTACGGCGTAAGCCGGCCGCAGGCGGCGCTGCTGGTAACAGTGGTGATGGTGCCGCTGAGCCTGGCGCCAATCACCTATGGCTACGTATTGGAAGCGGTGCCGGCTATGCGGCTGCTGCGATTATCGCTGCTGGTGCTGGCCGTATCGACATTGGCGTTTGGGCTGGCCGGCGCTTTTGGCTGGCTGTTGGGGCTGCGGCTGGTGCAGGGGTTAATGCTGCCGGCGGTGCTCACCTCGCTGATGACTTATCTTTCGGCGCAGGCGCAGGGGTATCGCTTGCAGCGGTTGATGTCGGCCTATATTGCGGCCACAATTTTGGGCGGCTATCTGGGGCGGCTGCTATCCGGGGTGAGCGCCACATTTTTTGAGTGGCATGTCTTTTTTATTTTTCTGGGGGCGGCGCTGCTGATAATGGTATTACTGCTCAGCCGGGCCAAAACCGATGCGTTGATCTTTGGCGCGCGGCCCACGCCCCGGCAGTTGCTCGAGGCGTTGCGGGTGGGGCCGTATCTGCGGGTATACGCCATTATTTTTTGCATGTTTTTTGTATTTGCGGCGATGATGAATTTTATCCCGTTTCGCCTGGCCGAACTGTGGGGCCGGCCATCGGAGTTGCTGGCCGGGCTGATTTACACCGGTTATCTGGCAGGTTTGCTGACCGCGTTGGGGTCGGGCCGGATTATTGGCCGGCTGGGCGGCGAGCGGCGGACGCTACAATTGGGCATCGCGGTCTATCTGGCGGTTGTGCCGGCCACGGCTTTTGCCGGCGGCTGGGAGCTGTTTGGCCTGCTGTTTGTGTTTTGCGGCGCAATGTTTTTGGTGCATGCCACGGCGACGGGCTGGCTCAACCGGCTGGCTACCGGCAGCCGGGGCATCATTAACGGCGTGTATTTGTCGGCGTATTATGGCGGCGGAGTGCTGGGGTCGTATCTGCCCGGGCTGGTTTACGAACGGTTTCACTGGGCGGCGTTTGTGGCGCTGCTCACCGGGGTAGTTGGAGTGGCCTTGCTGCTGGCGGTTACGGGCAGCGCCTCGCCGCCGCCGGAGAATTGACAAAAAAATACCTGGCCGAAGTTACTCGGCCAGGTAAGGGTGGGGGGAAGTTGGGAGATGGATTATTGGAAAATTTCTAAAACGGGTTTACCTACCCAGTAGTCGGGAATTGACAGGCCAAGGGCGTGCAACGTGGTCGCGGCGGTGTCCATGGTGCTGATTGGGCTGGACAGGATAACCCCCTGCGGTACGCCGGGGCCGGCCGCCAGCCACGGAATGGTTCGGTCTTCCGGGTTGTCGTCGCCGTGAGTAAAGCCGTGGCCGCCGTGGTCGGCGGTGATGATGATCAGGGTGGTGTCCATGTAGTTGTTTTCTTCCAGCGCGGTCACAATCTCGCCAATGATGCCATCGGCGTATTGGATGGCGTACAACTGATTTTCAGACATCCAGCCGTAAGCGTGACCAACACGGTCGGTATCTGGCAGGTGAACAAACAGCACGTTGGGCAGGCCCTCTTCAATAATTTCAAGCGCGTGATCGCGCACATCCGGGTCGTGAGCATCTTCGCCAAAAAGGTGATCAACCGAGTTGTTAAACACCAGATAATTTAATTTGTTCTTACCAAAAGCCATGCCGGTGCTCAACCCGGCTTCGTGGGCAAGGTTAAACAGGGTGGGGCTGGCCATGCCCGGCCAGCCAATGTACGGTACGCCCCACACAATCCCATGCTTTTCGGGGAGCACCCCGCTCAACATGGAGGCGTGGCTTATCAGGGTGATGCTGTTGCACACGGTTTGGGCGCTCCGGCTGTAAGCGCCGGTGGCCATTAATTTGTCGATGTTGGGAGTAACGGCCAGTTCCATCGCATCGGGGCGCATACCGTCTACCGAGATGATGATCACATGTTGAATGGGCTGGCCGGCCAGCGGGCCTGTTGCAACGGGGGCGGTCACCGGCTCGGTTTCAGCGACCGGCGCTTCTACAACCACCGGAGCGGGATTGATGGCCGGGGCGGCGGGTTCGGGTGTGGCCGGCGGCCGGAATGAAAAGTGCGCTTCAATGGTGGGGGTAACGGTTATTTCTGGCAGCGGGTAGGGGTCATCAACGCGGCCGGCAAACCCGGCCTCGGTTTGGCTCACAGCCGGCTGTTCTGCGTTGAAAGCAAAGGCTTGCAGCGCAGACACGGATGCAAAATTTACCAGCCCAATGACCAGAATCAAAAATGCGGCAAGTCCGGCAAATTTGTTGGGGATAACCCTTTTTTGTCGTTTGGCGGCCAGTTTCTGTTGGCGTGATCCTGTTGGCGGCGGAATTTCTCTCTCGGGGCTTTTTGGCATTGGCATGGGGTTACTCTCCTGGTAACGTATATTTATTTGTCGGTTGAAACTGTAAATCTGAGTTGTCTCAAAGCCGGCGAATATCCAAGGTCTTGATCAAACGTAGGGCAAATTGCAGGTGAACGTGGAACAGAATACAGGGAAAACGAGGTAGTGGTCGATCTATTGGTTTATCGGCAGAAAAGCCGGCAACTTTAGTGGCATCGGAGTTTTCTGCTAAATTTCTCCTTAATTATAGGGGGGTGTGCGTAAATTGATAAGTGACATTTGTCACATATTCCTTATAACAAATGTCACTATCTATAAGGGAAACTTACTGCTTGCAGCCGTTTTATGGGTTATTTTGACTAAAAGTGTGGGTAAAATTGGTAGTTATGCCCAAGACTCACTACCATGTTTACAGCGCCAAATTCGGCAGAAGCGAGGCCCAACATGAAAAATCTGGACACCCTCCAGGCTCTGGTTGAGCGGCTGGACTCCTGGGGTGACAAAGAATGTATCCTGCAAATGGAACGGGAGGGAGTAACCCGCTGGACTTGCGCCCAGGTGGCCCACACCGCCCGGCAGTTGGCCCGGGGGTTGATAGAAGCTGGCCTGAAACCGGGCGAGTTTGTGCCGATCCTGGCCCACAACCGCCCCGAATGGGTGGTGGCCGCGCTGGCTGTGGTCAGCGCCGGGGCGGCCGTTTCACCGCTGGACACCCAACTGCGGCCCGATGCCCTGGCCCGGGTGCTGAACGACTGTCGGGCGCGCTTCATTTTTACTACCACCGATTTTCTCAACCGCCTGGGCCAGCTTGCACTGGATACCCGCCCCCGCCCAATTCTGTTTGATGTGCCGCCGGACGATGCCCGGAGCTGGCGGGTACTGCTGTCAACCGGGGCCGCGCCGCTGCCCGCGATTGGCCCCAACGAGCCGGCCACGTTGTTTTACACTTCCGGCACTACCGGCGTGCCCAAAGGCGTGCCGCTGACCCATCGAAATTTAACCTTCCAGTTGCAGTCGGTGGAGCAGGCCCAATTGGTTACCCCCGGCGACCGCATTTTACTGCCCCTGCCAATGTACCACGTTTACCCCTTTACTGTGGGCACGCTGACGCCGCTGGCCTTTGGCCTGCCCATCATCCTGCCCCAATCGCTCACCGGCCCGCAGATTGTCCGCGCCCTGGCCGAAGGCCGCGTCACCATTATCATTGGCGTGCCGCGTGTTTACCGGGCCGTGTACAACGGCATCGAGGCCCAAATCAACGGCCGGGGCAAGCTTTTTGCCGCCGCGTTCAACAAGCTGCTGGCGACCAGTATTAACGCCCGGCGGCGTTTTGGCTGGCAACTGGGCCAAACGCTATTCAAGCCGCTCCGCGCCCGGATTGGTCCGCAGGTGCGGCTGCTCGCGTCGGGCGGCTCAGCGTTGGACCCGGAACTGGCCTGGAAGCTGGAGGGCTTTGGCTGGAACGTGGCCATCGGCTACGGCCTCACCGAAACCTCGCCAATGCTGACCATGAATTTGCCCGGTCCCACCGCGCCCCGGCTGGCCAGCGCGGGCCGGCCCCTGCCGGGCATCGACCTCCGCATTGTGCCGCTGGCCAAAACTGAAACGGAACAGGCCGATGGCGGTTCGCCCAAACAGGGCGAAATTCAGGCTCGCGGCGTGAGCGTTTTTGCCGGTTACCGCCACCTGCCCGCCGAAACCGGCCAGGTTTTCACCGACGATGGCTGGTTTCGCACCGGCGACCTGGGTTATTTTGATGACGATGGTTACCTGTACATCGATGGCCGGGCCTCAACGCTGATTGTGCTGGAAGGCGGCAAAAAAATTCAGCCCGATCCGCTGGAAGACGTGTACGAGCAAAACGAATTTATCCGCGAAATCGGGATTTTGTATCGCAACAACCAACTGGTGGCGCTGATTGTGCCGGAACTGGAGGCCGTTAACCGGCTGCGCAACGGCGACGTGAATCAGGCCATCCGCGAAGCCGTGACCGAGCGACTGCAGGCGGTTTCGTCCTACCAGCGCATTTCCGATTACGCCATTACCGAAGCGCCGCTGCCTCGCACCAACATCGGCAAAATCCGCCGGCATTTGCTGGAGGAGTATTACACCCAGGCCAAACAGGGCACGCTGCAAGCCAACACCGAGGCCACCGGCCCGCTGGCTATTGCCGATATGGCCGAAAAGGATCGGGCGCTGCTGGCCCACCCGGCGGCCGGGCAGGTGTGGGGCTGGCTGGCCGAGCGCTACGCCGACAAACGGCTCACCCCCGACACCAGCCCGCAGCTTGAACTGGGCGTCGATTCGCTGGAGTGGCTGACGCTCAGCCTGCAAGTCAGCGAGCTGACCGGCGCGGAGTTGAGCGATGAGGCCATCGGCCGGATTACCACGGTGCGCGATTTGCTGGTTGAGGTGCGGGCCGCCGCCGAGCGCGAACAGGAGCCGGTCACCTCACTGGCCAACCCGGAATCGCTGTTGTCTGCCGGGCAAAAAGAGTGGCTGGCACCGCCGGGGCCGTTCCGGGCGCGAATCGCGTCTGTGCTGTTTTTTGTGTACCAAAATCTGGCTCGACTGCTGTTTGGCGTGCGCGTTTACGGGCTGGAAAATCTGCCCCGGCCGGCCAACTTTGTGCTCACCCCCAACCACGCCAGCATGCTCGATGCGCCGATGATTGCCGCGGCGCTGCCGCTGGCGGTGATTGCCCAAACTCACTGGGCCGGCGCCGCCGATATTATGCTGACCAATCCGCTGTTCCGGCTGGTGAGCCGGCTGGCGCGGGTACTGCCCATCGACCGGCAGGGGGGCGGCAGCGGCGTTAAAAATTTGGCGCTGGCCACGGCGGCGCTGCAACGCGGCCGCAATCTGGTTTGGTTCCCCGAAGGCCGGATCACCACCACGGGCGCTATGTTGCCTTTCCGCGAAGGAATAGGCATAATTCTGGAACAGCAGCCAGTGCCGGTAGTGCCGGTTTATCTTTTTGGCACCGCCGCAGCCATGCCGGTGCAGGCTTCGCTGCCCAAATTTAAGCCGGTGACCATTACGTTTGGCCCGCCGTGTGACCCCCTCGAGTTGGCGGCGCAGGGTGAGGGTGACAACCCGGCGGCGCGTATTGCCCAGGCGTTGCAGGCTAAAGTTGCCGAATTGGGCGGCAGGCCGCACAATCAACCCTCGGTGCGGCGACGAAATTTTGGCCCGGCCATTTTGCTGGGGTCGCTGCTGGCGCTGGTCAGCGCGCTGGGCTGGTTTGTCTTTCGCCGCGGCCGGAAGTAGAGTCAACCGGTAGCAATGTGCCTGACACAGGTGAAAATGGAGTCCAAAACTGCAGTTTTGGACTCCGGTAGCAAAATTTTAAGAGCCGGGGCAGGAACTCCCTAACCCCTAATCCCTGACTCCTGAATCCTATTTTTGAGGGAGGAAAAAACTCAAATGGAACACGAAACATTAACATTGGGGCCAAGAAAACGGATTGCGTTGATTGCCCACGACCACAAAAAACAACATCTCATCGAATGGGCTAAATTCAACCGTGATGTCCTGGCCCAGCACACGCTGCTGGCTACCGGCACCACCGGCAAACTTATGGAACAGGTTTTGGGCATTCCGGTGGTCAAACTGCAAAGCGGCCCGCTCGGCGGCGACCAGCAAATTGGGGCTAAAATCGCCGAGGGTGAAATCGATTTTGTCATCTTTTTCTGGGATCCACTGGAACCGCAGCCGCACGACCCCGACGTGAAGGCGCTGCTGCGGCTGGCGGTGGTCTGGAATATTCCGATTGCCTGCAACCGTTCCTCGGCCGATTTTATGTTTTCATCGCAACTGATGAATGAGCCGTACCAGCGCATTCTGCCCGATTACCAGACTTACCGCGAGCGAATCATCAAAGAGGTTGAACCGGCCGTCGAAGCCGCCACGCCGGCAGTGAGGGAAGAATAGCGCTGCGTGCAGCCGAAAAGAATACTCATTTCAACGAGGAAATAACTCATGCCCACACTCTTACTGAAAAACGCACTTGTTTTAGCCACAATGGACGAGACTCGCCGCGAAATTGCCAACGGCGCGCTCTTTATCGAAAATAATCAAATTGAGTGGGTTGGCCCCACCACTCAGGCCGAGGCCTGGCTGGCGCAGCGTCGCCCCGGCACGGCCATCGACACCGTGATTGACGCCACCGGCTGCGTGGTAACGCCGGGGCTGGTCAACTGTCACCATCACCTGTACCAAACGCTCACCCGCACCATCGGCACCGGCGACGGCAAAATCCTGTTTGACTGGCTCAAATTCCTGTACCCCATCTGGGCCGAAATGACTCCCGAAGCCGTGTACGTGAGCGCCAAAGTCGGCATCAGCGAGTTGGTGCTGAGTGGCTGCACCACCGTGGCCGACCACCTGTACCTCTACCCCAACGGCAGCAAAATTGATGACGAAATCCGCGCCGCGCAGGAAATTGGCGTGCGTTTTCACCCCACCCGCGGCAGCATGAGTCTGGGCGAAAGCAAAGGCGGCCTGCCGCCGGACCGGGTGTGTGACACCGAGGAGGACATTCTCAAAGATTGCGTGCGGGCCATTGAAACCTTTCACGATCCCGAACCGTTGTCGATGCTGCGCATTGGGCTGGCCCCCTGTTCGCCGTTCAGCGTGACCGGCGATTTGATGCGCGAATCGGCGGCGCTGGCGCGGACGTACCCGCTGGTCA
>CAYOXS010000083.1:0-19130 GCA_964407935.1 uncultured Caldilineaceae bacterium
CCGTTCCGGTTACTACGCCACCACGGAATATGCCCGGTAGTTGAACACGGCCTGGTCTAATCCGTACAGCGGGCGGGCCAAATGGCCCGCCCGCTTCTCCCAAAGGAGAATTGCAATGCTGCAAGCCTTAAAAAACCCGCGAGTTTATATCGCCTACATTTTTCTCTTCCCGGCGATGGCTGTGCTGCTGCTGGGGCTGATTGTGCCGCTGTATAACGCCGTCGAACTCAGTTTTTTCAACTGGTCGATGGGCACGCCCTGGGACAGCAAAGATTTTATTGGCCTTGACGCCTACCGGCGCATGTGGAGCGATGGCGCCGTGCGCGAATCGCTGTGGGTAACGCTGCGCTTCACCTTTTGGGTGCTGGTAACCGAAATGGTGCTGGGCACGGCGCTGGCCTTTCTGCTGGAAAAACCCATCCGGGGCGCGGCCATTTTCCGCACCATTTTCATCCTGCCGCTGATGGTCTCGCCGGTGGCGGTCGGTCTCATCTGGCGCTACCTGTACGATGCCCGCATCGGCCTGATCAACTACTTTCTGGAGTCCATTGGCCAGGCGCTGCCCTTTTTGCAGCCGCTGGGCTTTACCCGCCAACTGTGGCTGGCCAGCCCGGAACTGGCCCTGCCTTCCATTATCATCACCGACATCTGGCAGTGGACACCCTTCATTTTCATCATCATTCTGGCCGGGCTGCAAAGCCTGCCCAGCGACGTGACCGAGGCCGCGGTGATTGATGGGGCCAACTGGTTTCAGATTATCTTTTACGTGAAACTGCCCATGATCCGCACGATTTTGATGGTGACGCTGCTGCTGCGCATCATCGATGTGTTCCGCGCTCTGGAAGTGATCTACACCATGACCTTCGGCGGCCCCGGCCTCAGCACCGAGGTCCTGTCGCTGCACATTTACAAAACCGCCTTCACCGCCCAGCAGTTGGGCTACGCCTCCACCATCGCCACTCTGCTGATGACGATTATCCTGATTTTCACGGTTATTGTGCTGGTGTACCAAAATCCCTTGAAAGAAAAGGCGGATTTTTAAGATGAACCAACTGACTGTGACCACGCCCAAAGTCATCGCCGCGCCGCGCAAAGCCGCCAGGGTGAATTACTCAACCGCACTCTACTACGTGGTACTGACCGTCCTGTCGCTGACGGTGCTGGTGCCCATCGCCGTGATGGTGATGACCTCGTTCAAATACCAGGTCGATATCCTCTCCAGCACGCCGCAATTCATTTTTGCGCCCACGCTGGCCAATTACGAGAAGATTTTTACCCAGTACAACTTTAGCCGCTACCTGTGGAACTCGGTGCTGGTGGGGCTGGGAGCCACGGTGCTCACCCTGCTATCGGCGGGGATGGGCGCGTATGGCCTGGCCCGGATGCGTTTTCCCGGCCGCGGCCTGATGGCCCAAATCACCCTGATTGTTCGTGCCGTGCCGCCGGCAGTGCTGGCCGTACCCATTTTTGCCCTGTGGGGGCTGTGGGGCATCGATGATGGCCGTATCGGGCTGATCCTGTTTTACACCGCCCTCAACCTGCCCTTTGTCATCTGGCTGCTCATCGGTTTTATCCGCCAAATTCCGGTGGAGCTGGAAGAAGCGGCCATTGTTGATGGGGCCAATCCGTTTCAGGTGTTCTTTTTGATTATGCTGCCGCTCATGCGCGGCGGCATTGCCGTGGGCGCTATTTTTGCCTTTCGCATTGCCTGGAACGAGTTTATTCTGGCGCTCATTTTAACCGACCGCTTTACCCGCACCCTGCCGGTGCAAACCACCCTCTTTCTCACCGAACAGGGCGTGGAGTGGGGGCTGGTAACCGCGATGGGCACTATTTTGGTGGTGCCGCCGCTGATCATCACCTTTTTGGCGGCGCGCCAGATTATCGCCGGGCTGACCGCCGGCGCGGTAAAGGGATAGCTCAATGACGAATTACCAATTACGAATTACCAATTACGAATGACGAATTATGAATTATGAATGATCAATGACGAATGACGAATGGTGAATGATGAACAAGCCACTGTTGCAAATCGCACTTGATACTTACGATCTGCCCTCGGCGTTGGGGCCGCTGCAAAAAGCGCACCCGCACATCGACGTGATTGAAGTGGGCACCATCCTCTGCCTGTCTGAAGGCATGCACGCCGTGCGGATTATCCGCAGCCTGTACCCGCAAAAAACCATCCTGGCCGATGTCCGCATTGCCGAAGCCGGCAGTATCATCTCCAAAATGGCCTTTGAAGCCGGGGCCAACTGGGTCAGCGTGGTCAGCGGGGCTACCATGACCACCGCCGAAGTGGTGCAGAAAGAGGCCGGCAAACACGGCGGCGAGGTGCAAATTGAACTGCTCGACGGCTGGACGTGGGCCATGGCCCGCCAGTGGCGCGAGTTGGGCATTAAACAGGTGATCACCCACCGCAGCCGCGACGCCGAAGCCAAAGGCGACCTTTCCTGGAGCGAGCGTGATTTTGACGAAATCCGCGGGCTGGCCGAGTTGGGCTTTAAAGTGACCGTGACCGGCGGCGTTACCCCCGCCGATATTCCGCTGTTTGCCGGCGTGCCGGTCTACATTTTTATCGCCGGGCGGGCCATTGTTAAAGCCGCCGACCCGGCCGCCGCCGCGCAGGAATTTCAGGCGGCACTGGCCCGGCTGGCGGGCTAGAAAAAGGTGACGTATGACCAAAAAATTACCCATCGGCATTTATGAAAAAGCCCTGCCGTTCAATGTTGACTGGCATGAGCGGCTGACCCTGGCCCGCTATACCGGCTTTGATTTTGTGGAAATCTCCATTGACGAGAGCGACGATCGCCTCATCCGGCTCGACTGGTCGGCGCGGGACCGGGCCGACCTGCGGCAGGCCATCGCTACCACCGGCATGCCTATCATCACCATGTGCCTCAGCGGGCACCGCAAATACGCGCTGGGCAGCGCCAATCCACAAATTCGCCGCCGAGCCTACGATATTATGCGTAAAGCCATCGATTTTGCCGCCGACATCGGCGTGCGGGTTATTCAACTGGCCGGCTACTATGTTTATTACGAACCCCACAACAGCGACTCGCTGCGGCGCTACCAGGAAGGGCTGGCGCGCGGGCTGGAATGGGCCAGCCAGGCCGGGGTGATGCTGGCGCTGGAAAACGTGGACGGCGACGATGTCAGCTCCATCAAGCAGGCGATGGTTTTTGTTGAGGCTTTCAATTCGCCCTGGTTTCAGGTTTACCCCGATATTGGCAACCTGGCCGAGCACGGTCTGGACGTGTGCGCCGAGCTGGAACTGGCCCGCGGCCACATTGTCGGCATCCACGTAAAAGATACCCGCCCCGGCGAACCGCGCCGCGTGCCGTTTGGGCAGGGCACCGTCCCCTTTGTGGGCGCCTTCAAAAAACTGGCCGATATGAACTTTAGCGGCCCGGTGCTGCTGGAAATGTGGAACGACAACTCGCCCGACTCGATGCGGATTGTGCAGCAATCCCGCGAGTGGGTGGTTGACAAAATGTGCGAAGCCGGATTGATCGCTCAGGAGGTGCTGGCATGATGCTTGAGAAGTTGCGCGAAGAAGTGTGGCGGGCCAACATGGCCCTGCCGGCCAACGGGCTGGTCACCTGGACCAGCGGCAACGTCAGCGGCCGCGACCCCGCAACCGGGCTGGTGGTCATCAAACCCAGCGGGGTGCTGTTTGATGAGCTGACCCCGGCCAATATGTCGGTGGTTGATCTGGCCGGCAACGTAGTTGAATCGGAACTCGGCCCCTCGTCAGATACGGCCAGCCACCTGTACCTGTACCAGCACCGCCCCGACGTGCTGGGAATTGTCCACACCCACTCCAACTACGCCACCGCCTTTGCCGCGGTCAACAAGCCCATTCCCGCCTGCCTCACCGCCGTGGCCGACGAGTTTGGCGGCCCGGTACCCTGCGGCGGTTACGCCCGGATTGGCGGCGAGGAAATTGGCGCGGAAATTTTGCGCTGCATTGGCAGTTCGCCGGCCATTTTAATGAAACAACACGGCGTCTTTACCGTGGGCAAATCCGTGCAAAAAGCGCTCAAAGCGGCTATTATGGTAGAAGACATTGCCAAAACAGTGTGGCTGGCCATGCAGATTGGCCAGATTGAAGAACTGCCCGCCGCCGAAATCGCCGCCAATTTTGACCGTTACCAGCATCGCTACGGCACATTTGCCGCCAGCAGCGGCATTTCCACCGGCGAAAAGTAGACATACCCGGAGGGAACTCAATGCCCCGATTTGACGTAACCACTATCGGTGAAGGCCAACTACGCTATTCTGTGCCGGCGGGCAAACGGCTGGAACAGGTGACTCAATTAGACGTAAACGTGGCCGGCACCGAAGCCAACGTGGCCGGCCTGCTGGCCCGGCTGGGCTGGCGCTGCGGCTGGGTGAGCGCCCTGCCCAACACCCCACTGGGCCGTCGCGTGAGCAACGAATACCGGCTGGCCGGGCTGGATCTGTCGGCGGTGGTGTGGGCCGAGGCCGGCCGGGTGGCTACCTACTACGTGGAGTACGCCGCGCCGCCCCGCGCCACCCAGGTTTACTACGACCGGGCCAACACCTGCTTTACCAACCTCACCCCCGGCCAGATTGACTGGGATTATCTGCTCGATACCCGCCTGCTCCACCTGTCGGGGTTAACGGTGCCGCTCTCGCCGTCGCTCCGGCAAATTATCATCGAGGCCGTGCAGCGGGCCAAAGCCGCCGGCGTGCCGGTAAGTTTTGATATGAACTACCGCCACCGCCTGTGGGCGCCGCAGGAGGCCGCTGAAATTGTCGTCCCCCTCTTTGAGCAGGTTGACCTGCTGTTTTGCGGCCGGGGCGATGCCCGGCGGCTATTTGGCTTTGAGGGGTCGCCGGAAGAGATTGTGGGCAAACTGGCCGGGCTGACGGGGGCCAGCTACATCATCACCTCGCTGGCCGCCGAAGGGGTAATTGGCTGGGACCGGCGGCAGTTTTACCGCCAGCCGGCCCGCGAGGTCGGCATTATTGACCGGATTGGGGCCGGCGACGCGATGGTAGGCGGGGTGCTGCACGGCTGGCTGCAAGGGGATTTTGCCAAAGGGCTGCGCTACGGGGCGTTAACGGCAGCGCTGGCGCTCAGCCAGTGGGGCGATCAACTCATCACCAACGCCGCCGAACTGGAAGCGCTGCTCGAAGCCAATGGGGTCGATATTTCCCGCTAATCCATTCAAATTAAAGCCCGGCAAATTTGATCTTAAATACAGTGCCGGGCCGGGCATCCTCTACTTCAAGGCTGCCTTTGAGCTGATGGGTGACCAAAAGATTGACCAGATGCAGGCCCAACGTGGTTGAATTCTGCCAATCGAGGCCGGGCGGCAGCCCCACGCCATTATCACTAACCGTGAGCGTGTATTCTTTTGCGATTAAACCAAAGGCTACGCGCATTTCATTCTTTTCAGTTGGAGTGGGCCTGTTTGCCGGAAAGGCATATTTGAGTACGTTGGTCGCCAGTTCGTTGGCAATCAAACTGCACGGAATGGCTGTGCTCACACTGATAAAAACATTTTCCGCCTCAACCCGCCAGATAAGCCGTCGGTCAAGCCGCTGGGCATAAACCAGATCGGCAATCAGCTCGCGCAAAAAATCGCCAAAGTTAATCTGCCCCACATCCTTTGATTGATACAATTTTTGGTGGATCAGATTCATGGCCTCAACCCGCCCTCTGAACTCATAAAACATTTGGGCCATTGCCGGAGTATCAACCGTTTTGGCCTGCAAATTGATGAGTGAGGTGAGCATGGCCAGGTTATTTTTTACGCGATGATAGATTTCGTCCAGTAAAACCTCTTTCTCAACCAATGCAGCTTTGAGCTGTGCTTCCACGCGTTCGCGTTCGGCAATTTCCTGCTGCAATTGAGCGTTTTTCTCTTCCAGGCTCTTTTGGAGATTCCGCACGGCCAAATGTTTCTCAACCCGGGCCACAACTTCGGCGGGGTCAAACGGTTTGGTCACATAGTCCACCGCATCCAGGCCAAAAGCGCGAACAATCTCCAATGGCTCCGAAACGACGCTCAAGAAAATTACGGGGACATCGGCAAAACTGTCCAAACTTTTAAGGCGGCGATAAACCTCAAAGCCATCCATATCGGGCATTTGCACATCTAACAAAATCACATCGGGCCGGGCATAGTTAAACCGATTTAAGGCACTGAGGCCATCTTCGGCGATGAGCACCTTAAAATTGGCCTGGCGCAAAGCATCAAACAGCACGCCAAGATTGGCCGGCGTATCGTCAACAACTAAAACTGTACCTTTGAGGGTTGAATTCATTGTGGCAGTGAATCCCATCGGCGGTGTTAAAAATCTGTTATACCCGTGGCAGAACGCTATGGTTGATCTGCCGCGGCCAAATATGTTTTGAGCAGGTCGCTGATTTTGTTGAGTTTAAATTCTTGCGCCAACTGCTGAATCTCGGCGACAAATGGCCGGTACTGCTCGTCGGATTGATTCAAAACCAACAGGTAATCATGGAGCGCCTGGATATCACCCAGCCTGGCCAGATCAAACAAATCCTGCAAAGTGTAAGCCGGGGGTATCACTAACTCGGCTGGTTGCAGAATAGGCGCGGGCTGGTCCGGGGGTTGGTGGTAAACCCACTCCAGCCCCAGCAATTGCTGCAACTGGCCAAGCAGCAGGTGGGTATCAACCGGTTTTGGCAAAAATGTGTCGCTGCCCATATCGAGGCTCTTTTGATGGTCCTCTTCGTAAACGCTGGCCGAAGTAGCAATCAGCGCCTTGTTTTTCAATGCAGGAATCTGGCGAACCTGGCGAATAAACTCAAATCCGTCAACATCGGGCATCACCAGATCAACGATTATTGCTTCCGGCTGCAATTCCGCAGCCCTGGCCAGCCCTTCCCGGCCATCACCGGCCTGAACCACTTCAAACCCCAGCGGCGATAGCAAATCAAACAGCACCGATCTGTTGGCCCAGTTATCATCAATCACCAGCACAACCGGTTTCCCGGCGCGGCACGCCTGACATGATTGAATGCCGATGATCTCTTTTTGCGGCAGCGTACTTTTTCTGGCAATTTCTTCACCAACCATCGGCAGCGTTATATCAAACCAGAAGGTGCTACCCAAACCGGGTTGGCTTTCAACGTGAAGTTGCCCCCCCATAATTGTTAACAAATTTTGGCTGATTGCCAGCCCCAACCCGGTGCCTTTGGCCTTATAATTTTGAGCGCCCACCTGCTGGAATGGCTCAAAGATCACCTGCAAATTCTCAGGCGAAATACCAACCCCGGTGTCATTGATCGTAAATCGGAGCCGGCAGGCCGCTGATTCTGACGCCTCAGGTTGCGCTTCACCGGGTACCAGCCTTTCAACCTTAAAGGTAACGCTGCCCTCATCGGTAAATTTCACAGCGTTACCCAGCAAGTTTAGCAAAATCTGGCGCAGTCGTTTTTCGTCGGCGCGCACAACGCCGGGGAGTTGCTGCTCGTTTGCGGCATTTCTGGTTGGAATATCCAGCCGGAACTCCACGTTTTTTCGTTGGGCGCGAACGCGAATTAATTCGCTGATTTCCTTGACAAAGGTGAGCAGATGAAAATTGGTCTGATACAGTTCAATTTTACCGGCTTCAATTTTGGCCAAATCGAGGATATCGTTAATCAGCGCCAGCAAATGGCGGCCACTCTGTTCAATCACATCCAGCCCATTTCTTTGCTGGTCCGGCGTGGTTAACGGCGCGCGTTTTAAAATTTGAGCGTAGCCCAAAATGCCATTGAGCGGGGTTCGGAGTTCGTGGCTCATGGTGGCCAAAAACGTACTTTTGGCCTGATTGGCCAGCTCGGCTTTTTCTTTGGCTTCCTGCAATTCCTGGGTTCGCTCCGCCACCTGAACTGCAAGCTGACGCCGCTGCCCCTCGATTGTCCGTACCCGCAAGGCGACAAAGCCCAGCACCAGGCCGGCCACGGCCAATACGGCCAAACCTCTGAACCACCAGGTTTCCCACCAGGGCGGCGTTACTGTGATGTTGACTGTAACGCCCTCTTCGTTCCAGATGCCGCTGCTGTTGGCGGCCTTCACCCGAAAGACGTAATCACCGCCGCTAAGGTTAGAATAGGGGGCAAAACGCCGGTTGCCGACCTGCACCCAATCTTTATCAAACCCCTCCAGTTTGTATTCATACTGGTTACGAGCCGGGTCGATGTAATCCAGGGCCGCAAATTCAAAGGAAAAAACGTAATCCTGATAAGACAGCACCAAATCGGTGAGCTGGCTGAGTGGGCGATCCAGCTTCACCGGTTCATTAAATTTCTCAAACGCGGTGAGCACAACCTGCGGCGGGGCAGAATCATCCACAAAATTGGTCGGGTTAAAAAAACTCAACCCATTGAGGCCGCCAAAATACATCATGCCGCTGTCGTCTTGAAAATGGGAGCGAACGTTAAACTCGTTTTCTTGCAGTCCGTCGGCCACAAAATAATTTTTAAACGTTTCAGTTTGCGGATCAAACCGGGACAGCCCGTTAACCGTACTCAGCCACAACCGGCCGGCATCGTCTTCCAAAATACCGTAGATGGTGTTGTTGGGCAGGCCATTGGCTTCGGTGTAGGCGGAAAAAGTTTCGGTGGCGGGGTCAAATTTATTGAGGCCGCCCACAAAAGTACCCACCCACAGGGTTCCGGCCCGGTCCTCGTGGATCGATAGCACCACCCCATCGCTGATGCTGGTGGGGTTATCTGGGTTTGGCGGGTAGGCCTTGAATGTATCCGTGTTACGATCATATCTGTTAAGGCCGCCATCGCCGGTGCCAATCCACAGCACCCCGGCGCGATCTTCCGCTAACGCCCAAATGCCGTCATTATTCAACCGGGTGGGATTGGTAGGGTCAGCATAGTAGGTGGTAAACGTCTCCGTCTCTGGGTCAAATTTACTGAGTCCGTTGTCTGTGCCTACCCACAACACCCCGGTGTGATCTTCGTACAGGGCGCCGATTGGGTTGCTGGGCAGACCGTGGGGGTTGGATTGATCATGACGGTAGACGGTAAACGTTTCGGTCGCCCGGTCAAATTTATTGAGACCGTTGTCGGTACCCACCCAAAAGTTCCCCAGTCGATCTTCCAGCAACTGCACCACCACGTCGTGGCTCAGGCTGTGGGGATCGTTGGGATCGTGCTGGTAAACCGTAAAGGTTTGGGTACCGGGATCAAAACGGTTAAGCCCTTTATTGGTGCCCAGCCACAAAATTCCCTGGCGATCTTTGTAAACGGACCAAATAGAATTATCACTCAGGCTGTTTTGGGGATCGAGGGGGTTTTCCTGGAGCAGGGCAAAATTTTTGGCGGTCGGGTTGAGTTTGCTCAAGCCGCCCTGTTTGGTGCCCACCCACAAGATACCTGTCCGGTCCTCATAAATGGAGTAAACAATATCGTGGCTCAGGCTAAAGGTATTAGTAGGGTTATGTTGAAAGGTGGTAAATATTTCGGTTTCGGGGTCAAATTTGTTTAAGCCCTTGCTGGTGCCCAGCCAGATGGCGTCGCTACTGTCTCTAAAAATAGTCCAAACAGTGTTATCGGATAAGGTGCCGGGTTGGCCCGGTTCATACTGATACCGCGTGAATAATTGGCTCGCCGGATCAAATTTGTTAAGACCACCGCTCAAGGTACCAACCAACAGGGCGCCATTCGGATCTTCATTGATGGACACAATTTTGTTCTCGCTCAAACTGTGCAAGTCGGCCGGATTGTGCCTGAACGCGGCAAATGCTCCGGTGGTCCGGTCAAAGTTAACCAGACCAGCGTTTGTGCCCAGCCAAAAGTTACCGGCCCGGTCTTCAAAAATGATTCGGATAAAATCTTCATCTGAACCGAGAGGGTCTTCCGGCTGATAGCGGTAGGTGGTAAATGTTCCCGTGGCGGGGTCAAACTTATTGAGGCCATCATTGGTGCCGAGCCACATTGTCCCGGCCCGGTCCTCGTAAATCGTCCAGATCGAATTATTGCTCAAACTGTGCGGGTCGTTTGGGTTGTGCCGGTAATGAGTAAACGTTTCGGTCACCGGATTGAACCGGTCCAGGCCGCCGCCGTCTGTGCCCACCCATAACGCCCCGACGCTATCCTCATACAACGACAAGACCGAGTTATGAGAAAGAGATCCCGGATCGTCCGGGTTTGGTTTGTACACTTTAAATTCGTAGCCATCATATCTATTCAGGCCATCGAGCGTGCCAAACCACATAAATCCCTGCCGATCCTGCAACATGGCAGATACGGTCGCCTGCGACAGGCCGGCGTCGGTTGAAATGGTTTCAAACCGAAGGGTTGGCCCATTTTGGGCCTGCACGCCAATGGGAAAAAGCAACAGGGAAAGCCAAAAAATAATCTGTAACCGATTGAATAATTTCTTATTGATTAACCAGGTGTGTTCGTTCAAAAGTGATTTCCTTCACAATACTTAGCTTTACGAAATTCGCCCCCCGGCTCGTGCGGCTGCGTGCGCAAGTTTGGCGTATTGTATCACAGTATGATGTATCGGGAAATAGGCAATAACGCCTTGTTCCCCGGTAACGCGGCTGTAGTAAATCTTAAGAGTCCACATAACGTAGTGTTTATCCATCATACCGGGCAAAATTTTGAGATATTGAATTGGGGTGGCGTCACCGATTTTCTCAACTGATTCTAAGAATTATTGAGTACCATCTGACACATATTGGTTCGTAGCCAGGATAAGAGGTTGTCAATGAGATTACACTCAATTTTGACCAAATTAATTGGCCCGGGTATCGCCCTTTCCCTGTTTAGTACGGCATGCAGTTCTGCAACGCCCGCGGTAACGCAATTGCCGGCGGCTGCCCCCGCCGAAAGCGCGGCAGCTTTGGGCGCTACATCAACGGCAGTACCGCTTTTACCAACCGCACCCCGTACCCCGCCGCCGACCGCCACGCCATCGGCTACCCCCTCCCCAACCAACACCGCCAGCCCCACGCCCACCCATACGCCATCGCCCACGCCTACGCCGGTACACCCGCTGATGATCGAGCAGATGCGCCGGCAAACGTACCCCGGCAGCGACATCACCATCGAAGAGACACTGGAGCCGGGTGACAATTACGACCGCTACCTGGCCTCCTACCTGTCTGACGGCAACAAAATTTACGCCCTGCTCACCGTGCCCCGCGGCGAACAGCCCGCTACCGGCTGGCCGGCGATTATCTTTAACCACGGCTACATCCCGCCGGCCCAATACCGCACCACCGAACGCTATATAGCCTATGTCGATGGTTTTGCCCGCAACGGGTATATCGTCCTTCGCTCCGATTACCGCGGCCACGGCAGTTCAGAAGGCGAAGCCGCCGGCGGCTACGGTTCGCCGGCCTACACCGTGGATGTGCTCAACGCGGTCGAGGCCATCAAAAATTACCCCGCCGCCGACCCGGCCCGGATTGGCATGTGGGGCCACTCAATGGGCGGCCAAATCACGCTCCGCAGCATGGTGGTCTCGCCCGACATCAAAGCCGGGGTCATTTGGGCCGGAGTGGTGGCCTCGTACCCGGACTTGCTGGAACGCTGGCGGCGGTCCAGCGATGGCATCTTCCCCACGCCAGACCCCAATAGCCAGCGCGGCCGCTGGCGGCGAGAACTGCTGGCAACTTACGGTTCGCCGGAGGATAACCCCGCCTTTTGGGCTTCGATTTCGCCCAATTCCTTTTTGACCGATCTGTCTGGCCCAATCCAGCTCCACCACGGCACCGCCGACAGCTCGGTGCCGGTGGAATTTTCTGAGCTATTGCAGGCTGAAATGGAAACGGCCGGCCAGCCGGTAGAGCTGTACACCTACAATGGCGACAACCACAATATTTCCGTTAATTTCAGCACGGCGATGCAGCGTTCAATCCAGTTTTTTGACACCTACGTTAAGGCGGCAGCGGGGTCGTAGCGTGGGGCGGTCTTTGTTATGTTCAATTTGACAAAAAAGAGGGCTTCGACTAATATATCCGTTTGTGTGCAACAAGATCATTATTTAGTTTCTGGAGGAACAAGTTGGCTAACATCAAATCTTCTGCCAAGCGTGCCCGGCAAAACCTGAAGCGACGCGACGAAAACCGGTATTTTAAAACCACCGCGCGAACTTTTCTCAAACGCGCGCGCGTAACTATTGAATCCGATAACCTTGAAACCGCTGAAGCAAACGTTCAAAAAGCGATTAAAGCGCTGGACAAAGCGGCTCAAAAAGGTGTCTTGCATCGCAATAACGTCGCTCGTCACAAATCACGCTTGATGAAGGCGCTCAACAAAGCCCGGGCCGCCGCTTAATTCTATTTTAGTACAATTTGCTCAAAATAAAGTGACTCGATCACCTTAAAATCGAGTCACTTTTATGTTTGCCTCTTGACATTAGAACATATGTTCTAGTACAATTCCTGTACTACTGTCAAGAGGATTTTTTGTGTTTACCAGCAACCCGGTTGAACAAGCATTGGAATATCAGGCCGACCAGATTGAGCTGGTTTTGGCCAGCCACCGGCTGCCGGCCCGCGTCGTCGGTGGCGCGGTATCGCCGCGCTGGATTCGCTACCAGATTCTCCCCGAAATTACCACCAAAATCTCCCGCATCGTCGCGCTGGCCGAAGAAATCGCGCTGCGGCTGGGCGCGCCGAGCGTGAGAATTTCACGGCAGGGCGCTGCCGTTCACATTGATGTTCCCCGCGCCGACGCGCAAACCATCAACCTGTTCAAATTAACCCAGCGGCTGGGGCAGATTCCCCGGCAAACGGCGCTGCTGGGGCTGGACGAAGCCGGGCTGCCGCTGCTGCTGCGGCTGTCATCGCCGGAGGTAGCGCACGTGCTGGTGGCCGGCACCACCGGCTCCGGCAAAACGGCGCTGGCGCGCAGCATGGCCCTGTCGCTGGCTATGGCCAACCGCCTCGGCGACATCCAGCTAATTTTTATTGACCCCAAACGCAGCGGTTTTGCCAGCCTGGCCCAGCCCGAAGCCGGCTGCACCCTGCCCCACCTGCTCCGGCCCGTGGTTGATGACGTTCATCAGGCCATCTTTTTACTGGGTGAACTGGTCACCGAGATGGTACGGCGCGACCGCGAAAATATCTGCTCGCCGCGGCTGGTGGTTTTCATCGATGAAGTGGCCGATTTGATGGAGCAGGGCGGCCGGGCGATGGACCGGCTGATGACCCGCCTGACCCAACGCGGCCGCAGCGCCGGCATTCACCTTGTCGCCTGCACCCAAAAACCGCTGGCCGCCACGATCGGCTCGCTGACGCGGAGTAACTTTCCGGTGCGGCTGGTGGGCAGCGTGGCCAGCGCCGATGACGCCCGCATTGCCGCCGGCATCCCCGGCACCGGCGCGGAAAAACTGTTGGGCCGGGGTGATTTTTTGTTGGTGGCCAAAGGCCAGGTACTGCGTTTTCAGGCGGCCTACGCCCCCGACACCGACCTGCGGGCGCAGGTTCGGTTGCTGCACAACCGCCATCGAGCCGGCGGGCGCTGGCTGGAATCGCCGCAGGTTGAGCCGCTGGCCGCCACCGGCACCGAGGGCCGGGTGTCGCTGGCCCGCAAAAAGCTGGGCGCGGTGTTTGGCCATCAATTGCAGTTAATCAAGTGAGTGGAACATGAAACGAGCGCTGTGGGTAATGGGCATTTGCTTTTCAATAACGCTGGCCATTGTGTTTGGCCTGCGGGTAAGCGCCGATGCGCTGGCCGTGATCATCGGCATTGTGCTGGGCGTGGCCAGTACCGTGCCCACCACGCTGGTGACCATCTATTTGCTCACCCGCCAGCGCGCCAACCAGCCGCCCCCGCCCTACCAGCCGCCGGTAGTGGTCATCAACGGCAGCGACCGGCCCGGCCTGCCATCGCCAACCATGTCGCTGCCGGCCGTGCCGGCGTCGCCCCAGAGCCGGCAGTGGACCGTGATTGGCGACGCCGACACCGACAGCGAGTTTTAGCTAGCGCGACCAGGAAATCTGCTCATCGAGCCAATCCCGCGGGCCAAAGGGTGGAATTGCCTGCGGGGTAAATCCGCCGCCGTCAAAGGCAAACAGTTTGAGCGGCTGGCTGCTGCCATCGGCGCGAATGGCCCAAATCCCCCAGTTGCCATCGGCGTTGGACAGGTAGGCCACCCACTGGCCGTCCGGCGACCAGACCGGCAGCCCTTCGATGCCCGGCGCGCTGGTGAGTTGGCGCTTGCCGCTGCCATCAGCATTGATCACGTACAAATCCCAACTGCCGCCAACCGGACTCTGGTACACAATTTGCTGGTCCACCGGCGACCAGTCGGGCTGGGCCGCTTCGGGTTCTTCCAAAATGGGGCCGATCAGGTTTTTGCCCACGTCCCAGGCTTCAACCGGCAAAGCCCGGGCCTGCCATAACCCGCAGCGATTGCCGGTGAGGTCGCAGCCGCGGTACACAAAGCGGTCGTTATCCGGCGCCCAACTGGGCTGCTGGCCGGTAAGGCGCAGCGTTTCTTCGGTGTGGCCATCGGCGCTAACGGCCATTATCCGGGTGATGTCGTCGCCCAGGCGGGCGGTATCAAACAACAGCCGGCTGCCATCCGGCGACCAATCGGGGTGCGAATCTTCCCAGTAGCTGGCCAGACGATAGTAATCGGTGCCGTCCAGGGTGGTGTGGCCCAGCATCCGCTCGGCAAAGGGGCCGGGGCAGTTGTAGTAGGGATGGTCAATTTTATCTTCGTTGTATTTTTCCGGGTAAGGTCCCCAACCGTGAAAAGCCAGGCGGCTGCCATCCGCCGAAAGCGCCGGTTCGCTGGCGTTGTTGAGGGCAAAGATACGCCGGTTGGCCTGGCATTGGGTGCTGCCAGCCTGGCAGGCCGACACATCGATCACGTTGATTTCGTACACGCAGCGTTCCGGCGAATTGTTCCAAAAACCGAAGGCGATGTGGCCCGCGAGTTGGCCGGGAACCGGTTGACTTTGGGCCGGCAGCGGGGCTGCGGCCGATGTTGGGCCGGCGGCAGGAATCCAGATGGATGCCCCCAATTGAATAATGTTCGGGTTGCTAATGGCAGTGATGGCGGCATCCTGGGCGGCGCGGGCGTTGGTGGCGGCCACAATTTCCGGGTAGCGGTGACCATCGCCCAGATATTTTTCCGCCAGCTTGAACAGCGTGTCGTTGGCCTGCACCACATACACCTGGTCATCGTTAATTTGCGCGCCGGCCGCAGACAACTGGCCCAGGGCCAGAGCGCAGCCAAACACCAACCACAGCAGTTTTTTGTAAGGAAACATGGCAACTCTCTCCTTTGAAAATAAACAAATCAGCGAGTCAGCGAATGTAGGGGCGCTTCGCGAAGCGCCCCTACTCTAATTTTCATCCGTCCCACAGGGAGGCTTCGCTCTGCCGGGCACTGCAACGGGCACTCCGCAACTATCACACGCTCCTGAAATTAACAAACCTGACTTTTGGGTCAGGTTTGAATGGTTGCTGATTTAGAATGATACGCCAGCCCGGCAGCCGACCTTCACAACTCATCGTCATCGAATTCGTCGTCAACCCAAAATTCATCATCTTCGGTGTCAAACGTTTCAGCCAGAATAGCGAGCGCATGTTCGGCCAGGGGTTCTGGCACCAGCACATTGGCCGAACCGAGCGGCCCCACCGTTAACCCCAGCACCGCGCCGAGCGCCTCTTGCTGGACAATAGCCGGGATATTGAGGCTGTCCAGCCGCCCTTTGATAACCACCGCCTCGCCGGGATTGAGATTTTCGGCCACCTTGACCCAGCGCGTCGATTCGGAGCCGCCGCGGGTTGTTTCGGTTGTTTTGGCCGCGCCTTTTTGAGACCGCGGCCACGGGAGCGCGTTGTCCAGTATACCGGCCATGCCGTACCTCCGAGTTTATGTTGATACCGGATATTCTACCCGGAGACGAGGGCAATCAAAAATTATGGAAAGCAGTTTGTTGAATTGCCGGGTCCGGCTTATAATTACGGCCTTGTAAGTTTAACCCAACAAATATCCCCCAAATTAATTTGGGTTTGAGTATAGGAGTTTGAGGTATGGCCATATCACTGCAAATTATCCAGATCATTCTGTCAGTTGCGCTTATCGTGCTGGTGCTGCTGCAAGCCAAAGGCGGCGGCCTGGGCGGGATTTTTGGCGGCGACGGCGGCGTTTACCGCACCCGCCGCGGCCTGGAAAAAACCATGTTCCAGTCTACCATTGGGCTGGCCGTTATCTTTTTTGTGACGGCGCTGCTCATTGTAACCTACGCTGGCTAAATTAGCCCGGCTTCACTCAGCAGAATTGCTTTTTAAAACCGATGCACAACAGGGCGCCCTGTTGTGCATTTTGTTGACACCACGCTAAAAGGATTGCTTTTTGGGACGTTACATTCGCTGGCAGGCGATTTTAACCGTTACCGGAATCGCGATGACGATGGCTTTTTTGAGCTTTTTGTCGTTGTCGCGCAAAACCGTGACCATCCCCGATATTGGCGGCATCTACACCGAAGCAATTGCCGGCAGCCCGCAGTTTATTAACCCGTTGTTGGCCCAATACAACCAGGTTGACCAGGATTTGGTGGCGCTGATTTTTAACGGCCTCACCAAAATGGACGGCGACGGCACGTTGCAGCCGGTTTTGGCCCGCAGTTGGGATGTGAGCGACGACGGGCTGGTGTATGTGTTTCGGTTGCGGCGGGACGCGCGCTGGCAGGATGGCGAGCCATTCACCGCCGACGACGTGCTGTTTACCATCAATTTAATGCAGGACCCGGATTTTCCGGGCGCGCCCTATCTCGGCCAGTTGTGGAACTCGGTGCAGGTTGAAAAACTGGGCGATTACACGGTTCGGTTCATTTTGTCCCAACCCCTGCCCGCGTTTGCCGAATTCACCACCACCGGCATTTTGCCCCGGCACCTGCTCAAAGATATGCCCGCCCGTGACCTGTTGAATCACCCCTTCAATCTCAACCCGGTGGGCACCGGCCCATTTAAACTGGACACAGTAAACGCCCAGCGCGCGCAACTATCGGCCAATCAGTTTTATTGGGGCAGCAAACCCCGGCTGGCCGGGCTTGAATTCAAGTTTTATCGCAGCTTTCAGGAAACAATCGCCGCGTATGAAGATGGCGACGCGCAGGGTATTAGCTACATCCCGCCCATGTTAATGCCGGCGGTTCAAAAGCTGGATACGCTCAATATCTACAGCGGCCGGCTGTCCGGGTACAACATTGTGTACCTCAATCTGCAAAACAGCGACAAGCTACCGTTCTTTCAGGATAAAACGGTTCGGCACGCGCTGCTGGCGGCGCTCAACCGGCAGGCCATCATCGACTCAGCCATTAACGGGCAGGGGCTGATCGCCAGCGGGCCAATTTTGCCCTGGAGTTGGGCCTACAACGCCAGCCAGCCGAGCCTCGGTTTTGACCCGCAGCAGGCGGCGCAGTTGCTTGATGACAGCGGCTGGACCGACTCCAACGGCGACGGCATCCGTGATAAAGATGGGGTTGAGCTGGCCTTTAACCTGCTCAGCAGCGAAGAACCGGACAAGATCAACGTGGCCCGCGCCGTAAGCGAACAGTGGCAGCGCGCCGGCATTTCGGCGACGGTTGAAATTGTGGGCGCGGGGCTGGGCGACCGGCTGGTTAACCACAACTTTGACGCCGCGCTGGCCGAAGTGCTCACCGCCGGCGACCCCGACCCCTACCCCTTGTGGCACCAAACCCAAATTGACGGCGGCCAAAACTACGCCGGTTGGGACAACACCGACGCCTCCAAACTGCTCGAGGCCGCCCGCACCATCACCGACCGGGGCCGCCGCAGCGACTATTATTTTGAATTTCAGCGCATATTTGCCGATGAAGTGCCCTCGCTTATTTTGTACCACCCGGTTCATACCTATGGTGTGAGCAACCAAATCTACGATGTCCGGCTGGCCCCGATGACCAGCCCCAGCGACCGCTTCACCACCGTCACCGACTGGTACGTCCTCACCCGTCAGGTGATCTACTCCGAAAACCGGTAAAACCCGCCAGCCAAAAATGACAAATATCCGTTAATCCGGGATATTTGTCACTACAATTTTGGCCAATAGTGTGCTATCATGATTAGCGTCATCACTCTTCTGGCCTGCCTTTCCCCAGGGTAATTCATTTTCTCCCAATTGTTCCCGCCCACAACTATTAACCTCGATGCCCATTGGCGTGTTTCCACTGCAACCGCCAACTCCTTTATCGCACCGGTCTGGCAGCATTAAAAAACTGTTGCGTTTATTAACATACACCGTGAAAAAGTTGAAAGGAGTTTTTGCTATGGCAGTTATAACCATTTCTCGGCAGTTTGGCAGCGGCGGCGACGAAATTGCGACCCGCGTTTGTGAAACGCTGGGGTATCGCTTTTTTGACAAACGCCTGATGGCTCAGGTTGCAGCCGAAGTAGGGCTTTCTGACAGCGAGATTCTTGATTTTTCAGAAGATCACTACCAAACCCGCAGCTTTCTGGAACGGTTGACGGCCTGGCGTGGTTCCAGAACCGTGGGCGAAGCCCGCACCTGGAGCGATGCCGGCGGCGGCGTACTTGCCCGCGAGGTGACCAAACTTGATGAAGCCGCCGGGGTATCATTTGTGCGCGGCACTCTTCTGGCCGTGTACGAGCGCGGCAACGTGGTAATTGTGGGGCGCGGCGGGCAGGCGGTGCTCAAAAACAAACCGGGCGTGCTCCACATCAGGATTGTTGCGCCGCATCAGGCCAGGGTTCAACGCCTGCTGGAGCGTGAAAACTACAACCCCGGCGGCGCTAAAGAAGCCGCTCTCAAACATGACCGGGCTTCGGCGGAATACCTGAAACGATTTTATGATGTGGATTGGGAAGACCCACTGCTCTACGATCTGGTGCTCAACACCAGCAAGTACGATGTTAAAAGCGCGGCGCACATTATTGTTAATGCAGTTGGCCACCTGCCCACAGAAAAGAAAGAATAGCGATCATCATCCCAACCGTCTCCCCGGAATTTGAGGAGGCGCGGCTCAGGAAGCGGCCGGGCCGTCGTTTGGCATTGTTCACAATTCGGGGTACAATCGAACCACTTGCTAACTTAACCCGAGGATTGTATGAGCAAACCATTTAACTACGGCGGCCAGGCCGTCATCGAAGGGGTGATGATGCGCGGCCGCAA
>CAYOXS010000084.1:0-19119 GCA_964407935.1 uncultured Caldilineaceae bacterium
CCAGGATGTGCGCGCCGCGCTGAACGCCGTGCTGGCCGGTCAGCCGGTTAACGCCAGCCAGAAGCCCAGCATGGGCTGCAACATCAAGTGGAAAAACTGAACGGCCTTCTTGGCTCTTATTTCAATTGCAAAAGTGACCGGCACTTATCGCTATCTATAAAGTAGCCGCTAAAAGTGCGGTTCATCGAGAAAATTAAAGTGCCGGTCACTTGTACTTACCATAGGCTGTCCTCTGTTGCCCACTGGCAAAGAAATTGAGACCGTGCTAAAATAGCCGGTATTCTAACGCCTCTGCAGAGGAGAAGACATCATGACCGACTCAACCAGCGCCCCAATCGACGCCGAAACTGTCACCGATTCCGGGCTGCCCACCAACTTCATCAAAAAGATCATTGATGAACACAACGAATCCAGCCGCTTTGGCGGGCGGGTTCATACCCGTTTTCCCCCGGAACCCAACGGCTACCTGCACATTGGCCACGCCAAATCCATTTGCCTCAACTTTGGCCTGGCCCAGGAATACGGCGGCAAAACCAACCTGCGCTTTGACGACACCAACCCCACCAAAGAAGAGCAGGAATATATCGACGCCATCAAAGCCGATGTGCGCTGGTTGGGGTTTGACTGGGAAGAGCGCGAGTTTTACGCCAGCGATTACTTTGACCAGCTTTACCGCTGGGCCGTGCAGCTCATCAAAGCCGGCAAAGCCTACGTTGACAGCCTCAGCGCGGACGAAATTCGCGAATATCGCGGCACACTCACCGAGCCGGGCAAAGAAAGCCCCTATCGCAATCGCCCGGTTGAAGAAAACCTGGAGATGTTTGAGCGTATGAAAAACGGCGAATTTCCCGACGGCAGCCACGTACTGCGGGCCAAAATCGAAATGACCTCCGGCAATCTCAACATGCGCGACCCGGTGATGTACCGCATTCTGCACGCCGAACACCCGCGCACCGGCAACAAATGGTGCATCTACCCAATGTACGATTGGGCGCACGGCCAGTCGGACTCGATTGAGGGCATCACCCATTCCATCTGCACCCTTGAATTTGAGGACCACCGCCCGCTGTACGACTGGTTTGTGGAGCAGCTTGGCATTTACGCCCCGCAGCAAATTGAGTTTGCCCGCCTCAACCTCACCTACACGGTCATGAGCAAGCGCCGGCTGCTGCGGCTGGTGAAAGAAGGCCACGTGCGCGGCTGGGACGACCCGCGCATGCCCACCCTGTCCGGGCTGCGGCGGCGCGGCTTTCCCCCGGACGCCATCCGCGACTTTGCCGAGCGGGTTGGCGTGGCCAAATCTGACAGCACCGTTGATTACGCGCTGCTGGAATACCACGTTCGCCAGGAATTGAACAAACGCGCCCGGCGGGTGATGGCCGTGCTGGAGCCGCTCAAAGTGGTCATCACCAATTATCCCGAAGGCCAGGTAGAAGAAGTGGATGCGGTCAACAACCCGGAAGACCCCGCCACCGGCACGCGCAAAGTGCCCTTCTCCCGTGAAATTTACATTGAACGGGAAGATTTTATGGAGAACCCGCCCAAAAAATTCTTCCGCCTGTCGCCAGGCACGGAAGTGCGGCTGATGCACGCCTATTACATTACCTGCACGGATGTGGTTAAAGACGACGCCGGCAACATTGTTGAACTGCACTGCACCTATGACCCGGCCACGCGCGGCGGCGACTCGCCGGATGGCCGCAAAGTCAAAGGAACGCTGCATTGGGTCTCGGCGGCGCACGCGCTGCGGGCCGAAGTGCGCCTGTACGACCATCTCTTTTCACAGCCGGACCCGAACGACGTCCCCGAAGGCAGCGACTTTACCGACCTCATCAACCCCGACTCGTTGACTGTGCTGAGCACCTGCGCGGCAGAGCCTTCGCTGGCCCGGGCCGCGGCAGGCGACAGATTCCAGTTTTTGCGAAACGGCTATTTTGTGGTCGATGCCGATTCGTCGCCGGCAGGGTTGGTTTTCAACCGCACCACCACCCTCCGCGACACGTGGGCCAAAATTCAAAAGAACATGGGCTAATCGCATTTTCATTCGCGGTTAATCAACACAGCTTATGCTAGGGGTCAACCCTTAGAGGACACAAACAATGACAGACGACGTGCAATTGAGTGAACCTATCGCAGCGCCCGCGCCCGTGGTTGAACCGGCCCCGGAATCGCCGGCCGCTCCCAAACGATCACTGCCCAACCCGTGGGTGCTGTTGATTATCGGGTTGGTTGTGGGCGGGCTGGCCGGCTATTCGCTGCGGCCGCTGGTCGCGCCGCCGGCGCAACCGGTCGCCGAGGCCGCGCCTCTGGCCAATGTAGAGCCTTCGGCGGAAATCAACGAAGGCCAACCGCACCAACAGGTGATGATAACTGTTATCGCCAATGCCCGTCATTTTTATGGCGATCCCAACGCCCCGGTCACGCTGGTAGAGTTTGGCGACTTTAATTGTGGATATTGCGGCAAATGGGCCAAGGAAACGCTGCCCAAAATCGACCAGGAATACATTAAAACCGGCAAAGTGCGCATGGCGTATGTCCATTACCCCATTTTAGGCCCCGACTCGATGACCGCCGCCGAAGCAAGCGAATGCGCCGCGCTGCAAGACACCGCCAAGTTTTGGGCATATCACAACGTGCTGTACGCCAACCAGGGCATTGGCTTTACCAAAGACCATCTGATAGAACTGGCCGGTCAGGCGGATTTGGATAAAGCCGAGTTTGAAACGTGCCTCAATAACTTCTCGGATCGAACCAAATTAGAAGATGATATCCGGTTATCTCAGGTGATGGGGGTGCGCGGCACGCCGGCTTTTCTGGTTAATGGCATTCCACTTGCCGGCGCCTATCCCTACGATGATTTTGTTAAAGTCATCGAAGGTACATTGGCCGGCCAGTTTTAGCCTTTAACTCCGGGCAAAGTTGCCTGCGCCATTTATTGGTTCTACTACCAAAACTCAAAAACCCCGCTCGCGTTGAGCGGGGTTTTTTGCTTTTGTTGTTTATTACAACTTCAAACTTTTTCAAACTAAAATTTAACGCGGCATTAACTGATTTGTAACGGAATCGTAATGCAAGCCGCATTGACATTACCGGCTACATGTGATATTTTTGAATCAGATTTTAGTAAGCAATTCTTGAAGAAAGGAGGCACACACAAATGTTATTCCTTCCCCGCGAAGAAGGTCAAGGTTTGGTAGAATACGCTTTGATCCTCGTCCTCGTCGCCATCGTCGTCATCGCCATTCTGCTGCTGCTTGGCCCGGTAGTTGGTAACGTCTTCAGCAACATTGTTGGCCAACTCTAATCCAGTTTTGTTAGTTGCTTTTAATTTATTCTCGCTACGTTATTTATTGATAAATTTATTCAAAAAACCCCCAGAATTGGGGGTTTTTGTTTTTGCTACGCTGCCAGCAATGGCTCGAGAGCCTCTGGCGTGGTTACCGGCTGGCGGCAGGTAAAGTTTTGACAGACATAGGCCGTGGCCTGGCCATTTTGCAGCGAGCGGTTGTGCACCAGTTCCGGGTGATCCGGCAGCGACTCCGGCGCGGCGGCAGCCACCACCTGATTGGGCCGGTACGGCTGCTGGGCGATGGCCAGCAGTTGGCGGGTGTCCTCGCTGGCAATATCACCGATGATGGCCACCTCTTTGGGGCGAGCCAGCGCAAATTCCAGCCCGGCCAGCCAGGCCGTAAACGCGCCGGGGTACTGGCCCATTGGCTGCTGGAGCGCGCCCAGCGCCTCAATGGCCGGCTCTTCGTAACGCGAATTACCGGTGTAAGCAGCCAGCAGCAGCAGCACGCGCACGGCCATACTGTTGCCGCAGGGGGTGGCGTTGTCCTGCATATTTTTGGGCCGGGTAATGAGCTGTTCGTGGTCGTCGGCGGTATCAAAAAAGCCGCCGAGCTGGTCATCGACAAAATGGTCCAGCACCACATCCATTAAATTTTGCGCCTGCCGGAACCAGCGCGGGTTGAACGATGTTTGGTACAGCGCCAGCAGGCCATCGGCGTAAAAAGCGTAATCCTCCAAATAGCCCATCAGTTTGGGAATCCCCGGTTCGGCTTTCCAGGTGCGGAGCAGCCGGCCATCTTTGAGCATTGTAGACAGGACAAATTCGGCGTTGCGCTCGGCTACCTGCAAATAATCGGGCCGGTTGAACACGCGCGCAGCTTCGGCAAAGGCGGCCAGCATAAGGCCATTCCAGGCGGTGAGCACTTTTTCATCGCGGCCGGGTTTAATGCGCTGTTCGCGGGCGGCAAACAGCCGGGCTTTGCCCTGTTGCAAAACAGCCGCCAGCTCGCCCGGCGACAGGTTAAACTGCGTGGCGACCTCGTCAAACGGCCGGGGAATATTCAGAATTGACTGGCCCTCAAAATTGCCGCCCGGTTTCACATCGTACGCGGCGCAAAAAATCTCGCCATCATTCTGGCCCAAAATGTGCTTGATTTCCGCGGGCGTCCACAAAAAGAACTTGCCCTCTTCGCCTTCGCTGTCGGCATCCTGGCTGGAATAAAAACCGCCGGCCGGGTCGGTCATTTCCCGAACCACGTAATCCAGCGTTTCTTCCACAACCTGCCGGTAAAATGGCTTGCCGGTGAGCTGGTAGGCGTGCAGGTACAGCCGGGCCAGCAGGGCGTTATCGTACAACATTTTCTCAAAGTGAGGCACCAGCCAGACGGCATCAACCGAGTAGCGATGGAAGCCGCCGCCAAGTTGATCGTACATGCCGCCGTGAGCCATTTTGAGCAGCGTCAGCTCAACCATTTGCAGCAGGCCCGGTTGGCCGTTACGATAGTAGGCTCGCAGCAGAAAATCGTAGGTCATTGGTTGGGGGAATTTGGGCGCGCCGCCCATACCGCCGTTGGCTTTATCAAAATTTTGCCCGAGCGCCTGAATCGCCATCTCGCGGACTTCCGGGCTAAAGCTGGCAGCGCCTTTGAGCGGAAACGTAGCCCCAATGCGAGAGATCAGCACCTCGCCATTTTGCGTTACCTGCTCGCGCTGGTTGCGGTAAGCGTGGGCAATACTGAGTAAAAGCTGCTCAAAGCTGGGCAGGCCGTGGCGCGGGGTGGGCGGAAAATAGGTGCCGCCATAAAACGGCACACCGTCCGGGGTTAAAAACATGCTCATCGGCCAGCCCCCCTGGCCGGTCATGGCCACTACCGCGTCCATGTAGATCGAGTCGAGATCGGGCCGCTCTTCGCGGTCAACTTTAATGTTAACAAAATGCTCGTTCATAATGGCGGCGGTGCGCTCGTTTTCAAAGCTTTCGTGCTCCATCACGTGGCACCAGTGGCAGGCCGAATAACCGATGCTCAGGAAAATGGGCTTGTCTTCGGTTTTGGCTTTGGTCAGCGCTTCCTCGCCCCAGGGAAACCAGTCAACCGGGTTATTGGCGTGCTGGAGCAAATACGGGCTGCTTTCGTTGATAAGCCGGTTGGGCATAACGCCCTCCTTTTTTGAAAAATAGCTGTAAAAATACCGGAGGGGTAGTATACCAGCAATCCAACCTGATGTAAACAAAATTTGAAATCTGACCGCCGCCGGGTAAACTTTCAGCCAAACCAACACAGAGGAACCATGCGACCCTTGAAACTGTTACTCATCACCGTTCTTGTTTTGCTGATTACGGCTTGCAGCGCGCCGCAAGCCAGCGCGCCGGAGCCGCCGCTGCCCCCGGTGGTGCAGGTGACGCCCACCCCCGTACCCCCCACCGATCCCCCGCCGCCGACACCTACCGAGACGGCTCAAGCTCAGGTTGAATCGACTCCCACCGCTGCCGCCGCGACTGAACCGACCCCCACCGCAGCCACCGTGCCCGTACCCACCGACACCCCGCCGCCGATGCCAACTCCGCTGCCACAGACCATCGACCTGAACCAGCTCAATGTGCAACTGCTGCCGGTAGCCGGCGGGCTTAACGAGCCGGTTTACCTGGCCCACGCCGGCGATGGCTCTGGCCGGTTATTTGTGGTGGAACAGCCGGGCCGGATTTTGGTATTGCAGAACGGCCGGGTCAACCCGGAGCCGTTTTTGGACATCACGCCGCTGGTTGGCAGCGGCGGCTCGGAACAGGGGTTGTTGAGCGTGGCTTTTCACCCTGATTTTGGCCAAAACGGCTACTTTTTTGTCAATTACACCGATCTGAACGGCGACACGGTGATTGCCCGCTACGCAATATCCGGCCAGCCCGATGTGGCCGATCCGAACAGCGCCAAAATTTTACTGACCATCGACCAGCCCTACGGCAATCACAACGGCGGCCACGTGTTGTTTGGCCCCGATGGCTACCTGTACGTGGGTATGGGCGATGGCGGCTCGGGCGGCGATCCCGAAAACCGCGCCCAGAATTTGGAATCGCTGCTGGGCAAAATTTTGCGGCTTGACGTTGACAACGCCGATCCGTACGGCGCGCCGCCCACCAATCCGTTTGTCAACACCGCCAACGCCCGGCCCGAGATATGGTCTTACGGCTGGCGCAACCCGTGGCGAATGGCCTTTGACCCGCTCACCAACGATCTGTACATTGCCGATGTTGGCCAAAACAAGTACGAAGAGGTTGATGTGGAACCGGCCGGTTCGCCGGGCGGACTTAACTATGGCTGGCGGCTGATGGAAGGTTTGCACTGTTATGAGCCGGCCCAATGCCAACCGGCCCAGCTTAACGTGGTTTTGCCTGTTACCGAATACAGCCACACTGAAGGCTGTTCGATTACCGGCGGTTACGTCTATCGCGGCAGCGCCTACCCGGCGCTGGCCGGCGTTTACTTTTACGGCGACTTTTGCAGCGGCAAAATTTGGGGCCTTCGCGCCGAAGCCGATGGGCGCTGGTCGCAGGCCGAGTTGCTGAGCAGCGGGGCGGCCATCTCATCTTTTGGCCAGGATGAAGCCGGCGAGGTGTACCTGGTTGACCTCAAAGGTAATATATATCTGTTGATAAATTAAGATTTACAGTACCTAAAGCATCGTTGACATGGCATATCCGCAGTGTTATACTTAACATACCTCTGCTTGACATAGCAACAACTAATCAATTACATAAAGCGCTCCCCGGAAGTTGAGATAAGTTGAAAGATAGGGGCTATGTATAAATATAGTTGTCGAAAATGCCCTATTAGAAATCGCTGCATTGACGAAAGCAATAACGCCGACAGCATCAAAGTGATGATTCGGCGCGCATTTGAAGCGCGCACTGATACGCTGGCCACCTGGGGGCGGCTGCAAAAAGATTGCCTGTTGGTGAAGGCCGAAGAGGAAAAAAAGGCCAAAACATCGCCGCTGTCGCTGCGGTTGCAACAGGCCAAAGCCACCAGAGACGAAGCCGCTGCCGAGATCAGTACGGCCGAGGAAGGTGTAAATACCGACGAAGCCACAGCCTCCGGGTTGGGCCGCATCCGGGAGTCCAAAGACCGTCACAAACAATCACAACCGCCAGACTACTTGCAGCCGGTTGCTCCTACCGACAAGCGCCCGGCCAAACCGTTGAAACGGCTCACAACCCGCGTGCGCCACGGTGAAACCGTTGAATTCCCGGAGCTGTACTGGTTTACGCTGCAGGAAAGCAAGCGGCACATTATTTTGCCTCCCCACGGCCTGCTGGTATTTGGTCGCTTTGATCCAAACGTGGGCATCCCCCCAGACATCGATCTGGCCTATGAAGACAAGGAAGCTCACTATATTTCGCGGCGGCACGCCTCGGTGGTGGGGAAAAACAGCCGTCACACAGTGGAGGATTTGGGCAGCAAATCCGGAATTTATCTGAACGGTACAAAAATCGGTTACGGGCCATCCCGGGAGCTTGAACCGGGCGACTCGCTCAGATTGGGCAGCGTTAATCTGGTGTACGACCGAATGCCGCCCTCCATTTTTCAGAAAATTCGCAGCGGAATGGCGCGCCATATCCTGTACGTTACCCCAACTGGCCGCAAGGTAGTGATAAAACCACCCAAAAGTATGGTTATTGGCAGAACGGATGCCCGGGTAAATTTTGTGCCGGATATTGATTTAAGCCGCGATGGGGCCGTAACCCGGCTCGTCTCTCGCCGGCATGCGCTGATCCAGTGGCGAAACGGGCAACCCTATTTAGAAGATTTGGGCAGTGGTTTTGGCACACGCATTCGCGGCGAACTGTTGGCCCTCGGTCAATCAATCCCGCTGTTACCTGGCGATCACATCTGGCTGGCCGGTTGCGTGCTGGCCTACGACATAGAAATGTAAGGAGACCCATAACAATGACGCACGACCCAGTCCCTGAACCTGATGTATCCTCTGATACTATCATCTGGCCCCAGGACCGCAAGGAGATGATATATATTGCCGGAGGGCTGATCACAATGGGCAGCAACAGCGGTGATCAATCCTATCAACCCGAACATAAAGTTGAGGTTGCCGATTTTTACATTGACCGCTGGCCGGTAACAAATTACGAATACAAAAAATTTGTCGATGCCACGGGCTACCCCGTGCCCAATTACCATGTCAGTTGGTGCAATACCGAGGCCTACAACTGGGATCCGGATACCAGAACGTATCCTCAGGGCAAAGAACATCACCCTGTCGTATTGGTTACCTGGATCGACGCCATGGCTTACGCCGCCTGGGCCGGTAAACGGCTACCCACTGAAGCCGAATGGGAACGCTCGGCCCGGGGACTGGCAGGCCGCCGCTATCCCTGGGGCAACGATTTTGAAGCCGCATATTGCAACTGCCGGGAAACGGGATTGGGCAGCACCAGCCGTGTTGGGTCTTTTTCCCCCAACGGCGACTCGCCGGAAGGGGTTGTTGATTTGGTGGGCAACGTGTGGGAGTGGACCAACACCCTGTTTCGCTCGTACCCGTATGACCCGGATGACGGCCGTGAGAGCCGCGATGCCGAAGGCTTTCGGGTGCTGCGCGGCGCATCGTGGGTAAACGATGCCAACGTGGCTCACGGGCTGGCCCGGCTTGACGGTGATTTTCAGTTTTTCAATAATGTCGGTTTTCGCTGCGCCGTTTCGCCAGAATAAATTCCAGCGAATCAAAAAAGCCGGAGGGTTCCCTCCGGCTTTTTTTGTTGATTACGGATATTTGTACGCTTTGAAATCGTCAAATTTTACTTTGATGTCTATGTTTGCGGAACGCACATACACCCCGGAAGCAGTACCTGTCCGGTGGTCACTGGAGTTTTCGGTGAAGGTGCCAACCAGAGTGCCGTTAACGTACATTGACAGCACCAGGCCTTTGTGAGCAAGCCTGATTGTATTAGTGCCGTTAACTCCCCGATTGATGGCCGGGTTACAAACGGTTTTACTGCCGGCAATGGTGCTTTCACTGCCATTTTTCCGGCGTTGTAACTCCCATCCCCCGCCGCTGCTACAACTATTATTAGGCCAAATTCTAAAGGCATAATAATTATCAGCCCCGGCGCCGTTGATGAATAGTCCATACGCCGCGTTACTATCCCCTTCACTCAGGTAGGCATACACCTCCCACTCGCCATACGTTCGGTTAGGCGACTCAGGGTTGTTTTTGTCCTTGGCCGGCGGCAAACAGCTTGTGCTATCTTGAGTCTCATCAACTCTGTAGCGCCCATTGTCATAAGTGGTGCGGCACCCACTTCCTAAATCACCCTGATACCAGGCCAGCGAGCTGTTTTTATCCTCAAAATTCTGGGTATACGCCAGCACAACCTGCGGCGTTGGGGTGGGTGTGGGTGTGGGCATTTTTGAAACGTAGGGCAAATAAAGTATCCGCCCCACTGCCGCAGAATCACCCGTCACCCACACATCGGCCGAGCCGGTATTGGGCCGGATGCCGGATTCGGCGGCGGGGTTGTAGCTGGTGATCATCGCCGTGTTGGTTACGGTCAAACTCAAGGCCGAGGTTAACTGGCCGGTAACCGTGATCTTTGTGGATTGGTTAATTGGAATCCCGTTAAGCAGCAGCCATTTTAGCTGGCTGGGAATGGTAGCGCCGTTGCTGATGGCGCTCATGCCGGGGCTAAACGTATAATTGATGTTTACCAGTTGGTTTGGCGGCACATCCTGAAAAATGACGCCCTGCGCCGTGCCCGGCCCATTATTAGTAATGACGATGGTGTAGTTAATGGTACTGCCGGCTGTCACGCTGGTGACGCTGGATGATTTAACCACGTGCAGATCAAATGTCACCACGTCTGAAGCGTGGATGGCGTTGGCCGGCAGGCCAAACGCGGCCAAATCTTCATCGGTGATAACCAATTGAAGCGGTGTAGGGGTAGCCGGCCCCTGCGCCAGCGAAGGCGTGACGCCACCCAACACCACCGACACGCCTATCAAACCGGCAGCGGCAAACAACAAGACCAGCATCAGTTGTATTTCTGTTCGAAGCTTGAATTCCATAAAAATCCGTCCTTGTAAAACACCCTCGATTCTAATTTGTTGATTTGGCGAGCAAAATTGCGCCCCCAAATAGGTCATTATATTTGTAACTGAAAATTAATGAAACTTTCCACCCTCCTCTACGTATATATCTTATGCCTGTTTCACAATGCGCCGCGATAAATCTGGTTGCTATAGTTGTACGCTTTTCGAGCGCCGCGCCTTTTATGCTATAATTTCTCTGCATCTTTGCCATCGTTTCAATTGAAAGGACCCCTTGATGCCTGCGGTAATCCTGTTGTGGTTTTTGATCATTATTGTGTTATTGTTTGTGGTAACATTCTTTGCCGGGGTGGCCATCGTTAGAGTTTTCCGGTGGGCTACCGGCGGCGTGGGCTACGGCCGTATGCCCGGAACCACCCGTGACGCGCTGCGGGATGCCAAAAATTACGCCAAACTCATCAAATCGACGGCCAGCCAGTGCCCACCCGGCCTGATGCGGGATCGGCTGCATCGAACCGTGCAGCCGGTTGACCAATGGCTGGAAAATTTAAAGCGGCTGGAACAATCGCTGAGCAAGGTGTACGCCCAGCGCAACCTGAGCCGGGAGCTGCGCCAAACCAATTTTGAAATTGAACAGTTGCGCCGGCAGTTGCTCACGGTAACCTCGGCCAGCGAAGTGAACTCGCTGCGGGCGCTGATGAAAAGCAAAAAAGCGCACTGCAGTGCGCTTGAAGAGCTGCAATCGTTTCAAAACCAGGCCGAACTCAAAATCAGAAAAATCGCCAGCGATCTGGGAGCCACTCACGCCGAAATTTTGCTGGTAACCACGCGCGGTGATTTCAGCGAGAGCCGTTTTCAGCGGCTGGATGAAAATCTGCAAGACAACATGGCCGGCCTGCGAGACATTATGTCGGTAATGGACGATATGCGTTATATGAGCGGCGCGGCCCGCGGTTAACGGCCCGGCGGTAAATCATCAATTTGATTGGACAAGTGAGCAGCTCCGGCTGCTCATTTTTTATTGAGCAGCGCAATCACCCGGTCCAAAATGGCCTCGGCCACATCCGCTTTGCTCAGCAGCGGCAGTTCGGTAACAGAGCCATCCCGGCTCAACAGCGTAACCCGGTTGGTGTCCACCCCAAAGCCGGCATCGGCGGCGGTCACATCGTTGGCGGCAATCAGATCGAGCTTTTTGCGTTCCAGCTTGCTTTGGGCGTTGGCCAGCAGATCGTTAGTTTCGGCGGCAAAACCCACGGTTACGGCTGGTCTGCTGTCCGGCAGAGCCGCCAGCGTGGCCAGAATATCCGGGGTGCGCACCAGTTCCAGCGTTAAGCCAGCGGTATCGCCTTTTTTCTTGATTTTCTGGCCGGCCACCGCCGCCGGTTTAAAATCGGCCACCGCCGCCGACATCACCAGCGTGTCCGCGCCCGGCGCGGCCTGTAACACCGCGCTGAGCATCTGCTCCGCCGAATCAACCGGCACCACCTCCAGCCCGGTTGGCACGGGCAGCGCCGCGCTGGTAATCAGCGTTACGCTGGCCCCGCGGTCGCGGGCGGCCAGCGCCACGGCGTAACCCATTTTGCCGCTGGAATGGTTGGTGACAAACCGCACCGGGTCGATGGCTTCGCGGGTGCCGCCGGCTGTCACCACCACCCGCCGCCCGGCAAAATCACCGCTTTTGCCCAGCACCAGCCGCACCGCCTCGATGATTTCATCCGGCTCAACCATCCGGCCCTGGCCCATCGCCCCGGACGCCAGCCGGCCGGCCGCCGGGCCAACGCTGAACACGCCCCAATCCCGCAGCTTTTGCATATTGGCCTGCGTAGCGTGGTGCTGCCACATATCGGTTTCCATGGCCGGGGCCAGCAGAATGGGGGCCGGCGTGGCCAGCGCCACCGCGGCAAGCAGGTTATCGGCCAGGCCGTTGGCCAGTTTGCCGATGGTGTTGGCCGTGGCCGGGGCAATCAACAGCAGGTCGGCGCTATCGGCCAGTGAAATGTGCGGAATATTCTGCCCGGCCGGAATGGCAAACATATCGGTGTAAACCGGCCGGTGGGTGAGCGCCTGAAATGTGAGCGGCGCAATAAATTTTTGGGCCGCTTCGGTCATAATTACATCGACAACAGCGCCGGCCTGCACCAGCCGGCTGCACACCGTGGCGCTTTTGTAAGCGGCAATCCCGCCGGTTACGCCCAAAATAATCTGTTTTCCGTGGAGAATTTTAATGGTCATCGGTTGTCCAGTGGGTGAATGAGAGTGAATTACGGCTGGTTCATTTCCCAGATGAGCCGCAGCCCGTCCAGCGTTAACCAGGGGTTGACCACCTCAATCACGGTGGTTTCTTTGGCAATGGTATCGGCCAGCCCGCCGGTGCCAATCACCCGCATGTCGCTGCCCAGCTCCTCGCGGAAACGGGCCACCATGCCTTCAACCAGCCCAACGTAGCCAAGAATTAGCCCGCTTTGGATGGCGTGGACCGTGTTGGTGCCGACGGCTTTGGGCGGCCGCACCAGATCAACCCGCGGCAGTTTTGAGGTGCGGCTGGCCAGCGCCTCGGCGGCAATCCCGATGCCGGGAGCAATCGCCCCGCCCAAATATTCCCCCTGGCGGGAAATGGCATCGAACGTGGTAGCCGTGCCAAAATCGACCACGCAGGCCGGCCCGCCGTACAGCTTGAACGTGGCGGCGGCATCAACAATCCGGTCCGCGCCAACATCGCGCGGGCTGTCGTAGCGGATTTTAACCCCGGTTTTGACCCCGGCTTCCACCACCAGCGGTGTTTGGTGCATAAATCTTTCAATCATTTCAACAAACACGGGGGTGAGCGGCGGCACCACGCTGGCCAGCGCCACGCCTTCAATCTGCTCAAAACGCAGCCGGTCGTGGCGCATCAGCCCCAAAATGATGATGCCGTACTCGTCGGCCATGCGGCCGTGGTCGGTTTTGATGCGCCAGTGGTAGCGCAGCGTCTTTTTACTGGTGTCGAACACGCCAAAAGTGATGTTGGTATTGCCAATGTCAATGGTCAGTAGTAGCATCGGTCAGCCTGCCTGGTGAGTGGTAACGGCCATATTATCAATCAGGCGCACGCCATCCACAAATACGGCCATTGAAAATAACGCCCGCTCGGTGATGGTCTCCAGTTCGGCCAGCGTCTCCGGGTGGGCCACGCTCACGTAATCAACCTGAGCCAGCGCCGCGCCGGCCAGCACATCGAGCATGTGCTGGCGCAGCCGGTCGGCGCGGCGTTCACCCTGCTCAAAGGCCGATGCCGCCGCGCTGAGCGCCCGGTACAGGCAGGTGGCCTGCTGCCGGGCCGCCGGCGACAGCCGGGCGTTGCGTGAACTCATGGCCAGCCCGTCGGCCTCACGGACAATGGGGCAAACCACCACCTCCAAATTAAAGTTGAGGTCTTTCACCATTTGCCGGATCACCACCACCTGCTGCGCGTCTTTTTGGCCAAAATAGGCTCGCTGCGGCTGGAATACGTTAAACAACTTGGCCACCACCGTGGCCACGCCCTTAAAATGGCCGGGCCGATGCGCGCCTTCCAGCGGCTGCGTTACCCGCTCAACTTCCACGTAGGTCTGGTAATCGGCGGGATAAACCGCGTTCGCGGCCGGCGTCCAAACCAGATCGACACCGGCGCCGGCCAGCAATTCCAGATCGCGCTCAAGATTGCGCGGGTAGGTGGTCAGGTCGGTGGGGTTGTTGAACTGGGTGGGGTTGACAAAAATGCTCACCCCGACAGCATCGTTTTCCTGTTTGGCCTGCCGCACCAGGTTGAGGTGGCCCTGGTGCAGATAGCCCATTGTTGGCACCAGCCCCCAGGTTTGGCGAGCGCCGGCCCAGCGAACCGCACGGATTTCAGAAATTTGGTCGGTAACTTTCATTTTATGCCGCGGCGCTCAGCGCCACCCCTTCCAGCGCGCCCAAATTGAGCGCGCCGATTTCTTTGGCCTTTACCAGATTGAGCAGCAACTGGTTAACCGGCGTCGGCACACCGAGCTTTTGCCCCAGCCGGACCACCGCGCCGGAAATGGCGTCGATTTCGGTAGGCGCGGCCCGGCTGATGTCCTGCAACATCGATGAGCGATTGCTGGCCGTGGCCCGGCTCACCTCGGCGGTGCGGCCGGCCACATCGGCAAAGGGCAGTTGGATGCCCTGCGCGGCGGCCACGCGAGCCACTTCGCCGGCGGCGGCGGCCATCACCTGCCGCAACGATTCGTTTTCTACCAGCGCGCCGTTGGGAATGTTGAGCAGCGCCGTTAACGGGTTGATGCCGGCGTTGATGGCCAGTTTACCCCACACCAGGCTGTCGGCGTTGTCGGCCAGGCTGGTTTCCAGCCCGGCCTCATTAAAGAGGCTGGCTACGCGCAAAAGTCTGTCCTGCTGATAAACCGTGCCGGCCAGATACGTTGGCCCGGTGCCGGCGTGGCGCAGCAGCCCCGGCTCAACCACCGTGGCTCCCTGCGCGGTAATCCCCAGCGCGGCGCGATGAACGCCCACCGCCTCGGCCAGAATATCCACGTGGCCCAACCCATTTTGCAGGGTGATGGCCAGGCCATCGGCTTTGAGGTTTTGGGCGGCCTGGCGGGCGGCCCGTTCAGTTTGGTGGCTTTTGACCAAAATCAGGGCCACGTCGGCGGGGGGCACCTGATCCAGTTGGCTGGTGGCCCGCAACTGCTGGCGCGACTGGCGGCCATCGGGGTGGATGATGGTCAGCCCATCGCGGCGGAGCGCCCGGAGCTGCTCCGGCCAGTGGCCCACGAGCGTCACATGGGCCAGCCGGCTCAATCGGCTGCCAAAGAGCGTGCCCATCGCACCTATTCCAAAAATAGTAATATTCAGCGTCATTGTTGGCCTCCGTACAGGAAAAGTTCGAGTTCGTCTTCGTTGATTTTGAAGCTGTGTTCGGGCGCGGGGAACGCGCCGGCCTCAACTTCGGCGATGTAGGTTTTGAAAGCATCAAGGATGGGTTGGCGTAATTTGGCGTACTGCTTAACAAATTTGGGCACAAACTCGTCAAACAGCCCCAACACATCGTGAAAAACCAGCACCTGCCCATCGCAGCCGGCCCCGGCCCCAATACCGATGGTCGGGATTTGGAGCTGGCGCGATACGGCTTCGGCCACGGGCGCGGGCACGGCCTCCAGCACCAGCGAGAAACAGCCGGCTTCCTGCAGGGCCAGCGCGTCTTCGCGCAGGCGGCGGGCGGCGGCGGCGGTTTTGGCCTGCACCTTGAAACCGCCCAGTTTGGTGGCGGTTTGCGGAGTCAGCCCCAGATGGCCCATCACCGGAATGCCGGCGCTCACTATGGCCCGCACCGTGTCCAGCACTTCGCGGCCACCTTCGAGCTTGACCGCATCCATGCCGGCTTCTTTGAGAAAGCGGCCCGCATTGCGAACGGCTTCGGCCCGGTCGATCTGGTAGCTCATAAAAGGCATGTCACCCACCAAAAACGCGCGCTGCGCGCCGCGGGCCACGGCCCGGCAGTGGTGCAGCATCTCGTCCATTGTGACCGCTACCGTGTTGGGGTGGCCCAGCACGGTCATGGCCAGCGAGTCGCCCACCAAAATCATATCCACGCCGGCTTCATCAACCAGCTTTGCGCCGGGGTAATCGTAGGCGGTGAGCATGGTAATGGGCCGGTTTTCAACTTTTTTGTGCTGCAAATCAAGGATTGAAACTTTGTTGCTCATGGCGTCTCCTTTGAAAATAGTGCCGCAGGCCGGGGGGCTTGGGGGGTAGCTCCCCCCAATAACCTTTTTCGTTATTGGTGTCGAACTCCCGGTACTGTCGGACTCTTTTGCAATTGGGCGAGGCCAACAAAAAAGCCTCGCAGCGGAAGCCGCAAGGCTCAGAAGAAGCAGAAGGAGCGCGCCTTTAAAGAGGCTCTTTCTGGATGCTTTGAGCGCCGTCTCGGCCACAGCGGGTCCAAGCGACTTCACACCTTGAAAGAAAAATGGTGGTGTGTTCAGTTCACTGCTGGTTGGGCCAGTCAGCGACAGGGAGATTATAGCACAATCCCCCGGCAAAAATCAAAATGGGAGACACGGTTATCTGCCGGCGACCCCGTTGCGAATTTTAGCGCCGTTGACCCGGACGGGTTCGGGGGCCGGCGCCAGCCGCGGGGCGCTCTCCAACGGCGACGCGGCAGCATCCGTAAGCTTGAAGCGGGTCACCAACTCCTGCAAGGCCGCCGCCAACTTTGATAATTCCTGCGCCGCGTGGTTTACTTCGGCCACCTGAGCGCTCATCTCTTCTGAACTGGCGTTGACTTCCTGCGCGGCGGCGCTGTTTTCCTCGCTCACGCCGGCAATACTGTCGATGGCTTCGCGCACGGAGTCGGAACTGGCCGACATTTCTTCGGCAGAGGCGCTGTTTTCTTCAACCACCGCCGAAACGGTTTCCATCACCTCAACCAATTCGCCGGACGAGTTTTCCATGTCCCGGGCCGCCGCCGAAATCTGCTCAACCTGGGTATCCACCTCCAGCGCGGCGGCTTCCATGGCGTCAACGGCTTCTTGCACCACCCGCTGCACGGTTTCGATCAATTGCTGGATTTCCTGTGTGGCCGAACCGGAGCGCTCGGCCAGTTTGCGCACTTCATCGGCCACCACGGCAAAGCCCTTGCCGTGCTCGCCGGCGCGGGCCGCTTCGATGGCGGCGTTAAGGGCCAGCAGGTTGGTCTGGCTGGCAATCTCATCGATGGTTTCAATGATCGAGCCGATCTGCCGGCTGTGTTTGCCCATTTCGTGTACCTTGTGGGTAGACTGCCCCACTTTTTCACGCACAATTTCTATTTTATCGATGGTTGACGTGACCTGCCGGATAGACCCCGTAATCCGCGCGGTGGCCTCGTTAGAGCGAGCCACGGCGGCGGCCTGTTCCTGCGCGCCTTTGGCCACGCCATCAATGGCGTGCGACACCTGCTCGACCATCGAGACCGCCGTCATGACGCTTTCGGTTTGCTGCGACGCGCCGGCAGCGAGTTGCTGGATGGTCAACGTGATCTGACTCGAAGCCTGGCCGGCCTGGGCAGAAATATTGGCCAGTTCTTCTGATGAGGCGTTCACGTTGAGCGCATTTTCGGTGACGGCCCGGATCAGCTCACGCAGACTGGTGATCATCCGGGCAAAGGCGTTGCCCAGCACATCCTTTTCAGAATGAGGCCGCACTTCAATGGTCAGGTCGCCGTTGGCCAGCCGGCCGGCCGTATCGGCCATTTCCTGAACATAAGCCCGCAAATTGCCAAAAGCGCGGAGCAGGTCGCCGGTTTCATCCCGGCGATGCAGATATGAAGCCGTTGCGGTTGTATCGGCGGTAATATCGCCCCGGGCTAGCTGCTGCGCCTGCCGGGTGGCAATAATCAGCGGCCCGGCCAAAGAGTTGGCAATAAAAAAGCCAACCACACCTAAAACCAGAATGACGCCGCCGGCAACCAGCAGATTTACCCACAACAACTGCCGCACCGGGGCTTCAATTTCGGCAATATCCTGATCAGTCAAAACAACCCAGCCCAATAACTCACCGTGTTCATTTTCAAGATGATCAAAAGCAATGACGGCCGGATTTTGATCCAGATCGGTTAAATCGTCGCGCCAGCCGTCCGTATTGTTCTGGACGGCGCTGATTATACTTTCCGGGGCCGGCTGCATTAAGAGGTTCGGGTTGGACGCATACAGAATTATGCCGTTACGGTCCAGCAAAGCGGCATGCCCTGTTTGGCCAACAGCTACCCGTGACAGCGGCTTAAAGACAGACGCAATATTGATTGTGCCGCGCAAAACGCCAATAACCTCACCGCCTGTTTCGGCCCGAATGGGAACACCAATATCAACCGCCCAGGTTTTGGTGCTGTCATCGTATTCAACCTGGCTGATAAAATTTGCGCCCTGACCGTTGTTGAAGGCCTGCTGCCACCATTCTTCGTCGGCCTGTAGATAATCGCCGGTGCGGTCGGTCATGGCCACGTTGACGCCCTGAATATCGGTGGCAAAAACCTCCACCTGGTCGGGAAAGGTTTGCACAAAGGCCCTGAATTGATCGCTCACCGGGTTAGCGGCAATTTGGGCCACCAGCGGTTCAAGTGTTGGCGATTCAGCCTGCCAGCCTTGATCCAGCTCAGCAATTTCGGCGTTCAGTTGGGCCTGATCCCGGCCCTGATAGGCTCGATTAGCCGTTTTTACCGCCTCAATTACAGAGGGTGACAACGCCAGCGTTTGCAGATTATCTACCTGGCTGGAGATAATATCGGCGGCGCGTTCCAGGGTTTGGTGGCTTAATTCGATCAAAGCCTCGCCTTTGGTTTGAATAGAACTCCGTGAAATAGCCACGTAAGTAAACGCCGTTAGCCCAATGGCCGATAGCAGCACCACGGTAATCACCAGGGCCATAACCTTGCTTCTGATCTTCCAGTGGGTAGGTGTAAATATATGCAAGATTTTATGGTTAGTCACGTTATATCTTTCTCCATATTCGAAATTTGATTGCTGTTTATGTTATTTCGGCAAACAGGAGCAGAACTGCATAAATTTAGCGTAAAGGGAATAACAGGCTGTTGTTGCCAGCTAAAAGCGTAACCTGCTCGCCCTACAGGCGCAGTGCAGGCATCGAAGGGCCGTTTTTGGGCGGTCAAGTGAAATATATCAAAAGAACCTGATGAAATCACAACCACTCGCTTGCAAATCATCAACTTCTTACTAAGAAACTGATAGTTTCTTAGTAAGAAAATAATAGTTTCTTACTAAGAAGTTATTAATTTCTTAGTAAGAAA
>CAYOXS010000085.1:0-19034 GCA_964407935.1 uncultured Caldilineaceae bacterium
CTCTGCGGCCAAAAACCACAGCCTTATCAACTTTCCCCCTCCCCGCTTGTGGGGAGGGGGTGGGGGGAGGGGAAAAAAGTTAAAACCCCGGTGTAAATTAGCCCTTAAAATGGCAAAACTTTGGCAAATTGAGAATTACTGCCTGCAACCGGGCGCTAAAAATCTAATATCGATCTAATGAATGTGCCGGATAATAAGGCCGGCAGGCACGGCAAACCATGACCGATACCGTATCCATTGAAAACGTGCGCGAATGCGCTCTACAGGTGCTGCACCAGTGCGTTACGCCGCACGGGTTTCGCGCCTCTGGCCTGCACGAAGGCTACCCCCAGATTTGGGCGCGAGACAGCATCATCACCTTTTTGGGCGCTGCCGTTACCGGCGACGCCGACTTGCTGGCCGCCGGCCGGGCCTCGCTGGAGGTGCTGCGCCGGCACCAGTCGCGGCGCGGGCTGATCCAACTCAATGTTAACCCGGATACCGGCTATGTGAGCACCGAAAACGCCGGCGCGGTCGACGCCAATCTGTGGTATATTTTGGGCCACTATCTCCATTTTCAGCTCACCAGCGATCTTTCGTTTTTAAAACTGCACTGGCCCAACATCAACCAGGCGCTCATCTGGCTTGAATATCAGGATATGAACGAGTGCGGTCTGCTGGAGGTGCCGGAAGCCGGCGACTGGATGGACCTGATTTCGGTGCGGTACAACATTTTGTATGACAACGTGCTCTACTACGCTACCGTGCTGGCCCATCAGGAACTGGCCAAACACCTGCCGCCCGGCGCGCCCGTGCACCAGCCCGATGTGGCCGCGGCCGGCGTGCATGAGCGCATCAACCTGCTCATGTGGATTGATCGCTGCTGGGTGGCCGAGCATTTTGCCGAGCATCTGGAAAAGCTCAAAACTATCCGGCTGGAATGGTTTATGCTCTACCACAACATCGGCACTATTTCGAGCCGGCCGTTTTATTTGCCGTGGGTGGCATTCAGAGAATACGGCGACTGGTGCGACAGCCTGGGCAACCTGTTGGCCATCCTCATCGGCGTGGCCGATGGTCACCGCACCGAGCACATTTTGCGCTATATGAAGCAGGTGGGCATGGCCGAACCGTACCCCACCAAAGCCATCCATCCCTGCATTTATCCCGGCCAAACCGAATGGCGCGAATATTACCGCAGCCGCAACCTCAATTTGCCGCATCAGTATCACAACGGCGGCATCTGGCCGATGATTGGCGGCTTTCACATTGCGGCGCTGGTGCGCCACAACTGGCAGGCCGAAGCCGAACGTTTGCTCATTTCGCTCAGCCGGGCTAACCTGCAAGGGCTGCACGGCCACTGCGGATTTAACGAGTGGCTGCACGGTGAAACCGGCCAGCCGATGGGCTATGACCGGCAGGCGTGGTCGGCGGCCATGTTTTTGTATGCCGAAAACGCGGTGCGCACCGGCCGGCTGCCGCTGTTTGACGAGCTGCTGGCGGCCAAACCTACGGTTGCGGTGGCCGCGGAAGTCAACGAGCCGTTCATGCACGCCGGCGGCGGCCCCGAAATTTAAAGCCGCCGCCACACGCGTTCACCGCCAATACGCCGGGCGTAACCAAATACCTGCCGCTCCAGATCGGCTCTATCCGTAAAAAAAGTACTGAGCTGTGATTTGTAGGCCAGCACCGCGTCAACTCTGGCGTGCAGCGCCGCGTCGCTGACCTTAATAACGGTTGCCTGCCAATTTGGCTGGCCCGAATTTTGTAAGAAATCCAGGCTTCTCTCTGTCTGAACATAGGGGAAATCTTCAAAAAATTCAAGGCGGCGGCCAAAATGTTGCCCGGCAGCCTGCCGCAGCAGTTGATGGTCAACGTGATGGCCTACCGTCAGCGGCGCGATAACTCGCCGGGCCGGCGGCAGGGTGGCCAGCCAGGCGGTTAGCTCCTTAACCAGCGGCGCGTCGGCCGGGTGAATCTCGCCAAAAATATCCTCATCCGACAGGTACATCGGGGTGCCGTCAGCCGGAGTGGTGCGGTAGATGCAGTCCGGCGCCGGCCCGTGCAGCGCGTCCGCATGCAGCAGCGCGCAGGCGGCCACATCCTCGCGCCGGCGAACCACCGCGGCTTCTTCCAGTAACTCCCAGCGGCTGTGCAGGCTCTGCGCGTAGCCAGAAACACTCGGCGGCGGATCACCGGCCATCACCGTCACCACCAATACCGCTTGCCCGCGCCGGGTCTCCTCAAAAATCTGTCCACCGCAGGACAGGACAGCGTCGTCCAGATGTGGAGCCAGGTAAATAGAATCATACGTTGTTTTCATGGACTTATCCTTGGCAAATAAAAAAATGAGCCAGAATTTTTGGCTGCAATCTGCAAAATTATAGCAAAAAACGGGTGAATATGATTTACGATCTCTTTCCAATTCAACGCATTGCCATGCTCAGTGTGCATACCAGCCCGCTGGCCTCGTTGGGCCAGAAAAAAACTGGTGGGATGAACGTTTACGTTCGCGATTTTACCCGCGCACTGGCCCGGCGGGGCATTCAGGTTGATATTTTTACCCGCGCCGTTGACGCCGATGAGCCAACCATCCAGTACGATCTGGGTTGCGGCTGTCGCGTGGTCAATGTGCCGGCGGGGCCGCTCTCGCCGCTGCCGCCCGACAATATTGTTAATTATCTGGATGAGTTTGCTGCCGGAGTGGCCAACTTTGCCCGGATGTACGGCGTCCAGTACGATCTGATTCACAGCCACTACTGGCTGTCGGGCCTGGTGGCCGGCAAACTGCGGCAGGCGTGGGGGCCAATCCCGGTGGTGCATATGTACCACACCCTGGGCCACATGAAAAACCAGATCGCTCAAAGTGACAGCGAACTGGTGGCTTCGGTGCGGTTAATTGGTGAAACACAGGTGGCCCACATCGCTGACCGGCTCATTGCGGCCACCCCATCCGAAGAAGACCAGCTCATCGACTGGTACGGGGTTAACCCGGCCAAAATTTCGGTGTTGTCGCCCGGCGTTGATCTGGCTCGATTTGAGCCGCAGCCCCAGTGCCGGGCCAAAAAAGAGCTGGGTATCCCGCTTAACCAGCATGTGGTGCTGTTTGTCGGCCGCATCGAGCCGCTCAAAGGGGTTGATACTCTGCTGCGGGCTACGGCTATTTTGCAGCAGGAACAGCCGGACGCGCTCAAAAATGCACGGGTGGTCATCATTGGCGGCGACCCGCAGGCCCCGGATGCCGAAATGGCCCGGCTGCTCCACCTTCAGCGTGAGTTGGACCTGACCGGCGTGGTCGAGTTTACGGGCGCGCGCGATCAATCGCAACTGCCCGGCTACTACGCCGCCGCCGATACGGTGGTGATGCCCTCGCTCTACGAGAGTTTTGGCATGGTGGCCCTGGAAGCGATGGCGATGGGCACGCCGGTGGTGGCCTCACGGGTGGGCGGGCTGGCGCATCTGGTCAAAGACGGGGCGACGGGCTTCCATTTTACGCCCCGCGACGCGCGCGAACTGGCCGGCCGGCTGCGTCTGCTGCTCACCAACGAACCGCTGCGCCAGCAGCTCGCCGCGCAGGCCCGCGAATACGCTCGCCGCTACGAGTGGGCCAATATTGTTGACCGCATGCTGGCGGAGTACGCTATCCTGGCCGAGCCGGTGCCGGTGATGTAACGTTAGGGCGTTACGCCCAGTTTGGCCAGTTCGGCGGCAACATCGGTGGTGGGGGTGTAATGAATGGCTTGCAGCCCCACCGCCCGCGCCCCTTCGATGTTGTGCGCAAAATCATCCACAAATACCGCTTCTGCCGGCTGCGCGCCCAGCCGCGCCAGCGCGCGGGTAAAAATTTCGGCGTCAGGCTTCATCACCCCCTCGTAAGCCGAGCCGACAATCAGGTCAAACGCCGGAGCAATTGGGAACCTGTCGGTGATAACTTCGGTCAGGTTGTCCATAAAATTACTGATAATGGCGGTTTGATAGCGGCCGTGCAGGGCGTGGACTAACTCCAGTAGCGGCCGGTTCAGCCGGTCGCCGCCAAAAAATTCCTGCTGAAACCGGACCAGCCCGGCTTCATCCAGCCCAAAATAATCGCCCACCCATGCCCACAACTCCGCCGCCGAAATCTGCCCCAACTGCGCGGCGCGGCCTTTGTCGCTGTTAAACACCAACTGCTCCGCCTGGCCGCGTGCCAGCCCCAGCCGATCTTCCAGCGCGCGGCGCGGCGCGCCATCTTCGGTGCGCAGCAACACCCCGCCAACATCAAAAATTACCGCAGAAATCATAGGTTTCACCTGATTCTTAATTTCAGTGAAGGTAGCAGAGCCGACGGCGCTGGTCAAATTCTGTTTGTGTCTGGCCGGTTTGTTTGCTAAAATGGGCGCAATAAATTTGGGGAGCTGCCATGCATCTTCGTCGCCTTGCCCTATATTTACTGGTTCTGCTGCTTGCCGGCTGCGGCAGCGCCGAGCCTGCGCCGCCTGCGCAGCCGCCTGCCCCGCCGCCGCCCGCCCCGGCGGAAAGCGGTCCGGTTACCATTACCTGGGCTTTTTGGGGCAGCCCGCCAGAAATTGCGGTCCATCAACAGGTGGGCGAGGCGTTTATGGCCGGTCATCCCGCCATAAAACTTGAGATGCTGGCCCTGCCCTGGAGTGACTATTTCACTGAAATTCAATCGCGCTGGGCCGGCAGTGATCCCGCCGCTGTGCCGGATGTACTTTTTGTGTGGCCCGCGCCGGCCTTCGCCGCCACCGGCGTGCTGGAAAATCTGGACCCGTGGCTTGAAAAAAGCGGTTACAGTTTTGATGATTACTGGCCGGCTTTGCCGGAGAGCGTGATGTACAACGGCAGCGTGTACGGCCTGCCGCGCGATATTAATGTTGAGGTGTTGTACTACAACAAATCGATGTTTGATGAAGCCGGGCTGGCCTACCCCACCGACGCCTGGAGCTGGGCCGATTTGCAGACCGCCGTCGATGCCCTGAGCCAGCTCGATGAGGGTGGCCGGGTGGCGCGGTACGGGCTGGCGATGGCCGGCGGCAAGTATCAGCTTTGGGTGGGGCAAAATCGCGGCGCAATTCTGGATGATATGCGCAACCCCTCTCGCTGCACGCTGGCCGAGCCGCCGGCGCTGGAAGCCATTAAATTTTTTGCCGGGCTGGTGAACAACAACCAGGCCATGCGCGATGCGACGTTGAGCCAGGCCGGCGGCGACGCGGCGGTGTTTCTGGGCGGGCAGGCGGCGATGATCATCCAGAATTTTGGCCCGCTGGCCGGGTTTAACCAGGCCGGCCTCAATTACGATGTCGCCGTGGCGCCGCTGCCGCCGGATGGGCAGCGGTCGGCCAGCGCCGGCGGCGGGGCCTGGGTAATGAGCGCCCGCAGCGATAACAAGGAAGCGGCCTGGGAATTGATGAGTTGGCTGCAAAACCCGGACGGCGGCCAGAAAATCTATAGCGAGACCGGCCTGATTTTCCCGGCTTTGCAGGCAACGGCTCGTTCCGCCGCGTTTTTGCAGGCCGGGTCGCCGCCGGCCAACCGGCAGGCCTTTTTAACCGAGGCCGAAAACGCCAAAGTGGGCCGCTTTGGTTATTTCCCGGAGTGGGGTGAACTGGACGGCGCGATCATCAGCCCCGGCTTGCAGCGGGTCTGGTCGGGCGAAGCTACTGCCGAGGCCGCAGTGCCGGAAATCTGCCAGCAGGTCGATGCGTTTTTGGCTCAGCACGGTTATCCCCGGCAGTAAGTTGGTCGCAGCCAACTTGCCCAACCACAGAAAGTCGGGTAAGCTGAAATTGACATAAAGCTAAAGCGGGATTGACAGTTTAATCCTGTCTGTATTTTCTCGATCAAAATGTATGCGGTTTTGCCGGAAGAGACGGCGTGAAATTTAAAACGATTTTTTACTTGCTGGATACGATTCTGTTTCCTTTGCTGGTGATTGTGCTGCTCTTTCCGCCGGCCGCGCCCGGCCAATCGAGCCAGCCGGTGCCGGTGACCGTTGAGGCCGCGCCGCTGGCCGAACAGACGCCAGCCGCGTGCCAGAACATGCCTGCCGCTTCGGCCTGTGCTGAGGCGGGTCTGAATGTTGACCTGATCTGGCTTAATAGCGATAACCAGCGCGCGGTCAGCGCCATTTTAACCCTGCAAACCAGCCAGGGTGTGCTGCAACGGACGGTGGATGTGGCCGGCAGTGCCAACTCCGGCAACCCGGCCCGGGTTCATTTTGTGTTTGCGGCAGATACCCGGCTGGAAACGCTGGAAATCCTCTGGCCGGATGGCAATTTATCAAAGGTGACCGAGTTGACTCCCCACCACTTGCTGCGAATTATTCGATAACGGACAGGAGGCATTTTTGATGAAAGGTTTACCCAACAAACGCGTGCTTGTAACCGGCGGAGCCAGCGGCATTGGCCTGGCCACGGTGCGGCGCTTTGTGGCGGAAGGTTCGCGGGTGGCGGTGTTTGACCGCGACGCGACCGGGCTGGCCCATTTGCGCGCCGAACTGCCCCAACTGGCGGCGGCCATTCAGGTTGATGTGGCCAGCTACCCCGACGTGGAGCGCGCTTTTGCAGAACTCGACGAGGTTTTTGGCGGGCTGGATATTTTAATCAACAACGCCGGAATCAGTATTCGTCACGCGTTTATGGACATCACCCCGGCAGAGTGGGAGCAGGTTGTTCGGGTTGATTTGTTTGGCATATTTTATGTGGGCCAGCAAGCGGCCAAACGAATGCTGGCCGGCGGCGGCGGGGCGATTGTCAATATGGGGTCAACCAACGGAATGGTCGGCCAGCCGCTTTACGCCGATTACAATGCGGCCAAAGCCGGAGTCATCGAGCTGAGCCGCACCATGGCCGTGGAACTGGCGCCGACCATCCGGGTGAACGCGGTCTGCCCCGGCTACGTGCTCACCCCGATGCAGGAAGCCGAATACACCCCGGAAATGATGGCTGAGCTGAACGGCAAAATTCCGCTCAAGCGGCACGCCCAACCGGAAGAAATTGCGGCGTTGTTTGCTTTTCTCACCTCAGAGGAAGCGCCGTACATCAGCGGTCAACCCATTGTTATTGATGGCGGCGAGATTGCTGGCGGATTAGCCAGCCGGTAGCGAGGTTTTTTGCGTTTCAACAAAAAGAGCCAGCCGCGTTTGACACCGGCTGGCTCTTTTGATTTTTTGGTTGATCGGCCAGAAACAGTTACAGGTTAGACACCATCGATTTGACAAGTTCCTGCACAACTTTGCGGCCGCCCCGGTTCAGCTCACGGTAGTTGCTGAGCAGCTCAATTTCTTCGGCGCTCAGCGCCTGTTCTCCCGGTGGAACCAGGCCGGCCAACTGCTGCACATACAACTCGTCAAGCTCAAGCGCAGTGGCCAGTTTGTTGGCCACTTCAAAAGTGGGCGGCACGCCGCGGGTCAGGTCGGCCACAATTTCGGAATCCAGGCCGGCCATCTCGCCGAGTTTTTCCTGGCTAATTTTGCGCAGTAGAAGCTCACCCACCAGCCAGGTAGAAAAGTTTCGGCTGCGGGGTGGCGGTTTCAAGATCCGCGCCAACCGAAAAACATAAATGGGATTAGCGCCAAAAGCTCGGGCCAGCGCCTGAGCTACTTTTTCGCCGCAAATTTGTTCATTGGGATCGTCGGGAACTTTATTGATGATCCGTGAAATTGGCGCCTGCGAAATGTCGGCTTCCTGAGCAAGCCGGCGCTGGCTCCAACCTCGTTTTTTTCGTTCGCGTTCTATCCATTGGCCAAGTTCATTGCTCATGTCAAGTCTTCCTGTATTTGTTTGATTTAAGCTACCAGGTTGGGGTTGAAGAAGAATGCAGTTGGTGAGAACCGTGAAATTTTGGTCTACTGCCGTAAAGAGGATGAAACTTTGTAACCAGATAATTTCGGGCAGTATACGTTGGCAGTTTTATTGATTATAAACCCAGCTTTTAATTATGGCAACTGCGTTGAGTGTGTTAGAGAGGTTTTTTTGCAAAAATAGCGCTTTGCATTAGAATGATGCTTTACCGTATCACATCTAGTGCCTTAAGGTTTGTCAGGTTTTCTGTCAGACCAACCGCAGACCAAAATCTTTGTATGTTTCAAGAGATGGGGCCCATCTATGACTGATTCTGCGTTGGTTGTTACCCAAACCAAGGTGATTGTTCCCCGCTGCCGAACTGATTTGCTTTCCCGGCCAAGATTGTTGGATGGGTTCAACGACCGGCTGGATAAAAACAGATTGATCACAATAACTGCGCCGGCTGGTTATGGCAAAACATCGCTGCTGGTTGATGCGGCGCATCGCACATCGCTGCCGGTCTGCTGGTTTGCCCTCGACGCACTGGATAACGATCCCCATCGTTTTGTTAACCATTTTTTTGCCGCCATTGATGAACAGTTCCCGGGAGTGACACAAAAATCAACGGGGCTGCTGGGCGATGGCAACCTCAGTTTGCCAAATGTAGTTGGCACAGTTGTCAATGCCATTTATCGGCATGTGCCGGAATATTTTCTGTTTGTGCTTGATGATTTTCACGTTATCACCAATCCGGAAATCATCGAGTTTGTTGACCTGTTTGTCCAGTTTGCTGATGAAAATTGCCGGCTGGTCATTTCATCGCGGCGGTTGGTCAATTTACCCAATGTTTTGCTCCTGGTTGGCCGGGCCGAGGTTGGCGGTTTTGGCCCGCACGATTTGGCGTTTCAAGCCGAAGAAATTCGGGCGCTGTTTTTGCAGAACTATAACTGCCATATTTTGCCGGAAGCTGCGGCCAAACTGGCATTGGAAACAGAAGGCTGGATTACCGGCTTGCTGTTATCAACCCAGCCCAATGTGGCCAGCCGGCTGCGCCAGGCACAAATTTTTGGCGAGTGCGTGTATGATTATCTGGCCAACCAGGTATTTGAGCAGCAACCCGCGCCCGTTAGAGACTTTTTGCTGCTCACCGCCTGGCTGGATGAATTTAACGCCGAATTGTGCCGGGCTGTTTTTGGGCCGGCGCCGCCGGCTGCCGGGTATAGCTGGCACACGCTGACCCAACTGGCGGCGGGCCACAATCTGTTTGTGCTGCCGGTAGATAATCGCGTTACGTGGTTTCGCTACCACCAACTGTTTCAGGAATTTTTGCAGAAACGGCTGGCAGCGGAAAACCCGGCGAAAGCCAACGGCATTCTCCGGCGGTTGGCAGAGTTCTATGTTGAGAATGGTGAGTGGGAAAAAGCCCAGGCGTTTTATGTGCGGCTGGCCGATCCGGAGGCTGTCGCCGGTTTAATTGAACACGCCGGCCTGCAACTGGTTCGCGCCGGTCGCTTTAAAACTTTGGAAAGCTGGTTTAACACGCTGCCGCCGGCAGTTAGAGATAGCCGGCCAATGCTGCTGGCCTTAAATGGTTATTCGCAGATTATGTTAGGCGGGGTGCAGTACGGGTTGACCCTGTTAAATCAGGCCGAAGCCGCTTTTCAGTCAGCGATTACTCCTCAGCCATCCGGGCTGGTGCGCGCCCTGGTTTGGCGCGCCGGCGCTCACCGGCTTTTGAGCAATTACCAGCTTGCCCTCTCCGATGCGGCGCGAGGGTTGACCCTGGCCCAAAATGAAAACAGTTTGTGTTTAAAGGCGCTCGCGTTAAAGGCCTGGGGGCAATGCCTGCTGGCGGTTGGCAGATCACAGGAAGGCGTGGCTGCGCTGGAAGAGTCGCTGGCGCTGTACAAAGCCGCAGGCGATGCAGAAAACGTGGCCCGGCTCAATCTGGAAACCGGCGTGGCCTACCTCACGCTGGGCCGCTATCAACGAGCCGGCTGCTATTTTGAACTGGCCCATCAATATTACGGTACAACCGGCAACGCCACCCGGCTGGCCGATCTGTTTAGCAATTGGGGCGTGCTGCATCATCTTACCGGTAATTTTCAGCAAGCGATTCAGCAACTGGAACAGGCGCTTGATTTTGCCCGCCAAAGTAGTTACGCTCGCCTTGAAGCCTATGCCTTGTGTGGCCTGGGGGATATTTATGCCGACCTGACACTGCTCGATGCCGCATGCTGTGTTTATAACCGGGCTTATCAGGTTGCATTGAAAACAGATGAAAGATTTTTGCTTATTTACCTGGACCTGGCCAAAGCCTCAATCGCCAGAAAACAGGGTGAATTTACTTTTGCACGCAGTTCACTGGCCTCAGCCAAACAGCAGCTAGCCAGCCTGGAAACCAATCACGAACACGCTTTATACTGGGTTGAAGCCGGGCTGCTGGCTCGCGCCGAAAACAAACTGGCCGAGGCGGCCGCCTGCCTTGAACGCGCCATCAACCTGTTTGACGATCACGGCCAGCGGGTTGAGAAAGCGCGGGCGTATTTGTATTTGGCCGCCACCGAGTACGCCGGCCAGCAAAAAAATCTTGGCGTGCAACATCTCAACAGCGCGCTTGAAATAATCTCTGTGCTGCAAACTGTTCAGCCGTTGGTAGTAACCGGCCAGGAAGTGCAGCCGTTGTTGATGCAGACCGGCCAGCGCAAAAAACCGGATTCAAAATTGCACCCGTTTTTGTTGGAGATTGAACAGTTTAAAGCCGACATATCAGATTATCGGCGGCGGCTGCGCCGGCAAACCTGCGAGACGCCGTTTGCCTCGCCCAAACTGGTTATTCGCGTGCTCGGCTCCGCCCAGATTGAGTTAAACGATGTCAGCGTGTCGCTGGTGGAGTGGTCTAACCGGCAAACCCGCGAGCTGTTTTACTACCTGCTAACCCATCCGCAGGGCGCAACCAAAGAGTTAATCGGCTGTGATTTGTGGCCGGAGTGTGGACTTCAGGAGTTAAAGGTTCGGTTTAAAAACAGCGTTTATCGGTTGCGCCGGGTGTTTGGTGATGATTGCCTTATTTTTGAGCCATCAACCGGCCAGTATGCTTTTAACCGCAAGATGGATTACGAATGCGACGTGGAATTATTTGAGTGGTATTTGAGTCAAACCCAAATAAGCCAGGCGCGTCAGGAAAAAATCCGGCTGCTGCAACAGGCTATTAACCTTTATCGTGGGCCGTACCTGGCTGAAGTCGGCTCGGTGTGGGTTTTATCAGAAAGACAACGGCTGCACCACCTGTACATCCACGCCCTGCTAAATTTGGCCGAGTTACATCTGGAAACAAAAAACTACGAACATGCGCTAAAAAACTGCCGGCAGGTGTTCCGCGATGACCCCGGCCAGGAAATGGCCTATCGGCTGGCAATGAAAATATACGCGGCCCAGGGCGACCGGTGCGCAGTGATCAAGCAGTTTAAAGCCTGTGAAGCGGCTGTGAAAGATGAGTTAAACGCGCCGGTATCCGCCGAAACCCGGGCTTTGTATGCCGCCCTGGTACATTAAATTTTTGGTTTAAAACCGGCCTTTCCCCAAAATGTCCCAATTTTCAACCTGATTTTGGCCCTGTTCTATGTCATAATATAAATCATACAGTATTGGTGTTAGCCAGATATGCTAAAAGTGATGCAGGATTTACTGACAACCTCTTTGTCCGAGAGCAAAATTTATCATTTATGGTTGATTTTGCTGACAATTGCTCTGCTGTTGTTGGTAGTTTCAGGAGGCGCGCCGGCATCAACCGGCTGCTGTTAATATACAGGTAGAAATAAACCATGAAGCCCAAAGAATGGGGTGCGGCTTTGCCCGCAGTTCCGGCTGGCGCAATTGGTAAATTGGTGGCCGCGGCGGTCATCGACCAGGAGTTTTGCCGCCAATTATTGGCCAACCCGCTGGCAGCAGCCAGCAGCGGTTTTCTCTCCGAGTCCTTCCCTCTTACTCCGGCAGAAGAAGCCCTGCTTCTTTCTGTTAAAAATCCGCGCTCACTCAGCGATTTTGCCCGGCAGGTTGTAGACAATTATAACAGTTTACGGTAACCAACAGTTTTGCGCCAGCAGTGTTCCGATTGGGCGTTCATTGATATTTGCAGCAGGTATTTGCCAGAGAGTTAGCCGTGGCTTTTGAAGACAGAATCCGTTTGCCCGCTCTCAGCTTAATTCATCGGCGGCCGCGTTTATTAAAAATGCTAACGCGGTTTATTGAGGAACAGCACCGCCTGATTTCGGTGTACGCCCCCGGCGGTTATGGCAAATCCATTTTACTGGCCGATTTTGCCCAAACCACAGATTTGCCCGTGTGCTGGTGCTCGCTGGAGCCGGTAGACCGCGATCCGACCTCGTTTTTGACGCTGCTGGCGTATAGTATTACGGATCGGTTTCACGAAATTGAACCAGACAGCCTGCTGCAACTGGTGGCGCGGGGCGACACATCCAACAGCATCAAGCGCATTGCGGAATTAATGGCCCAGGTTGGTCCGCACGTGATCATCATTGATGATTACCACAAAGCCGTGAGCGCCGGCTTAACCCTGGCCATCAACGCCCTGTTGCAGCGGCTGCCCCTGGAAAGCACTCTCATTGTGGCTGCTCGCGGCGATTTGACGCTGGAAACGGATCAAATTATTGATCTGCTGGTAACCGAGCGGGCCACCGGTCTGTCTGAAGAAGAGCTGCGCTTTACCCCGGAAGAAGTCCAACTGGTCATGCGCAAGCGGTTTGGCCGGCGGATATCGCTGGAAAACGCCGCAGAAATTGCCAGGGCAACCGATGGCAATGTCGCCCAAATTTTGCTCACCGGCCACGTGATGCACGCCGAACAAATGGTAGACCGGCTCACCCAAAGTTTGGGCGGCGACCAGGATATTATCTACAAATACCTGGCCGACGAGGTTTTTGCCCGGCAGTCGGATGAAATCCAGCGCTTTTTGTTGAGCACAGCCGTTTTGCCTGATATGACCGCCGAACTGTGCAACGCGCTGCTCAATATTGATAATGCGCAGGAACTGCTGGAAGAACTGGTTCGCAAAGATCTGTTTATCACCCAAATTGGGGCCGGGTTTAGATATCACGATCTTTTTGCCGAATTTTTGCACGCAAAATTAGCTCAGGATCGACAAACTTTTGGACAAGTTACCGTTAAAGCGGCCAATCTGCTGCGAGACCGCGCCCGTTTTGAGGACGCGGTCTATTTATATTTGGGAGTAAACGCCTGGGATGAAGCCTCTGACTTGCTGGAAGAACAGGGTAGTAATTTTTACAATAGTGGCCGGGCGCTCACGCTCAACACCTGGTTATCACAAATTCCGGCAGAAGAATTGGCACGGCGGCCGCGGTTATTGCTGTTACAGGGAACAATATTTGTCAACGTTTTGAGTAACCCCCGGCAAGCGCGGGCGGTGTTTGAGCGGGCCGAAAACGAATTTCAGATGCGGCGAAACTCCGACGGCGTGGCCGAAGCGCAGGTACTCCGGTCGGTTGTGCTGCGGATGTCGGGCAAACCGGCCGAGGCGTTGGCTCTGGCCGGGCAGGGCCTTAATCGGTTGATGTCTCAGCAAGCGGCGCTCCCCAAAGTGGCGTATGCTATGCGCCAATCGGCTTTGGCCAACTGGATGGCCGGCCACAGCGACGTGGCCGTAATCAATCTGCGGCAGGCGCTCAATTACTTTGATGATTTGAACGATGCCTACAATGTGGCTTTGTGCCACCACGACCTGGCCGTTTGTCTGGAAAAACAGGGCAACATTAATGCTGCGCACCATCATTTTCGGCAGGCGCTCAAAACCTGGGAGTCGCTGGGCAACGCCAATGATCTGGCCAATACCTTAAACAGCCTGGGCGTATCGTTGTACACTGTTGGCCAGTACGATGAAGCTCTGGAACATTTTAAAAACGGGCTGGATATTGCCCTCCAAATTGGCGCTTTGCGGCGGGCCGCGTTTATCTGGGCGGGGATTGGCGATGTTCGTTTGGCTCAGCGCCGGTTTGATGACGCCCGCCACTGCTACCAGGAATCCACCGAACTGGCCCAATCGATCAACGCCCGCTCTCTGGAGATGTACAATCAGGTTAAAGTTGCCGAAACATATTTTGGCCAGAACGATCTGGCTCAGGCGCTTAACCTGGCCACGTACATCAGAGAAATTACCAAAGAGACCGGGTTGTTGTCAGAATACGGGCTGGCCACCGCCCTGTACGGCAAAATCCTCACCCGGCGCGCCGAATATGCGGCGGCCGGTCAGGCGTTTGGCGAAGCCATAAAAATCTTTGCCGGTACCGAGGCGCTGGAATTGATCAAGGCGCGGTTATGGTTGGGGTACAGCTATTTTCTAAACGCCAGAACATCTGCCGCCTACGATCAACTGCGGCAGGCTATCAGCCAGGCGCTCGATCTGGGCGATTTGATTCGCGGGCTGGGACCAACCATCGCCGAAGTTCTGCCGCTGCTGCACCACTTTTTGCATCGCCCTGATATTCTGCCCGAAGTTCAGGGCAATATTCAACTGCTGCTGGCCCAACCTGGCGTTGATACCGCGCCGCTTTGTTTGCAGCTTGAGATTTTTGCGTTTGGGTCACCGTATCTGGTTGTTTCCGACCGGCGCCGCCAATTCAGCCAGCGGGGCGGTGACCAGCGGATGCCGGAGTTTTTGCTCTATTTATTGCTTGAAGGGCAAGAACGCGGCTGCCGTTGGGACGAAGTCAGCGCCGCATTGTGGCCTGATCTGGACAAAAACCGGGCCTCAACCCGATTTCACCAGACACTGCGCCGGCTTCGCAGCCGCCTGCTGGATGACCAGGATATCATTCTGGTTCGTGATGACTACTATCAGGTCAACCCGGAAGTTTTGCGCTGGTGCGATGCGCTGGCTTTTGACCGCTTGTTCCAGCAGGTTTTGGACGCGCCCCTTGGCGGCTCGCTGGATATTCAACTGGAATTGATCAATCTGTATCAGGGCGAATTTTTAGCCGGATTTGAACTGGATGAGTGGGGCTATACCCGGCGCACCCGGTACGAAAACCGCTTTCTGCAGGTCACTAACCTGGCTGCGGAACAACTGCTCAAAGAACAATTACCCCAACAAGCTCTGGCTATTGTGGATAAAGGCCTGGCCTGCAACTATTTCAGTGAAGACCTGCATCGCAGCGCTTTTAAAGCCTGTGCTATGCTCAACCTTTTTGACCTGCTAACCGAACGCTACACAACCTTGCGCCAGACGTTTCAGACCGAATTTGGCGCTCCCCCCGACCCAGCCACCATCCAGCTTTACAACCAATTGAAGCAACAGCGATAAATTTTTATTTACCCTGTCGAGATTTCGCGTAGGCATACTGAGAAGTGTAAGAGCCGGCCTGTTATGCTCAGGATAAATAATTTTTATGAGCTACAGGAGATAAAAATGTCACAGCAAACTAAGGCTTCAATGGTTAAATTCTGGAACGATCCGACAGCCCGGCTCATCTTTATTTTAGGTACAATGGTTTTGGCTATGCTTGCCGGTGCTGCTCCACACGATTTTGGCGGGTGATTTTGGGGTGATTATGAAAACCGTACCAAACCGCCCTGCCATTTCAAATGTCCTCATCAAAGCCAGCGCAAATGTTGTGTTCAGAAACCGACTCCTCGCCAGCCCCCAGGATGCGCTGTTGGGTATGAATTTACCACCTGAAGACGTTGAAATCCTGGCAGGCATTCACGCAACAAACTTAAAAGAGTATGCCTATCAAATTAAACAACAACTCCTGCTGCGGAGATAGGCGAGGGGGAATACTACTTGGTCAGTTGGCGTGGGGAGGTAACTTTTGTGATTTCTGCTTCAGCTACGCGCATAATGAATAGAGATGGCCGATCAACCGTGGATGGCCGAAAAATTGTTCTGGAAATAAGCGAACATGATGCTTCTCGATTATTAGCATTAGTTCGCCAGGAGATTGAACGGGCAGAAAATGCCTGGCAATCTTACTGGCAGCGGATGGCTATTAATATTGAGGAGAGTGTTGAACATTCCGCCACAGACCAATTCAAAGAAGATTTTGTGCCAGGCAGTAAATTATTTCCGGACTCCAAATCAAATTCTGTCCCAACAAACGGTGAGTGTTAGATTATGATTTTGTTGTATGCCACATTGTTGCTCATAATTCTGGCGCTGTATTTTAGGCCGGAACTTAAGCACATCGGCACCATTGAATTTAGAGGCGGTTGGAAGCTGGTGGTCGTTGCGGCGGTATTATTTGCCCTGCAATGGACGTTGGTCATTACCAACTCTGAGCGATCAATCCTGCATACGGCTCTGCTGGTGCTGAGCCATACCGCTGCCTTGTTATTGGTTTGGGCTAACCGTCATCTGCCAGGAGCGCGGTTATTTGCCCTGGGAATTTTCCTCAATACCCTGGCAATGGTTGCCAACGGTGGTTGGATGCCTGTTACGCCAGAAATAGCCAGTTATGTCAAGGGCAACTCCACGTTGGCTCTGGTACCATCTGGTAAAAACATCGTTTTACCCTACGAGCAAACCCACTTGTGGTTGCTGTCTGATATCATTCCTGTGGCCTTACCCTGGCGGCGCTGGGCGGTCAGTATTGGTGACTTGCTATTAATTGCCGGTGTAGCCTGGTTTCTGTTTAGAGCCGCGCCCGAGCGAGTATCGGTGTCAGACGCCAGCCAACTTACATAAGCCAGCTTCATCCTGCTGGGAGGATTGAACCCACCAAACTCTGTGCCCAGAGTCGGTGGGTTCTTTTTTTGTTGCCCTCCGGCCAAGGCTGGTGTACTATACGGCTCATCCAATTCAAACCCCTACCCAAAACAAAGGTGACCTATGGCAGATCAAACGACTCCCGATGCCTATGAAAATATTATTGTGCGCCGGCAAGACAGGGTCGGAATTATCCAGCTCAACCGGCCGGCGGCGATGAACGCGCTCAACAGCCCAACAATGGCCGAACTGCTTTCTGTGCTGCGTCAGTTTGACCGGGACGACAGCCTGGGCTGTGTGGTGATCACCGGTAGCGACCGCGCTTTTTCTGCCGGGGCCGACATCAAACAAATGGCCCAAGCGTCGGTGGTAGAGATGATGGCCATGCCATTTTTGGATTACTGGGACCAGTTGCTGCATATTCGCAAACCGGTGATTGCGGCGGTGAGCGGCTGGTGTTTGGGCGGCGGCTGCGAACTGGCCCTGGCTTGCGATATGATTGTCGCCTCGGAAACCGCCCGCTTTGGCCAGCCGGAAATCAATCTGGGTATCATTCCCGGCGGCGGCGGCACCCAGCGCATGGCCCAAGCGGTGGGCAAAGCCCTCGCTATGGAAATTGTGCTCAACGACCGGCGGCTCACTGCCGACGAGGCGCTGCGCTACGGGCTGGTCAACCGGGTAGCGCCGGTAGACAGCTACCTGGCGGAAGCCATCAAACTGGCCGCCGATATTGCCAGCCGCGCGCCGGTGGCGGTGCAATTGGGCAAAGAAGCCGTCAATCAGGCGTTTGAACTCCCGCTGGCCGCCGGCCTGCGCGACGAGCGCCGTCTGTTCAACTCACTGTTTTCAACTGAGGATCAGAAAGAAGGCATGGCCGCCTTTGTTGAAAAACGCGCCGCCAACTGGCAGGGTCGTTGAACGCGGCCCGTCCCCGCAAGTTGCTGCCGAATTTAACAATAGCCCTATTGCGGTACTACCTTTGCACTTTCTAAAGCAGGCCACAGATTTCGCAGATTTACACAGGTTTTCTTGAAAGTTTTTCGCTTCATCTGTGTATTCTGTGTAAATCTGCGTCCTGTTTTGAGCGAAGTATGAAAAGTGCAAACATAGTGTATTACGGGCTGTGTGAAAATTTTCGGCCAAAAATCATCACGTTTCACGCAACACGCAATACGAAGCCAGCAGGCAATGTCAAAATCAATTAAAAAAGGAGCTATTGATGCAATACACCAATCTTGGCCAGACCGGCCTCAAAGTATCAAAAATTTGTTTGGGGATGATGACCTACGGCGACCCCAACTGGCGGCCGTGGACCCAATCCGAGGCCGACGCCCGGCCCATTGTCCAGCGTGCTGTTGAGGCCGGCATCAACTTTTTTGACACGGCCAACATGTACTCGCTGGGCGTGAGCGAGGAAGTGACCGGCCGGCTGCTCAACGAATGCGTTCGCCGCGAGGATGTGATTATCGCTACCAAAGTGTACTGGCCAATGGGGCCTGGCCCCAACCAGCGCGGCCTGTCGCGCAAGCACATTTTGGACCAAATTGATGCCTCGCTGCGGCGGCTGAACACCGATTACGTTGACCTGTACTACATTCACCGCTGGGATTACGACACGCCCATCGAAGAGACGCTGGAGGCGCTCAACGATATTGTGCGGCAGGGCAAAGCCCGCTATCTCGGCGCGTCGAGCATGTTTGCCTGGCAGTTTGCCAAAGCGCTCTATTTGGCCGATAACCACGGCTGGAGCCGTTTTGTAGCCATGCAAAATCACTACAACCTCATCTACCGCGAGGAAGAGCGCGAAATGAACGCCCTGTGCGTGGCCGAAGGCATCGGCATTTTGCCCTGGAGTCCGCTGGCCCGCGGCCTGCTGGCCGGTACCCGCAAGCGCGACACCGTTCGCTTTGAAACCGACGACTACGCCAAACACCTGTACCAGCAGGAAAATGATTTTGCCATTGTTGACCGGCTGGTTGAGCTGGCGGAGCGCAGGGGCGTTAAACCGGCCCAGTTGGCCCTGGCCTGGTTGCTGCACCAACCCGGCGTGAACGCGCCGGTCATCGGGGCCAGCAAACTGTCTCACCTGGAAGATGCCATCGGCGCGGTTGACATCAGCCTGAGCGACGATGAGCGCACTTTTCTGGAAGAGTTGTACCAGCCTCACCCGGTTTTAGAACACGAATAGATTCCCAATAAATGGCCGGGGTTTTGCCCGGTGAAAATAGCCAAAGCCCCGGCCTCTATCAAAATTATGTCCCGCACCGTGATCAGCCTCAACGATTCCCGCTGGCAAATGGGCCAGGTGCCGCGCCGGCCCTTTACCGCGCCCAACGTTTGCGATCTGCCCGCCGTTACCGACTGGTTGCCGGCCACCGTCCCCGGCAATGTCCGCACCGACCTGCTGGCGCTGGGCCGCATCCCCAGCCCCTACTCGCCCGAAGGCTGGCCGGCCAGCCAATGGGTGGAAGACGTGGACTGGTGGTACCGGCGCTCGCTGCACCTTGATGAGCTGGCCCCCGACCGGCGCGTTT
>CAYOXS010000086.1:0-12025 GCA_964407935.1 uncultured Caldilineaceae bacterium
GGCATCAAGGTCAATGTCATTCAGGAGCCGTGGGGTTCCTTTGGCGACCTCTTCTTCACCGAAATGTCGGCCCAGGGCACCAGCTACGATATGGTCGTTGGCGACAGCCAGTGGCTCGGCCAATCCAGCTCGCAGGGCCACTATCTGGATATGACCGGCTTTTTGACCGAAACCGGCATCAAAGACTCCGTCACCCCGGCTACCCTCCAGTACTACGGCGAATACCCGCCCGGCTCCGGCACCTACTGGGGCTACCCCACCGAAGGTGACGCCGACGGCTGGGCCTACCGCAAAGACCTCTTCGAAAATCCCGACGAAATGGCCGCTTTTGAAGCCAAATACGGCTATCCGCTGGCCCCGCCCGATACCTACGCCCAGCTCAAGGACATTGCCGAATTCTTCACCCGCCCCGAAGAAAACCTGTATGGCGTGGCCATCTACACCCAGGCCGACTACGACGCCATCACCATGGGCTTTGAAAACGCCATGTTCTCCTTTGGCGGCGACTGGGCCGATGCCAACAACAACGCTATGGGCGTCGTCAACTCGCCCGAAAGCGTGGCCGCGCTGGAAATGTACAAAGAGCTGTACGACTGCTGCCAGGCCCCCGGCCTGTCCAACGCCTTCTTTGTCGAAACCAACGACGCCTTCATCGGCGGCCAGGTGGCCATGTCGATGAACTACTTCGCCTTCTTCCCGGCGCTGGTCAACCCGGAAGTCAACCCCTACGCTGCCGACACCGGCTTCTTTGTGAACCCCAAAGGGCCGGGCGGTGAACAGTACGCCGCCCTCGGTGGCCAGGGTATGAGCATCATCTCCTACATCAGCCCCGACCGCCAGGCCGCGGCCAAGCACTTTATCCAGTGGTTTGCCCAGGACAGCATCCAGCAGGAATGGGCCGCGTTGGGTGGCTACACCTGCAACAGCAAAGTCCTGCAATCCGAAGAATTCCTGAGCGCCGCTCCCTTCAACCCGGCCTTTGCCGAAACCATGACCTTTGTCAAAGATTTCTGGAACATCCCCATTTACGGTGAACTGCTGCGCGTCAGCCAAACCGAATTGGGCAACTATGTTATTGGTGGCCAGGGCACCGCTCAGGAAGCCCTTGACCGCGTCGCCGAAGAGCACCAAAAATTGCTCGAAGAAGGCGGTTTTGTTAAAGAAGGCGGCGCGATGGCTGAAGAAGAACCGGCCGAAGCCATGATGAGCGAACTGCCGCCGCCCCCGGAAGGCATCAGTGAGCTGAACATTCTGTGGGCGCAGTGGGACCCGGCCGACTACCTGCAAGAAGTCGGTAATATGTACGAGCAGGAATTTGGCATCAAGGTCAATGTCATTCAGGAGCCGTGGGGTTCCTTTGGCGACCTCTTCTTCACCGAAATGTCGGCCCAGGGCACCAGCTACGATATGGTCGTTGGCGACAGCCAGTGGCTCGGCCAATCCAGCTCGCAGGGCCACTATCTGGATATGACCGGCTTTTTGACCGAAACCGGCATCAAAGACTCCGTCACCCCGGCTACCCTCCAGTACTACGGCGAATACCCGCCCGGCTCCGGCACCTACTGGGGCTACCCCACCGAAGGTGACGCCGACGGCTGGGCCTACCGCAAAGACCTCTTCGAAAATCCCGACGAAATGGCCGCTTTTGAAGCCAAATACGGCTATCCGCTGGCCCCGCCCGATACCTACGCCCAGCTCAAGGACATTGCCGAATTCTTCACCCGCCCCGAAGAAAACCTGTATGGCGTGGCCATCTACACCCAGGCCGACTACGACGCCATCACCATGGGCTTTGAAAACGCCATGTTCTCCTTTGGCGGCGACTGGGCCGATGCCAACAACAACGCTATGGGCGTCGTCAACTCGCCCGAAAGCGTGGCCGCGCTGGAAATGTACAAAGAGCTGTACGACTGCTGCCAGGCCCCCGGCCTGTCCAACGCCTTCTTTGTCGAAACCAACGACGCCTTCATCGGCGGCCAGGTGGCCATGTCGATGAACTACTTCGCCTTCTTCCCGGCGCTGGTCAACCCGGAAGTCAACCCCTACGCTGCCGACACCGGCTTCTTTGTGAACCCCAAAGGGCCGGGCGGTGAACAGTACGCCGCCCTCGGTGGCCAGGGTATGAGCATCATCTCCTACATCAGCCCCGACCGCCAGGCCGCGGCCAAGCACTTTATCCAGTGGTTTGCCCAGGACAGCATCCAGCAGGAATGGGCCGCGTTGGGTGGCTACACCTGCAACAGCAAAGTCCTGCAATCCGAAGAATTCCTGAGCGCCGCTCCCTTCAACCCGGCCTTTGCCGAAACCATGACCTTTGTCAAAGATTTCTGGAACATCCCCATTTACGGTGAACTGCTGCGCGTCAGCCAAACCGAATTGGGCAACTATGTTATTGGTGGCCAGGGCACCGCTCAGGAAGCCCTTGACCGCGTCGCCGAAGAGCACCAAAAATTGCTCGAAGAAGGCGGTTTTGTTAAATAGACACCGGCTGTAACCCCGGGAGGGGCAGAACTCAAAACCTGCCCCTCCCGTTTTCACCAAGCTGTTTTTCCCGGCAACGGGACCTAAATTGAATTGCTTCTGCCGGGGCAAACCCCCGGCAGACTGGAAAGGCAAGCGCATGTCAACATCAGCCAAAACGCAAAGCGGGGCCGCCGCCGCAGAACAGAGCGCAAAACTCGCCCACAACCGGGGGCTGAGCGATAAAACAATCCGCAACCTGTTTATCTGGCCCACCCTGATTCTGCTCATCTTAATAAACCTGTTTCCCCTGGCCTACAGCCTGTACCTGAGCTTTACAGATTATTCGGCCATCGCCAAAAATGCGCCGGTCTGGATTGCCTTTGACAATTTTTCACGCATCCTCAACGACCCAACCATGTGGAAGTACTTTACCCTCACCGGTAAATACGTTTTCTTCTCGGTTGCCCTGGAATTGGTGCTGGGCTTTGTGCTGGCCATGCTCATCCGCGAAAAGTTTTTTGGCAGCGGGCTGGTCACCACCCTCATTCTGGTGCCCATGATGCTGTCGCCGGTGGTGGCCGGGTTGTTCTGGAAATTAATGTACAACCCCACCTTTGGCTACCTTAACTATATGCTGGGGTTTTCAAACCCTAAACTGGCCCCGGACTGGTTGGCCAGCCGCTACGCCGGCAGCCCCGTGCCAGACCTGGCCCTGTGGGCCATCATTATTGTTGATATCTGGATGTGGACGCCCTTTGTGATGCTCCTCATTCTATCCGGCCTTAAAGCCATCCCCGATTATTTGTACGAAGCCGCGGCCATCGACCGGGCCAGCTCGTGGTTTCAGTTCCGGCGGATTACGCTGCCGCAGGTGGCCCCGCTGGTGCTCATTGCCCTGCTGTTCCGCACCATCGAAGCCTTCAGCAAATCATTTGATCTGGTGATGGGCTTAACCGGCGGCGGTCCCGGCGACCAGACCGAAGTGGTTTCAGTTGATCTGTACCGGCAGGCGTTTCAGGGCCAGTGGCAAACCGGCCGGGCCAGCGCCCTGGCGTACATGGTGCTGATTATCATTATTGCCGTCAGCAACCTGTACATCAGAAATCTCAATAAGATGAAAGGAGCCTGAGCGCCATGTCGTTCAAAGAAACCGGCCCGCGCACCCCTGTCACCGAAGGCATTCGGGTTGATAAAGTCAGCCCCAACGCCAGATTGTTCAAATCAATCCGCATTGTTATTGTGATTATTCTGGCCCTCGTCGGCCTGGTGCCCATTTTTATTATGGGCATGACCGCCTTTAAAGCCCGCGCCGAGATTGTTTCGGTGCCGCCCAAATTGTTTTTTAGCCCCACCCTGGAAGGCCCCGTTTTTCTGCTCACCGAGCGCTCAAATTTGTCCGGCAAACGGCTGGAAGATGCCAAAGCCAACGCTCAAGACCTGGGCCTGTTTGAAGCCGTGGCCCTCAAAAACGGTCAGGTTATCACCGGCCCCAGTGATTTTGTGATGCGCCTGCGCAACTCGTTTATTATCGCCGTGGGGTCAACCATTTTCTCGGTGACGCTGGGCGTGTTTGCCGCCTACGCGTTTAGTCGTTTTGAAATGCCCGGCAAAGACGACCTGCTCTTTTTCATCCTCAGCACCCGTATGTTACCGGCGGTGGTGGTCACCATTCCGCTGTTTTTAATGTACCGCCAGTTGGGCCTGTACGATACGCACCTGGGGATGATTATTTTGTACACCGTGTTCAACCTGTCGCTCACGGTGTGGCTGCTCAAAGGCTTCATCGATGAAATCCCCAAAGAGTACGAAGAAGCCGCGCTAGTTGATGGCTACTCGCGCTTTCAGGCGTTTTTCAAAATTGTGCTGCCGCAGGCGGCCACCGGCATTGCCGCCACCACCGTTTTTGCCCTCATCTTTGCCTGGAACGAATACGCCTTTGCCCTCATGCTCACCAGCCAGGCCGCCCGCACCGCGCCGCCGGCCATTGCCACCATGCAGGGCCGCGGCGGCATCGAGTGGTCGGCCATTGCCGCCGGTTCGCTGGTGTTTCTCATTCCGGTGGTAATTATCACCTTTGCCCTGCGCAAACACCTGCTGCGGGGCGTAACCTTTGGCGCAATTCGCCAGTAACCCTACGGACTACATTATGGCTACTATTGAACTCAAACAAGTTGAAAAGAAATACGGCGAAGTTTTTGCCGTTAAACCTATGGACCTGACCATCACCAGCGGCGAATTTGTGGTTCTGCTGGGGCCATCGGGCTGCGGCAAAACCACCACCCTACGCATGATGTCCGGGCTGGAAAGCGTTACCGGCGGCAAAATTTACCTCGATGACCGCCACGTGACCTGGCTGGCCCCCAGCGAGCGCGACATGGCCTTTGTGTTTCAATTTTTCGCTCTGTACCCCCACATGACCGCCCGCGAAAACATTGCCTTTCCGCTGCTGGCCCAGGGCGAAGACCAGGCCACCGTTAACAAACGGGTCAATGATGTGGTGGAGATGCTGCAAATTCCGCACCTGCTGGATATGCGCCCCGGCAAACTCAGCGGCGGCGATCAGCAGCGGGTGGCCCTGGCCCGCGCTCTGGTGCGGCGGCCGGCGGCCTTTTTAATGGATGAGCCGCTTGGCGCGCTGGATGCCGACTTCCGCGAGCGCATGCGCGCCGAAATCAAGCAGCTTCACATCAAACAGGCAGCTACCACCGTGTATGTTACCCATGACCAGATTGAAGCGATGGCTATGGGCGACCGCATTGTGGTGATGTCTGCCGCCGAAGTGCAGCAGGTGGGCACTCCCGCCGAAGTTTATTACGACCCGGCCAACCTGTTTGTGGCCCGCTTTATTGGTAGCCCCGGCATGAACCTGGCCCCCGGCGAATACCGCGATGGCGTGGTTCAATTGGCCGGCAACAACCCCTACACCCCGCCCGCAGAATGGACATCAACCTTGCAGGCGGCCAGCCTGCCGGGCCAGGGGCGGGTGGTGATTGGCTTCCGGCCAGAAGCCGCCCAAATTAACCCCAACGGCCAACTGGCCGGCGAAGTTTACGCCTCGGAGTTGTACGGCGCGTACACCATGCTGCACGTCAACCTGAACGGCGACACCATCGTCCACATTCGCAGCGACCGCCTCAACCGCCATCCCATCGGCACGCGGGTTCGCTTTGATCTTGAACCGGATATGGTTCGCTTTTTTAACCCCGATACTCAACTGGTAATAAAGCGAGGGGTGTTGAAATGACCAATGTCACCTTACAAAATGTAACCAAACGTTTTGGGAGCGTCACCGCGCTAAAAAACGTTTCCTTCCCCATTAAAGACGGCGAATTTTTTGTGCTGCTGGGGCCAACCGGCGCCGGCAAAACCACCACGCTGCGGGTGGTGGCCGGGCTGGAAAAGCAGGATGAAGGCCACGTGCTGTTTGATGACAACATCATCGATGCCTTTTCGCCGGCTGACCGCGACATTGCCTTTGTATTTCAGCAATATTCGCTCTACCCCACCATGTCCGTGTTCGATAACCTGGCTTTTCCACTGCGCTCGCCGCTGCGCAAAACGCCGGAGCCGGAAATCAAACAACTGGTGGAAGAAGCCGCGGAAAAGCTGCGCATTACCCATTTGCTGGCCCGCAAAACCGCCCGCCTGTCCGGCGGCGAAATGCAGCGCGTGTCGATTGGCCGGGCCATTGTCCGCAGCCCGCGTGTCTTTTTAATGGATGAGCCGCTATCTAACCTGGATGCCAAACTGCGTGAATCGCTCCGGGTTGAGCTGCAACACTTGCAGCGCACCCAGGGCAGCACCACCCTGTTTGTTACCCACGATCAGGTAGAAGCCCTGACCATGGCCGACCGCATTGCCGTGCTCAACGAAGGCCGGGTGGTGCAGATTGGCACCCCGGACGACATTTACGACCGGCCGGCCAATATGTTTGTGGCCGGGCTGATTGGCACGCCGGGCATTAACCTGCTCAACAGCAGCCGGGCCAATGGCAACCTGCACATTGACCAGAGCGACATCAAACTGTCGCTGGCCGGCAACGGCTTTAAACTGCCGGAGCATTTTGTGGCCGGCGTGCGGCCGGAGGATGTTCACCCGGATGCCGGCGGCCCGTTTGCCGGCGAAGTGATGCTGATTGAGCCGCTGGGTGTGGAAACCATTCTGCACATCAAATCCGGCCAGCAAACTCTGCTCAGCACGGTCTCTGGCATGGCCACCTGGAAAATTGGCGAAGCCATTCGTTTTAATATTGTGCGCGAACATCTGCACTTTTTTGACAAAGCCAGCCAAAACCGAATTACGGCGTAACGCCACGGATTGAGGAAAATTATGAAGCTAAACCGTCCCCGAGTACCCATTGGCCTGCCCATTTCCGGAGTCATCACCTTGATTCTTGGGTTTGCCGCCGGCCCGGTCATTCAATCGCTCACCACCGAGCAGCAACGCGCCACCAACGTTTTGCTGTCGGCCATTCCGTTTGTATTAATCTTCGCGTCGATCATCATCTTTTTCATCGCCTTTATCTGGCTGGTTGCCTCGGCGCTCAATGGCCAGGTTCCGGCCACAGGCTACCGCGTGGTAGAAACCGTTATCATTGCCGGGATTGTGCTGGGCATTTTTGGCATGTTCCAGCCCTGGCTCTTTGCCGGCTACAAATACGGCTTTCTGCTGCTGCTGTTTTCAACCCTGTCGTTCATTCTGTGGAGTCACGTGGTGCCCGCCGGCGCGCACGCCGAACACGTGGGCAGCGTCTCTATTAGTGAATTTGAACACAAAGAAAGCCACACCTAACTATCCAACAATCTATTCAACTCAAAGATGAGAGGGTACACTTATGAAATTTGGAGCAAATACCTGGATTTGGTTTGCGCCGGTAACTGTTGCCGATATAAAATCGGTGGCGCCCCAAATGGCCAAAGGCGGTTTTGATATGATTGAATTGCCTTTGGAAATGATTGACGGCTTTGATTACAAAGAAGCCGCCGCCGTTATCAAAGATAATGGCCTGGGGGTTAGCACCTGCGCCGCTATGGGGCCAGACCGAGACCTGATCCACGAAGACAAAGCCATTCAGGACAACGGCAAAGCCTACATTCGCCACTGCATCGACGCCGCCCAAACGCTGGGCGCAACTAACCTGGTTGGCCCCATCTACTCTGCGGTGGGGCGCACCTGGCAAATGACCGATGACGAGCGCGCCCGCGACACCGACCTGCTGGTGAAGCAGCTCAAAGAACTGGGCGCGTACGCCGCCGACCACGGCGTGGTGATGGGGGTTGAACCGCTCAACCGTTTTGAAACCAGCTTTATCAACCTGGCCTCGCAGGTGATTGAGGTGGTTGACCGGGTAGACAGCCCCGGCTGCAAAATTATGCTGGATACCTTCCACATGAACATCGAAGAGCGCTCGCTGGGCGATGCCATTCGCGCCGCCGGGCCGCGGCTGGTGCACCTGCACAGTTGCGAAAACGACCGCGGCGCGCCCGGCTCCGGCCATGTGCCCTGGAATGACATCGCGCAGGCGCTCAAAGACATTAATTTTGACGGGCCAGTGGTCATCGAATCGTTCACGGCCAAGGTAAAAAGCATTGCCCGCGCCGCTGCCATTTGGCGGGCAATGGCCCCCACGCAAGACATCATTGCCTACGACGGGGTTAAATTCCTGCGGCAGTTGCTGGGCTAACCGGCGGGCCGGCAAAACCATCACCATAAAAATTTGGGGCGGGCGAAGCAGCTTCGCCCGTCCGCAGCCAATTTTGCAGGGAGCAAAAAATGTCCAAAAAAGTGAATGTTGCCATTGTTGGCCTGGGCTTTGGGGCGGAGTTTATCCCTATTTACCAAAAACACCCCGATGCCGAGATGGTTGCCATCTGCCAGCGAAATGAAGAAAACCTCAACAACATTGGGAACGCCTTTGGAGTTGCCAAACGATATACCAGTTTTGAAGCGCTGCTGGCCGACAAAGATGTCGATGCGGTGCATATTAACTCGCCCATTGCCGCCCACGGCTGGATGTCGATTGCCGCGTTAAAGGCCGGCAAACACGTGGCCTGCACCGTGCCCATGGCCACCACCGTTGACGAATGTTTGCAGATTGTGCAGGCCAGCAAAGAGTCTGGCAAATCGTACATGATGATGGAAACAGCGGTTTACACCCGCGAATTTTTGTACGCCAAAGAGCTGGTTGAAAGCGGCAAGTTGGGCAAAATCCAATTTATGCGCGGCTCGCACCAACAAAATATGGGGCTGCCGGGTTGGCCGGCCTATTGGTACGGCTTTCCGCCGATGCACTACGCCACGCACGCGGTCAGCCCGCTGCTCTCGCTGGCCAAAACCACCGCCGAATATGTGGTTTGCCACGGCTCCGGGCAGATCAGCGATGAATACGCCGCCAAATACAACTCGCCCTTTGCCGCAGAAACCACAACCATGAAACTGCGCGATTCTGACCTGGCCTGCGAAGTGACCCGCTCGCTGTTTGACACCATCCGCCAGTACCGGGAAAGCTTTGATGTGTACGGCACCAAACTCTCGTTTGAATGGGAACAGGTTGCGGAAGAAGGCATGGTCATCTTCTCCGGTTTTGAAGACGCCGAACGCATTCAGGTGCCGGATTTTGGCCACCTGCTGCCCAAAGAGATTGCGCCCTTTACGCTGGGCGGCGTGTACGATGAGGAGCACGAGCACACCTCATTTATCCAGGGCAGCGGCCACGGCGGCTCGCACCCACACATGGCCCACGAATTTGTGCGGGCTATCATCGAAGACAGAGCGCCGGCAGTGGATGCCGTTACCGCCGCTAACTGGACGATGACCGGTATCTGCTCGCACGAGTCCGCCTTGAAGGGCGGCCAGAAAATAGAAATTCCGGTTCCCTGACTCAAATACACCAGCAATTCACGACAATTGTTTCAAGGCTGATACATCAACCTTGAAACGGTTCGTGTTTCACGGAATTAAACTAATCAATAAACTGTAGATCTTTCAAAGGAGATTTTACAATGGCACGACCTGTAACTTTATTTACTGGCCAATGGGCCGACCTCCCTCTGGAAGCGCTGGCCAAAAAAGTGAGCGGCTGGGGCTACAATGGCCTGGAACTGGCCTGCTGGGGGGATCACTTTGAAGTTGACAAAGCCCTGGAAAGCGACAAGTACGTCCGCGAAAAACGCGACCTGCTGGAAAAATACGGCCTCAACTGCTGGGCCATCAGCACCCACCTGGTTGGGCAGTGCGTCTGCGACCCCATCGACTCCCGCAACAAAAGCATTTTGTCCCCGCGCCTGTGGGGCGATGGCGACCCCGAAGGCGTGCGCCAGCGCTGCGCCGAAGAAGTGGCCAATACCGCCCGCGCCGCTGCTGCCTTTGGCGTGAAAGTGGTCAACGGCTTCACCGGCTCGCCCATCTGGCACATGATTTACTCCTTCCCGCCCAACGATTTTGACAAAATTGAAGCCGGCTACCGCGAATTTGCCGACCGCTGGAATCCAATTATGGATGTTTTCGACGAAGTTGGCGTTAAATACGGGCTTGAAGTTCACCCCTCGGAAATTGCCTACGATTTTGTGACCACCGAAAAAACGCTGGCCGCCATTGGCCGCCGCCCGGCTTTTGGCATCAACTTTGACCCCAGCCACCTGGTCCACCAGTTCCTCGACTCGGCGGCGTTTATTGAAGAATTTGCCGACCGCATTTACCACGTGCACGTTAAAGACGCCAAAGTGAAGGTGGGCAACGGCCGGCGCAGCATTCTCGGCTCGCACCTGAACTTTGGCGATGACCGGCGCGGCTGGGATTTTGTTTCCCCCGGCCACGGCAGTGTGGATTTTGAATCCATCTTCCGCGCGCTCAACCGCATTGGCTACAACGGCCCGCTGTCGGTGGAGTGGGAAGACAGCGGCATGGACCGCGATTGGGGCGCGCCCGACGCGCTGGCCTTTATCCGCCGCACCGATTTTGCGCCGTCCAACGTGGCCTTTGACGCCGCCTTCGCCTCAGACGAGTAAACACAACAGCTTTAACAGAGACAATACCGAGTAGGGGCGTTTCGCGAAGCGCCCCTACCTTCGCAGATTCGCTTATTTTCAACGGAGTAATACCGAAACTGCACCACTGCAACGCGAATGAAAATAAATCTTTTAATCGGTCGGGAGACTCTTACCCTACAGGGCACAGGTCGCCTTCGGCTCAGAGACTGTCCCACGTGTTGTTGGTGGGGTGACATGCCTGAGACTTACCCCTAATTCCTGACTCCTGACTCCTGAATCCTATTTTTAACGGAGACACAATTATGACAACACTGAATCGCAAAATTAAATTTGGGCAGATTGGCGGCGGCCAGGGGTCATTCATCGGCGCGGTGCACCGCCGGGCCGCCATTTCTGATGGCCTCACCGAACTGGTAGCCGGCGCGTTTGCCAGCACCCCGGAAAAAGCCAAAGCCTCCGGCAAAGAGCTACTCATTGCCGATGACCGCAATTACGGCACCTGGCAGGAAATGCTGGAAAAAGAGAGCGCCCTGCCCGCCGGCGAACGCATCGACTTTGTAAATATCGTCACCCCCAACCACGTCCATTTTGAGCCGGCCCTCGCCTTTGTCGAAGCCGGGTTCAACGTGGTGCTGGACAAACCGATGGTCCACACCAGCGAGCAGGCGGCGGCGCTGGTGGCCGCGGTAGAAAAACACAACGTGGTTTTTGGCGTTACCCACAACTACACCGGCTACCCGATGGCCAAAGAAGCCCGCGATTGGGTGCGCTCCGGCCGGCTGGGTGAAATTCAGCGGGTGGTGGTGGAATATCCGCAGGGCTGGCTGCTGGAAAAAATTGAAGACACCGGGGCCAAGCAGGCCGAATGGCGCACCGACCCCAAACGCTCCGGGATTGCCGGGGCGATGGGCGATATTGGCTCTCACTGCGAAAACCTGGTCAACTACATCACCGGGCTGGAACTGGAGTCGCTGTGCGCCGATCTGACCACCTTTGTGCCGGGCCGGCTGCTGGATGACGACGTCAACGTGCTGCTGCGCTTCAAAAACGGGGCGCGGGGGGTGCTGTGGTGCTCGCAGATTGCCGCCGGCGAAGAAAACGGCATCGCCATTCGGGTGTACGGCACCAAAGCCGGGTTGGAATGGCATCAGGAACATCCCAACTGGCTCTACTTTAAAGACCCGGCCGGCCCGATGCAGGTTTACAAACGGGGTAACGGCTATTTTGGCGAGGCCGCTGCTCGCGCCACCCACCTGCCCTTTGGCCACCCGGAAGCCTTCTTTGAAGCCTTTGGCAACCTGTTTATGAATATCACCGACACCATCCGGGCCAAACTGGTGGGCCGGGAACCGACCGCTCTCGAACTCGACTTCCCCACCGTTTACGACGGCGCGCGGGGCGTTAAGTTTATTGAAAAAGTGGTTGAAAGCAGCCGCAGCGATCAAAAATGGCTGCCGTTTGATTAGCACATGGCAAGTGGGGTTTTTTGGGGGAAACCCACCCCAAAACCCCACCACAAACACCCACACCAAAAGGGAAAATACCAACACAAACACAAAAATTTTAACCAACAA
>CAYOXS010000086.1:12035-18998 GCA_964407935.1 uncultured Caldilineaceae bacterium
GTTTTGAGCGGCAAAGCCGGTCAAAACCCCACCTAAAAACCCAGACACACTTGCTCAATTTCCCAACCGAACCTAAAATGATTGGCCAATCACAGTCAATTTTGTGGTTTTTTTTGGCCCAATAATTAGTTTGTTGGTTCAACAAACTAATTAATAAAATACACATCACTAAGAGGATTTAAAATGTATCAACCAAAAGCTGAAGACAAATTTACGTTTGGTCTGTGGACCATTGGCAATGTTGGGCGCGACCCCTTTGGCACGCCGGTGCGGGGCGAACTCTCCCCGGCGGAGATTGTGCGCATTCTGGGCGAAGTCGGCGCGTGGGGCGTTAATTTTCACGACAACGACCTGGTGCCCATCGACGCCAGCCCGGCGGAAGCGGACAAAATCAAATCCGAGTTCAAAAAAGCGCTCGATGATACCGGCGTGGTGGTACCAATGGCGACCACCAACCTGTTTTACGACCCCGTTTTCCGCGACGGCGCATTTACCAGCAACGATCCCAAAGTGCGGGCCTACGCCCGGCAAAAAACCATGCGTGCCATGGATTTGGGCGCAGAATTTGGGGCCAAAGTGTACGTTTTTTGGGGCGGCCGCGAAGGCACCGAAACTGACGCCGGCAAAAGCGCGCTTGATGCCGGCAAATGGTTCCGCGAGGCGCTCAACTTTTTGTGCGAGTACAACATCGATCAGGGTTACGGCTACAAATTCGCGCTGGAAGCCAAACCCAACGAACCCCGCGGCGACATTTACCTGCCCACCACCGGGGCCATGCTCGGCTTTATCACCACGCTCGATCATCCCGACATGGTCGGCGTCAACCCGGAAGTGGCCCACGAAACAATGGCCGGCCTCAACTTTATGCACGCCGTGGCCCAGGCCTGGGACGCCGGCAAGCTGTTCCACATCGATTTGAACGATCAGAAAATTGGCCGCTACGACCAGGACTTTCGGTTTGGCGCGGAAAACATCAAACAGTCCTTCTTCCTGGTTAAATTTTTGGAAGATGTGGGCTACAACGGCAGCCGCCACTTTGACGCGCACGCTTATCGCCCGGCTGACCTGGCCGACGTTAAAGAATTCGCCAAAGGCTGCATGCGCACCTACCTCATCCTCAAAGAAAAAGCCCAGCAGTTCAGGGAAGACACCGAAATTCAGGAGCTGCTGGCCGAAATCACCGCCGATGACGGCTCGATGGCCCCCTTCTTTGGCAAATATTCCGCAGCCAAAGCCAACGCCCTCAAAGCCCACACGTTTGACCGCGCGGCGATGGCCCGACGCGGCCAGCCCTACGAAAAACTGGACCAACTGGTTTTTGAACTGTTAATGGGTGTGCGCTAAAATTGTGCTGCGCCGCGGAGAATGGTAACAACTAAAATAGACAAGGAGGTCTAATATGCCCGGTACATTTCGATTTTCATTTGGGCCGTGGAACATCCACGAAGGCGCGGACCCGTTTGGCCCGCCGGTGCGCCCAACCGTCGCCTTTGCCGAAAAACTGAAGCTGTACAAAAAAATGGGGTTCGATGGCGTGCAGTTTCACGACGACGACGCCGTGCCCCACCTGAACGATATGTCCCCGGCGCAGGTAGAAAAAGCCGCCCGGGAAATGGCCAAACTGCTCGATGGCGAAGGGCTGGTGGCCGAGTTTGTCGCCCCGCGCTTGTGGGAAGACCCGCGCACCATCGATGGCGGCTACACCAGCAACAACCCGGCCGAACGCCAGTACGCCATCGACCGCAGCCTGCAAACGGTGGATATTGCCCGCGCCCTTAACTGCGATAAAGTGGTGCTGTGGCTGGCTCGCGAAGGCACTTACATCCGCGAGGCCAAAGACGCCGCCAAAGCGGTTGAACTGCTGGTAACGGCCATCAACAAAATGCTGGCCCACGATCCCGCCATCAAAATTCTCATCGAACCCAAACCCAACGAGCCGATGGACCTGGCCTACATCCCCACCATCGGCCACGCCATTGGCCTGTCTTACGTTACCGCCGACCCCGGCCGGGTGGGCGCGCTGGTTGAATCGGCGCACGCCATTTTGGCCGGGCTGGACCCGTCCGATGAAATGGCCTATGCCCTGGCCCACAAAAAACTGTGGAGCGTTCACCTCAACGATCAGAACGGCCTCAAATTTGACCAGGACAAAGCCTTTGGCGCGGTCGATCTGCGCCGGGCATTTATGCAGGTGTGGGTGCTGGACCGGAACGGATTTGGCAGCAACGGCGAGTTTGTGGGACTGGACGTGAAGGCGATGCGCACCCAAAAAGCCGATGTAGCTGCCCTGCATTTGAGCAACAGCCGCGAGATTTTCCTGTCGCTGCTTGAGGTGGTGCGCGGATTGGACCAATCCCGTATCAATGAACTGATCGCCCAACGCAATTACGAGCAGTTGGAAATGGAGATCATCCGCGCGTTGCTGGGCAAATAAACAAATCGGCGAATCTGCGCCCCTGCCACCTGGGACGGGTGAAAATGTGGAGTCCAAAACTGTAGTTTTGGACTCCTGTCACAATTTTTAAGAACCGGGTCAGGAATCTCCTGACTTCTGACTCTTAAACCCTATCTTCAAAGGAGCATTTTATGAGTTACTTTATCGGCATTGACTCATCCACAACCGCCACCAAAGCCATTTTGGTTGATGACTCCGGCGCGGTGGTGGCCGTGGCCGCCAGCGAATATTCTTTTGAAACACCCAAACCGCTGTGGAGCGAGCAGCACCCCAACCTGTGGTGGGATGCCAGCGTTATAAGCATCAAACAGGTGCTGGCCACCTCCGGCATTAACCCGGCCGATGTCAAAGGCATCGGCCTGACCGGCCAGATGCACGGGTTGGTGCTGCTGGATGAAAACGGCGAGGTCCTCCGCCCGGCCATTCTGTGGAACGACCAGCGCACCGGCGCGGAGTGCGACGAAATCCGGGCCAAACTGGGCAAAGAGCGGCTGGTGCAAATTACCGGCAACGACGCGCTCACCGGCTTCACCTCGCCCAAAATCCTGTGGGTCAAAAACAATGAGCCGGCTATCTACGCGAAGGTCAAGCAGATTTTGCTGCCCAAGGATTTTGTCCGGTTTAAATTGACCGGCAAATACGCCACCGACCGGGCCGGCGGTTCAGGCACGGCCCTGTTTGACGTGAAAAAGCGCACCTGGTCGGATGAAGTGGTGCAGGCGCTCGGCATCGATCCGGCCTGGCTGCCGCCCACTCACGAAGGGCCGGAAGTCACCGGAACCGTTTCCGCAGCGGCGGCAGCGGCCACCGGATTAAAAGAAGGCACGCCCGTGGTCGGCGGCGGCGGCGATCAGGCCGCGCAGGCGGTGGGCGTGGGCGCGGTTGAGCCGGGCATTGTGGCGCTCACGCTCGGCACCAGCGGGGTGGTGTTTGCCAGCGCCGCCGAGCCGTTTATTGAAAAAGAAGGCCGGTTGCATTCGTTTTGCCACGCCGTGCCGGGCCGCTGGCACATGATGGGCGTGATGCTGTCGGCGGCTGGCAGTTTGCGCTGGTACCGCGACACCGTGGCCCCCGGCGTGGGTTTTGATGAGCTGCTGGCTCCGGCGGCGGCGGTTGCGCCCGGCAGCGAAGGGCTGCTCTTTTTGCCCTACCTCACCGGCGAACGCACGCCCCACCCGGACCCGCTGGCGCGCGGCGCGTTTGCGGGGTTAACCGTGCGCCACACCCAGGCGCACCTGACCCGCTCGGTGCTGGAAGGCGTGGCCTTTGGTCTGCGCGATGGCTTTGAGCTGATGAAAGGGGCCGGGCTGACCGACATCAAACAGGTGCGCGTTTCTGGCGGCGGGGCCAAAAGCCCGCTGTGGCGGCAAATTCTGGCCGATGTGCTCAACGCGGAACTGGTGACCGTGAACACCACCGAAGGCGCGGCCTACGGCGCGGCCCTGCTGGCCGGCGTGGGCGCGGGCGTCTGGCCCAGTGTTGACGCCGCGGCCGCGGCCTGCGTACAGCTTACCGGCTCTACCCGCCCGCAGACCGAGGGCGTAGCCCGGTACGAAAAAGTGTACGCGCTCTATCGCCAGCTTTACCCGGCTTTAAAAGAGTTGTCGCACGGTTTAAGTAATTTGGGGTAACAAGCAACAGAGGTGCGGAATTGACCGGCCGGGCCGGTCAATTCCGCATTTTTTGGGCCTAATACGGCAGCCCGACGGCGCGGGTTAAAAACTCGTTAAACGGGGAAGCCGCGCGGCACAGCGCGGTAAACCGGTCAATAAAATCGGGGGCGCAAACATCTGCTTCGGTCAGGTTAACCCCGGCCACAAAATCCTTGCGTTTCAAATCCTCAACCAGCGGATGGTCGGGGTCGTAGCCCTTGGGCGCGCGGGTGAGCGAGTCGCCGCCGAGGGTGTAATTGGCCGCAAACGCCCCGTCGGATTTAATCGACTGCCATTTTTCCGGACTTTCCACAATTGCATCCCGAATTTTACCCAGCGTCGTATTATCGGGGTGCCAGATGCCGCCGCCCACAAACACCGAATCCGGCTCCAGGTGCAGATAAAACCCCGGCGCATGCACGTCTTTGCCCTGCTCGTGCCGAAACTGGACGCCGGCGTGAGTTTTGTACGGCGTTTTGTCGTTAGAAAAGCGGATGTCGCGGTTGATTCTAAACAGCGAACCGCCGGATTTACGGGCATCGGCCACAAAGTGAGGGCTAATCTCCGGCAGACGCACGCCAAAATCCACAATAAATTGCAGCAGCGGCTCCCGAACCTGTTTTTCGTAGCGGGCTTTGTTAGCCTCAAACCAGTCACGGTTGTTATTTGCCCGCAACTCCCGAAAAAAATTGAACATCTCCGGCGAAATCATCGACATTATTTGAACACCTTTCTCGGCTACAATTGGCCCAGTTTGGCGCGCTCCGATTTTTTCAAGCCCCGCACCACCAGCTCGTAGGAATGGTCGATCAGGCTCAACACCTCGGCTTCGGGAATTGAGCCATCGAGCAGCAGTGTATTCCAGTGTTCTTTGTTGAGATGGTAACCGGGGGTGATGGCCGGATAGGTAGCCCGTAGCGATTGGGCCAGATCGGGGTTGCACTTCAGGCTGAGACTTAACGGGGCGTCCTGCCAGGCAACAAGAGCATACATTTTGCCCATCACTTTAAAAACCAGCACTTCCGGCCCAAAGGGTTGTTCCTGGGTGGTGGCCGGTTTGGTCAGCATATAAGTTGTGAGTGCGGCAAGTTCCATCGGTCAATACGCTATCTGGGGAGAATTTTCACTCCACTTTAGCACAAATGTTCGCACTTGTCAACCGAGTATCGCTGCCGCGCCAACCCAAAGCTGGTACACGCCAAAAGCGAGCAACGCCAGGCCAGAAACCAGCCGCAGCCCAAAGCTGACTTTGGGGCCAAACTGGCTGGCGGTGGCAAACACAATCACAAATGCGGCAAAGCCGCCGATCAGCATGGCATAAAAGCCAAGCACAAAACTCAGCCCCAGTCCCGGCGATTGCCGCCACGCGTCCAGCACAATTGGCCCGGCCAGCACGCTCCAGAAAATATACGGGCCGGGACTGAGCGCGTTCATGAGTACGCCTTTCAAAAAGCTGCGATGCACGGCCTCGTCCACCGGGGCGGCCACATCACCGGCCGCTTTGAGCGAAGCCAGCACGCTCCAGGCCAGGTACAAAATAAACAGGCCACCGGCAATTTGCAGCCCGCTCAAAAACCAGGTGGGGGTTTGGGTGAGCACCAGCAGCACCAGCGTCACAATGGGAATATCGCTGAGCAGGGGAGCCAGCGAGGCCGGCAGCGTGCGCCGCCAGCCGTTTTTTAGGGTTTGGGCCAGCAGAAACGCCTGAAATGGCCCCGGGGCAGCCGTCGCCGACAGCCCCAACGTCGCGCCCTGCAAAAAATAAAAAATCACGCGCCCACCTCGGTGGTTGAGTTGAATTACAATTCCTGGATCAAAATATCGTACGGCGACACGGCAAAACCAATTTTGCTGAAGACGTTGACCGCGCGCACGTTATCCCGGTGCAGATACATGCGCAGTTCCAGCGCGCGCGCCCGCCGGGCTTCGTCGCGCACGTGGTCAATCAGCAATTTGGGCAGCCGCTGGCCGCGATACTCCGGCATCAGAAACATGCGCTGCAACCACCAGTAGTAACCGGCGTGCCACACGCTCCATTCCTTTTTAACCGAGACGCAGCCCACCGCGCCGGATTTGCTGCTGTCGAGCACCCAGTAGCGGCACTGGTCCGGGTTTTCCAGAGCAAATTCCAGCCCTTTGCGGGCCACATCGGGCGAAATCTGCCGGCTTTCAGATTCAACCGCTTCGGCAATGGTAAAGTACACCAGTTTATCCAGGTCTTTGAGGGTGGCATGTCTCACATAAAACGACATTACAAGGTCTCCTTCATTAATTTCGAAAATTTCATAGCAAATAAACGGCTAATTATGGACTCTAATCCGATTTTGGGCCAATTGCCCGCGATCGCCCTGGGCTATTTTTCGCTAAATTGTAATCTCCAGACGGTTGCCATCGGGGTCGAGCGCCACGCTCTCGTAATAGCCATCGCCGGTGTAACGCGGCTCGCCGACAATGCGGTAGCCATCGCGCCGCAGCCTCTCGGTGAGGGCGTCAACCGCGGCCGTGCTGCCCACCGCAAAGGCCAGGTGAGTCAGCCCGGTAAACTGAGCAAAGGCATCGTGGGCCGAATCCGGAATAGACGGCATCCACATTAACTCCAGCCGCGCCCCAGAATCAAACACCAAAAAGTACGATTCGTACTGTTTGGCCGGGTTGCGGTATTTTTCGCCGGCCCGGGCCTGAAAATAGGTTTGATAAAACGTTTTGAGCTGCTCCAGATTTTTGGTCCAGATAGCAACATGTTCAATATAGGGCATGGGTTCTCCACCGGGGAAATTTGTCAGATTATTAGCACAGACTGCCAAATTCGCAAAATTCAGCGGCACTCGCTCGTAATTTTTTTGTATCAATTACTCC
>CAYOXS010000087.1:0-12046 GCA_964407935.1 uncultured Caldilineaceae bacterium
GACCCACCGTCGGGGTGGGGTGACATTTTTTTGGGGCGGTGTGGGGGTTTTGGGGGGCACACCCCCCACCCCCCGGCCTGCGGCGCTTCTCCAAAATTTTGGACGCCACCTTCGGGGGGGATATTGGATGAAAACAAATCAATCGGCGCGCGCCGCGCGTCATCTGCTGCCGAGTTTGGGGTTGGGCCTGCTGCTGGTGCTGGCTTTGCTGTTGTGGCTGCGGCTGGGCGTGGCCCGAGCCAGCGTTACACCGCACAGCGCCGCCTTCACCACCGAGGCGCGCCGCCCACCCGCCGCGGTGGGCGATCCGCTGCCGGCCATTTCCTGCACTAACGGCTTTACCGCCTCCGTGTACGCTCAGGGGCTGAACACGCCGCACGGGCTGACTTTTGGCCCGGACGGCCGGCTGTACGTCGCGGAGGATACCGCCGGCCGGGTGAACCAGATTGGGCCGGGCGGCGTCATCACCCCGGTCATCACCGGCCTCGTCGAACCCAAAGGCCTCACGTTTGACGCCGCCGGCAACCTGTACGTGGTAGAGGATGTGGAAACCGCCAGCGGCGGCCGGCTGGTCAAACTTGCCGCCGGCAGCGGCGTTACCAGCACCATCGCCAGCGGGCTGAACGGCCCGGAAGGGTTAACCTGGGTTGACGACGGCTCGGCGGCGGGCAAACTGTACCTGACCGAGTCAAATCTGGCCTACGCGCTGAGCATTTCCAGCACCAACCCCAATGATTATCGCACCCACGTGACGCGGGTTGCGCCCGACGTCCCCGGCATCTTCACCCGGCTGCTCACCACCACCGGCGTTTTCAACCTGGTCGGGTTTCCACCAACGGCAATTAGCGCCAAATTCTGGAGTTACACTGGCGACATCAAACAGGGGCCGGGCGGACGGCTCTATTTTTCTAACGAACTGGCCGGCGAAACCTCCAGTGGAACGTTTGGGCCGCTGCCCTACACCGCCACCTCCGGCGAAAGCATTTTCTGGATGGATCCGCTCAGCCCGGCCAGCCCGCCGCCGGCCTTTACCGACAACAGCGCCATTGCCCCGGAAGGCCTTTCATTTCAGGCCGATGGCAGCTTCCCGCTGATTGCGGCCGAGGAAGATGTTGGCGGCGGCGTGGGCCGGCTGAGCCAGATTGACGCCGCGGGCAACCGCACCACGCTTTGCACCGGGCTGGGCACGCTCGAAGCCGTGGCGCTCGATTCAAACGGCTGGTTGTACGCCGCCGAAGACGGCACCGGCCGGATTGTTGTGATCAAAGCCGATCCCCCGCCCAACAGCGGCAATTTTCAAACCTATCTGCCCCTCGTTATCAAAAACTGACGGGGACTGCCGTCAGGCCGCCGCGCCGTTGGTTTTAAATGACCAATGGCGAATGACCAACTCCAAACTGCTTGTGCAATCAATCAAACTGCACTAAAATTATGGCCTATTTCTTGGATTACCAAATTTTCCGGCAAAGGAGTTGGACAGTGACAGACAATCTTCACAGTAAATTGATTACCCAGGGCGTGGCCCGCAGCCCTAACCGCTCGATGCTGCGCGCCGTGGGTTTTGGCGATGACGACTTTGAAAAGCCGATTGTCGGCGTAGCCAACGGCTACAGCACCATTACCCCCTGCAACGTGGGGTTGGGCATTCTGGCCAAACGGGCCGAAGGCGCGCTCAAAGAGGCCGGCGCGATGCCGCAAATGTTCGGCACCATCACCGTCAGCGACGGTATCTCGATGGGCACGGAGGGCATGAAATATTCGCTGGTCTCCCGTGAAGTGATTGCCGATTCGATTGAAACGGCGGTGATGGCCCAAAGCATGGACGGCGTGCTGGCCGTGGGCGGCTGCGACAAAAACATGCCCGGCGCGATGATCGCCATGGCCCGCATGAACATCCCCGCCATTTTTGTGTACGGCGGTACCATCAAACCCGGCAGCTACATGGGCAAGGATTTGGATATTGTCAGCGTGTTTGAGGCGGTGGGCCAATACAGCGCCGGCAAAATCAGCGACGAGGAACGGCTGGAAGTGGAACGCCGGGCCATCCCCGGCGCGGGCAGTTGCGGCGGCATGTATACCGCCAACACCATGTCGTCGGTGTTTGAGGCGATGGGCATGAGCCTGATGAGTTCCTCAACAATGGCCGCCGAGGATCAGGAAAAAGAAGACAGCGCCGCCGAATCGGCCCGGGTGCTGGTGGAGGCTATTGCCGCTCAGCGCCTGCCGCGCGATATTTTAACCCGCAAGGCGTTTGAAAACGCCATCGCGGTGGCCAACGCCATTGGCGGCAGCACCAACGCAGTGCTGCACCTGCTGGCCATTGCTCACGCCGCCAAAGTGCCGCTGACCATCGACGATTTTGAAGAAATCCGCCAGCGCACGCCGGTGCTGTGCGATTTGAAACCATCGGGCAAGTACGTCGCCGTTCAATTCCACGCGGCGGGCGGCGTGCCGCAGGTCATGAAAATTCTGCTCAACCACGGCGCGCTGCACGGCGACGCGCTGACCATCACCGGGCAGACCATCGCCGAGGTGCTGGCCAATGTGCCGGACGAACCCGACCCCAATCAGGATGTGATCCATCCGTGGGACAAGCCGATGTATCCGCAGGGGCATCTGGTTATTTTGCGCGGCAACCTGGCCACCGAAGGCTGCGTGGCCAAAACCACCGGCATCAAAAGCCACCACATCACCGGGCCGGCCCGCGTGTTTGAAAGCGAAGAAGCCTGCCTGGAGGCCATTTTGGCCGGCCAGATCAAAGAAGGCGATGTGGTTGTGGTGCGCAACGAAGGGCCGGTGGGCGGCCCCGGCATGCGAGAAATGCTGGCTCCCACCAGCGCCATCAGCGGCGCGGGGCTGGGCGGCAAAGTAGGGTTGATGACCGATGGCCGCTTCTCCGGCGGCTCGCACGGGCTGGTGGTGGGCCACGTGGCCCCGGAGGCGGCTCTGGGCGGGACCATCGCGCTGGTGCAGGAAGGCGACTCGATCACCATTGACGCCGACGCGCGGCTGATCCAGCTTAATATTTCTGATGAAGAACTGGCCCGGCGGCGAGCCAACTGGCAGCCGGCGCAACCGCGCTACACCCGCGGCGTGCTGGCCAAATACGCCCAACTGGTATCCAGCAGCAGCCTGGGCGCGGTAACGGATTTGAACGGCAGCGGACGTTAATTCCGGCGGTTACCGCAGACAACAGGCCACGCCAAAAACGTGGCCTGTTTTTTTGTGGTTAGCCGGTTTTGGTGAATACTATCGAGACCATCTGACAGGCATACTCAAAACGCGGCGAAAGGCATTTTTCGATGAAATATGCGTTATTTTCCCTGATGTTGGCGCTGGCCGTGGCGGGCACAACAGCCTGCAGCAGCCAACAAACCCAACCCGGCGCGCCGACCGGCCGGGCAGCCGGCCCGGTTCAACTGGCTCGCCCGGAAGATTTACGGCTAACCACCGGCCAGATGATCTTTGTGCCGGCCTACTCAGAAATATTCTACCTGGACCAGGACAAAACGCTGAACCTGGCCATCACCCTGGCCATCCACAACACCGATCTGTCCAGTTCGATTGTCATCAAATCGGTGCGCTATTACGACACCAACGGCAATCTGGTTGAGGAATTTGTCAAAGACCCCATCAAACTGGGGCCAATGGGCACTACCGGTTTTGTATTGAATCAGAACGACGACCGGGGCGGGGTGGGCGCTAACTTTATTGTGGAATGGGGCGCGGAAAAAAAGGTCTACGAGCCGGTAGTAGAGGCGGTGATGGTTAGCACGTCTGGCGCGCAGGGCATTTCTCTGCTCAGCACCGGGCGGGTTATCAGCCAGATTGGGCCTGAGGAATAAGCGGCTTTACTCCGCCACCACAAAAGCGATGGCGTGTTCGTGGGTGTGCGACAGGCTGAGGGCGATGGTGGTGATGCCCTGCTGTTCGGCTAATTTGGCGGCGGGGCCGTGCAGAATCACCGCCGGGCAGAAGTGCTCGTTGTTGACCACCTCAATGTCGCGGAAGCCCACCTCGCCGATGCCGGTGCCAAAGGCTTTGGCCACCGCCTCTTTGGCCGCCCAGCGCGCCGCCAGCGACCCGATCCGGCCGTTGCAGTAGGCCAGCTCGCGCTCGGTGTAGACCCGCTCCAAAAATTTGCGGCCAAAGCGGTTCACGCTGCCGGCAATGCGGGCGGTTTCCACAATATCCACGCCGACGGCTTTCATTCCTGCTCCTCACTGGGCGGCAGGTGCAGGCTTTGCGTGCCAAACCCTTTTACGGTAAACGCGTGCAAATCCGACTCGGTGCCGGGATGTTTGGACGGAATCATTTTTGGAATCACCTCGATCATCCCCTGCACGTGCTGGTACACGTCCGGGCTGATGACCACCTCGCCGGCCCGCGCCCCGCTGCAATAGCGGGTGGTGCGGTTTACGGTGTCGCCAATGACGGTGTACTCCATCTGCTCATCGGAACCGATGAAGCCTTGCAGCACCGGCCCGGTATGAATGCCAATGCCAATTTCAAACACCGGCCGGCCCATCATGCGCCACTCCGCGCCCAGCCGGCGCACGGCCCGCTGCATTTCAATGGCCGCCCGCACCGCATCGGACCATTGGGTGCCGTGGGCGTCGGGGTTGGGGCTGCCAAACACCGCCAAAATCGCATCGCCGATGTATTTATCCACCGTGCCGTTAAATTTAAAGATGATGGGAATGCACACCCCAAACAACTGGTTGAGCGTGTCCATTACCTCGCTGGGGTCCATTTGGGCGCTGAGCGCCGTGAAACCGCGCACATCAGAATTGAGGATGGTCACCGGCTCAACCCGTTCGCCGCCCAGCCCCAGATGTCCGCGCTGCTTGAGCAAATCCTCCAGGTGATCGGCCACCTGCGGCGAAAACTGACGCAGCAGATTGGAGCGCACCACTTCCTGATGGCGCAAATCTTCTTGCAGGGCGTGGGCTTTAACAAAAATGGCGGCCTGGCTGGTCATCGTCATCAGCAGCAGCAGGTCGTCCTCGTTAAAGGCATCGCCGGAGATGTAATTATCAACATAGGCAATGCCCAGCACTTCGTCCTGCCAGACCAGCGGGGCGTACATAGCGCATTTGGTACCGTGCCAGACAATGCTGTCGGTCAGTTTGCCCATTTCGCCGGGCGCGTCGTAACGCCAGGTAAAGGCTTCCTGCTTTTCGATGGCCAATCGAGCCAGATAGAGGCTGACCGAAGGCTTGGATCGCTCCGGCAAATAGGCTTTGAGGTAGAGCTTGCGGCCATCGCGCAGCAGCAGCGCGCCGCGCTGTGCGCCGGGGATGGCCTTGCACAGGTGCGACACCACGGTTTTGAGCAGCGGCTCCACAGCCTGAGTAGTGCCGAGCGCCACGCCCAGATCATAAAAAGCGGCCAACCGGCGCTCCACAATTTCCAGCGGCACCTGGCCCATTCGCTCTGAAAGGAGCAAGTTGGTGGGCGAGGCCGTGGCCCTGACGCTGCTGGTAAAGCTGCCCTGTTTTAACAACTGCTCGTCCGGGTCAGAGGGCAGCGGTTCGATGTCCGGCTCATCGTCAATGTTTTTGGACAGCAGCCGGCGGTGGGCGTTCATCTCGGTTTGGCCCATTTTGATCCGGTCGCGGCTGCTGATTTTGGTTTTGACGCTAATCCGCTGCTCGTTAACCCAGGTGCCACCGCGGCTGCCCATATCTTCTACCCATAAAGCGCCATCTTCCAGCGAAATGGTGGCATGCCGGCGAGAAGTGGTCACATCCGGCGTCAAGTCCAAATCGACCAGCCAATCACCGGATTGACGGCCAATCACAATTGACGTTTCGGTGGTCTCAAATCGTTTGGTGGGGCCTGACAGGTAAGAATATTCAATAACGATCATCGGTTAATCCAACAGGAGTGAGCGAATCTGCGAGTCTGCGGGTGGCGGGTGGCGAGTAACAGGTTACGCAACACGTAACACGACCTCATCACTCACCCAACTCACCAAACTTCCTATTCCTTACTTCATCCTTCATACTTCTTATTGCTGCCAGTATACTCCTGCCCAATCTTAAAACAAAAATCCTAACGGGCCGGGTCGTGGAGCATGCGGCCAATCAGGCGCAGCGCCTTTTCCAGCTCGGCCTGCCACGCCTCCGGTTTGGGGTGCAGCGGCAGCATAATTTGCCGCGGCGTCACCCGCGCGCCGGGATTGAGCCGGCGCTCCAGGCCGGGCCGGTCAACGTGTTCCAGCGTATCGGCGCGGATAACAATTTGGCCAGACTCCGTAGCCACGGATTTTACCCCGGCTTCCATGCCCAGCACCTTGAGTTTGAGCTGGTACAGCAGGTTGGCCACTGGCTCCGGCATATCGCCAAAGCGATCTTCCAGTTCGCGGGCCATATCGTTGATCCCATCGATGGTGTTGATGCCGGCCAGCCGCCGGTACAGCCGAAAGCGCAGCTTTTCTTCCGGCAGGTAATCTTCCGGCACAAACGCCGGGATAGGCAGGTTGAGCTGGATACCTTCGGCCAGCGGGCTGAGATAGGCGGTTGCTTCCTCGCCGGTGACGCTGGGCGGCGCTTCGCCCTTTAACTCGCGGATGGCCTGGGCCAGCAGCCGGGTGTATAAATCAAAGCCCACCGCGCCAATGTGGCCGTGCTGCCGCGCGCCGAGCAGTTCGCCCGCGCCGCGAATTTCCAGATCGCGCATTGCAATCCGAAAGCCCGCGCCCAATTCGCTGGCTTCAGAAATGGCCTCCAGCCGCTTGCGGGCCTCCTCGCTCAGCGCCATGTGTTTGGGCGTGAGCAGGTAGGCGTACGCCTGCACCGCGCCGCGCCCCACCCGGCCCCGAAGCTGGTACAACTGGGCCAGCCCCAGCCGGTCGGCCCGGTCAATAATGATCGTGTTAACGTTGGGCATGTCCAGCCCATTCTCAATGATGGTGGTGCTGACCAACACATCGATTTCGCCGGAAATAAATTCGACCATCACTTTTTCAAGCTGGCGCTCGCGCATCTGGCCGTGGCCCACGCCAATGCTGACTTCCGGCAGCAGGTTACGCAGCCGGTTGGCTTTTTGCTCAATGCCCAGCACCCGGTTGTACACGTAAAACACCTGCCCGCCGCGGTCCAGCTCGCGCAAAATGGCCTGCCGGATGAGCGTTTCGTCGTATTCGGTGACCACGGTTTGCACCGGCAGCCGCTCCTCCGGCGGGGTGTCGATGGTGCTCAGATCACGCACGCCGCTGAGCGACATGTGCAGTGTGCGCGGAATGGGCGTGGCCGTCAGCGTCAGCACGTCCACTTCGGTGCGGAGTTGCTTGAGCCGCTCTTTTTGCTGCACGCCAAAACGCTGCTCTTCGTCAATAACCAACAGCCCCAATTTATTAAAACCGACATCCTTTTGCAGCAGCCGGTGTGTGCCAATCACAATATCCACCGTGCCGAGCGCCAGATTAGTGAGTGTTTGCTCCTGCTGCTGGCGGGTACGAAACCGGGACAGCATTTCTATTTTAACCGGATAAGCTTGCAGACGGTCGGAAAATGTTTGGTAGTGCTGCTGGGCCAGCACGGTGGTGGGCGCCAGCACGGCCACCTGCACGCCGTCCATCACCGCTTTAAAAGCGGCCCGCAGCGCGACTTCGGTTTTGCCGTAGCCCACGTCGCCGCAAATGAGCCGGTCCATCGCCCGCGGCTTTTCCATATCGGCCTTTACTTCGGCGATGGCCCGCAACTGGTCATCGGTTTCCACAAAGGGGAAGGCGTCCTCCACATCGGACTGCCATTCGGTGTCCGGGCCAAAGGCGTGGCCCGTTTGCACCTCGCGCTTGGCGTAAATTTCCAGCAGTTCGCGGGCAATGTCCTCCACGGCTTTTTTGGTGCGGCGCTTGACCGTGTTCCAGTCGGCGCTGCCCAGCCGGTTGAGCTTGGGCTGCCCCTCGTCCATGCCGATGTAGCGGGCCAGCCGGTCGGCCTGGTGGATGGGCACGTACAGCTTGTCGTTATTGGCGTACTCCACCGCCAGATATTCGCGCTCGACGCCCTCAAAATTGAGCTTGACCAGCCCCACGTAGCGGCCAATACCGTGCTCAATATGCACTACCAGATCGCCGGGGTTGACATCGGCAAAAAAGGTTTCCGGGGTGACGCCTTTGCGCGGTTTAGGCCGCTGGATGGTGGTCGGCTTTTTCCAGCCAAACAGCTCGGAATCAGACAGCACGGTGAGCAGCGGTTTGGCCTCGCTGCCGGCCTCGCGCAGCGACCAGCCTTCGATGACCATGCCGTGCAGCAGGGTGAGGCTGCCGGGCGGGGGCGGCGGCTGCTCCGGCTCCAGCGTATCGAGCGGCGTCACGGTCACATTGTCGGCAAATTCGGTGAGCAGGTGGGCCAGCCGCGCCGATTGGCGGCTGACCAGCACCAGCCGTTCGCCCTGTTTTTTGCGCTTGAGCACATCGGGCAGCGCGTTTTTTACCTGCCCGCCGTAGGCCGGGCCGGGCACAAACGTATGCTGAAAATAAAACAAGCTCGATGAGTTGGGTGAGCTGGTGAGTTGGCCACTATCCGCTGACTCCTGACTCCTGATTCCCGACCCCTGTCGAAACGGCGTAAAACCGAGCAGCAGCGGCCGGCGGGCGGCCAGCGCCGGAGCCAGCGATGTCCAGCCAAAATAGGGGTCGGGCCAATTGGCCGGCAGATCGCCCAGATTGATCAAATCCTGCTTGAGAGTGCGGGCCTGCACTTCCAGCTCATCAACCACGCCGGCCAGCTCTTCCGGGTCTTCAACGATCACCAGCGCGTTATCCGGCAGGTAATCCAGCACCGAGAACGGCGCGGGCTGCTGGCCGTTTTTGCCGTTGTAAAAGAAGGGCAGGTAATACTCAATACCCCGAAAGGCCGTGCCCTGCGCCAGCCGGGCCACGTCCTCTTCAAACGAAACTTTGGTGCTGGTTTGCAACTCGCCAAAATCCCAATGGCCGAGCCGGCTGGCCGCTTCGGGGGCGCGGCGGGGCAGGGTTTCGGTGGCCGGGCCAAGGGTGAACGCCTTGAGCCGCTGCTCCGAGCGCTGGCTGGAGGGGTCAAAACAGCGCAGCGAGTCGATCTCATCGCCAAACAGCTCAATGCGAATAGGCTGGCCGGTGTTGGACGGAAAGACATCCAAAATACCGCCGCGCCGGCTGAAACTGCCCGGCACCTCGACGACATCTTCCGGCTGATAGCCCAATTCAACCCACTGGGCCACCACATCGTTGAGCCGGATGCGCTGGCCCACTTTAAATTCCATAATGGTGAACTCGGCGGGCGGCAGGGTGTGGTGCATCAGCGCCCGGGCCGATGTGACCAGCAGCGGCGGCGCGGCATCGGGCCGGTGATTGAACGACACCAACGCGGACAACGCCGCCAGCCGGCCCTGAATCGTTTCGCTGCCCCAGGCCACTTTTTCGTGAGGCAGGGCGTCGGGGTCGGGCAGGCGAAACACGCGGGCCGGGTCAGTCGCCCAAAACTGAATTTGCTCGGCCAAAATCCGGGCGCGGTCGGTACGGGCGGTAACAAACAGCACCGGTCGCTGCAAATCGGCGTGCAGGGCCGCCAGCAGCGCCGGCCGCGCCGCCGACAGCACCCCCAACGGCCGGCGCATGGCGCCGGTCAATTCGCCCCAATGCAGGGCATCGGCCAGGGCGTGGTAGGCGGGTATCTGGTTAAAGAGTTTGAGCAACGGCGATAGATTCATGATTGATTGCACCAAGCCAGATATTATACCAAACGCGGCCAAAAAGCTCGAATCGACGGCGGGCGGCAAATCAAAACAAAAAAAGGGGCCGAGTTTGAAACCCGGCCCAAAAATTTCCTTACTGCAAATTAATTTTTCCTTACTGCAAATTATTTTTTGCTATCTACAAATTCATCCGGCGCAGACCGACCGGCCTGCCACTCCTCGGCCAGCAGGCTGTACATCACCAAATCCACAAAACTGCCGTCGCCCACGCGGCCTTCCTGGCGCAGCACGCCTTCGCGGGTAAAGCCCAGCCTTTCGGGGATGGCGCAACTGCGGGTGTTACCGGTGGCGCAGCGAATCTGCACCCGGTTAAAGCCGCGTTCGTCAAACAGGTAGGGCAAAATGGCGCGAACGACGCGGGTAACAATGCCGCGACCTTCGGCCTCGGCGGCGAGCCAGTAGCCCAGCTCAACCAGCCGGTCGGCCGGATTCATTTTGGCGGTCCCCAGCATACCAACCAACTGCCCCCGATAGAAAATACCGGCATTGAGACCGGTACCGTGAGCAAAGTTTTCCAGGCTGATGCGCCGGAATTGGCGGGTGTGCTCCACATCCGTGTTGTCATCCACCCAGGCCAGCCAGCGGCGCAGGTGTTCACGGTTGGCATCAACCAGCGCAAAGAGCGTTTCAACGTGGTGTTCTTCGAGCAGGCCCAATTCAATTTCATCGTCAACAGTCAGGCAAAACATTTTTCCTCCGAGAGCTAAACAGCTTACTCGCGCGCGCGCATTTGCGGGAACAAAATCACCTCGCGGATCGATTGCTGATCGGTCAGCAGCATCGCAATCCGGTCCACGCCGATGCCCAGCCCGCCGGTGGGCGGCATGCCCTGCATCAGGGCAAACACGTAGTCGTCGTCCACCTGGTGGGCTTCTTCGTCGGCAATTTCCTGCTGCTCCAAAAAGCGCTGGCGCTGGACAATCGGGTCGTTCAGCTCGGAGTAGGCGTTGCCAATTTCCATGCCAACGACAAACGCCTCAAAACGCTCCACCACGCGGGGGTCGGCCGGGTTTTGTTTGGACAGCGGCGAAATATCGAGCGGGTAAGTGTGGATAAAGGTCGGGTTGACGATGGTCGGTTCCACGTACTCGCCCAACAGTTCGTCCACCAGTTTACCCCAGCTTGGCTGCGGTGAAACGTTGAGCTTGAGTTTTTGGCATTCCTGCCACAGCGCCTGCACGTCACCGTAGGTCTCAAAAATATCAATTTCGGTGTATTGCTTAATGGCTTCGGCCAGATTGAGTCGCCGCCACGGCGGGGCCAGATCGACCTCCTTGCCATCGAAGGTGAGTTTGGTGGTGCCCAGCACTTCCTGCGCAATCGAGGCAACCATATTTTCGGTGAGCCACATCATGTCTTCGTAATCGGCGTAGGCCCAGTAGCACTCCATCATGGTAAATTCCGGATTGTGCTTGGTGCTGATGCCCTCGTTGCGAAAATCCTTGCAGATTTCGTACACCTTGTCAAAACCGCCGACAATGAGCCGCTTCAAATACAGCTCATCGGAGATGCGCAGATACAGCTCCATATCGAGGGCGTTGTGGTGGGTGGTAAACGGCCGGGCCAGCGCGCCGCCGTACAGCGGCTGGAGCGTGGGCGTTTCAACCTCCAAAAAATCCTGCCCGTCGAGGAAGCGGCGCATGGCGCTGACAATACGGCCGCGCTTGCGGAAAATCTCGCGCACATCGGCGTTGGCAATTAAATCCAGATAGCGGCGGCGGTAGCGAATTTCAACATCCTGAAGGCCGTGCCACTTTTCAGGCGGCGGATAGAGCGCCTTTGACGCCAGTTGAAACGCTTCCACGTGGACAGAGACCTCGCCGGTGCGGGTGCGGAACATTCGCCCCTGCGCGGCGATGATGTCGCCCAGATCAAAATCTTTTTTGAAGATGTCGTAATCATCGCCCAGATCGTTTTTAGACAGGTAAAGTTGCAGCCGCCCGCTGCCATCCTCAATATGGGCAAACGAGCTTTTGCCCATCACCCGGATGGCTACCAGCCGGCCGACCACGGCGGTTTGCAGTTGGGGTTTGTCCTCACTGCCTTCCGGCAGGGCGGCTTCGGCGGCCTCAAAGAGCTGTTTCGCCTCGGCGGTGGAATGGTCTCGCTTGACGCGGGGCGGGTAGGGCAGTTGGCCGCGGCCCGCAAAGTTTTGCAGCTTTTTAACGCGCTGGGCTACTTGCTCGCCAAAATTTTCAAAGTAACTTAAATCTTGCTCCATAAACTTCTTCTCCAAAATGAGATAAATTGACAAACGGCTTCCCCATCCCCCTGCCCCCGTCCCCAGGGAAGGGGGAGA
>CAYOXS010000087.1:12056-18854 GCA_964407935.1 uncultured Caldilineaceae bacterium
AGCGGGGCAACCGGGCGGCTTTGCCGCCCGGTCGCCACGCTAAATTCTTTGCGCCAAAATAAAAAGCGGGGTCAAATTGACCCCGCCTATTATGCACGTTGAGGCTGATTGGCGCAAGCTACTCAACCTTCAGTATCTTGAACACAATCTCGCCGCCGGGGGCCTCGGCCGTCACTTTATCGCCCACTTTAGCGCCCAGCAACGCCTGGCCAATCGGCGATTCGTTGGAGATTTTGCCTTCCAGCGGGTCGGCTTCGGCCGAGCCAACAATCTGGTAGGTTTCTTCACCAAAGCCTTCTTCCTCAACCGTTACGGTGCAACCGATCGCGACCTCGCCCTTTTTAGCGCCGTTGGTATCCTCAATCAAGATGGCGTTGCGCAGTTGCGATTGGATGGTTTGGATACGCCCCTCCAAAAAACCCTGGGCCAGCTTGGCCTCATCATACGCCGAGTTTTCACTGAGGTCGCCTTCCTCTTTGGCGGATTTGATTGCGTCCGCAACCTCTTTCCGCCGCACGGTGGTCAGGTATTCCAGCTCTTCCTGCAGCTTTTTCTTACCTTCTGATGTCAAGTAAACGGGTTTATCTGCCATGAAATTTCCTCTCAACTTCAATTCGAAAAGTTATCAGTCTGACGAACTGACAAAAAAAAACAGAGACCTTGCCCAGGCCTCGGTTGCGCTACAACTTTTATTGGGGAAAATTATACCCCAAAAGCGAATTTTTGCCAAGTGCCTGATTGGCGGGTTGATATTGGGCGGGCATTGGCGGTAGTCAATACCCAATTTGTTAGATGGCTTGATGTGGGTATGTTTGCCTATTTATACCTGGTCTTCCGGCGAAACCTTCATTTCGTCCATTAAATTTTGCCAGCGTTCCAGCCGCACCCGGGCCTGCTCGGCCAGAGCCACCAGCGTGGCCTGCGAGTCCGGATCATTGACCAGCTCTTTGATCCGGCTGGTGTACCACTCCTGCTGGTGAAGCAGACCATGCACCACAAACCGCACTTTGTCCCCCAGCGAACGGCGGCTGCGTGACTGCCACAACAGTTTTTCGGTGGCCTCTTCTGAAATTATCGTGGGCGAGACCTCGCCCAACTGGCGCAACCGGCTGGAAACCCGGGCAATCGCCTCCTGCGTATCATCGATGGTAAAGCTCAACGCCGATTTAACGTAGGGGTCATCGATATTGCGATGATATTCGCGCAACATAATCAACCGTTCCAGATGGGCAATTAAATTCTGGCTCAACAACGAAATTGACGCTTCGGTCATAATTATCTCACTCCGGCAAAAAAATCGGTTTCCGGGCAGGTTGGGCGCGGGATGCCGCTGACCTGGGCCAAAATGTAAGTTTCCTGCCAAAACCACGGGTTTTCTAATGGATCAAATTCATCCTGCAACATGGGCAGTTCCGGGTGAAGCTGGCTCAAATGGCAGCGAATGGCGTTGAGTTTGGTTTGGGCATACGCCCGCACATTGATGGTGGTGGTGATTTGCTCCGCCGGATAGCCCATAAACGGAAACGGCACGCCGCCCATATCCACCGCGGCCCGGCCGCTGATTGCGGCCATTTGCTCAACCTGGGGCTGGGGCAGCGCCCGGTGATAAAACTTGGCTGCCTGATGGGGCGGCCCGGCTTCCGGCCAGCGCTCCGGGTGGCCGGCCAACTCTACCGCCGCCGTGGCCCAGCGATGCACCGCCAGATGGTCAAAATGGCCGTACACGCCCTCCGGCCCAAACGAGAGCACCACCTGCGGCCGAATCTGGCGCAGTAGCCGAACAATTTTAAACACCGGCTCGGCGGGCGGAACCAACGCCAACTGGCCGTCCATGTAGCCCAGCAGGTGCAGATGGGTGATGCCGTAGTGCTCACATGCCTGGCGCAACTCCTGCTCGCGGCGCAGGCCGATGGGCGGCGTCGGCGCGACGGCCGGGTTGGCAAACTGGCCGGCTTCGCCCCGGGTGGCCATCACCAGATGGACATCCACCCCTTCGTGGGCGTATTTGGCCAGAACACCGCCGGTACCAAAGGCTTCGTCATCGGGGTGGGCAAAAATGGCCACCATTGTGAGTTTATTGCTCATAAGTTACAGCCTGTTAAAAAGGATTCAGAAGTTGGCTGGGCGAAATGCGTAAAACGTAATTCGTGTTGCGTGTTGCGTAAACCGTCACTCGCCACTCGCAATTCGTTACTCATTTGTTAGAACTAATGTTCTAAATTTTAGCCCCAAATCTACGATCCGTCAATTATACGAACAGTGCCCAGAATCACGCTGTCGCCGGGCGAATTTTGCGCGGTGTTATCCCAAATGGGCAGCCGCGCCTGCGTCTCGGGGTGGTACATGCCCACCACAATCTGATAATCGCCGGGCGGAGTGTCAGCCGCCACCGGCACCCGGAACTGCCGCGACGCGCCCATGCCCGGATGCATATCGGTAGTGACCAGCCGGCAGCCGGGGTCGTCATCGTGCTGGCCCCAGCGAGAGTCATCTGCCCCCACCAAATGGACAAAGGCGCGGTACCGCACGTCCATTGGCGCGAGCGCGTCCCAGTACAGCGTCACCGGCAGCAGTTCGCCGGCGCGGCCGGTATCCGGCAGATCAAAACCGCGCAGCAGCAGTTTGTCGCCAAAATTCAGCGAGGCCGGCCGGCTGAGAGTTTCGGCCAGGGCAAAGCGGCCCGGCGTGGCCAGCAGGTCAAACTGGCGGCGGTAATCTTCCATATTGAGCACCTGCGGCTCGGCGGCGGGCGCGTTTTTCTCATAAAGATGCAGCGAGGGGCGGCCATCGATCTGCACCACCCGGGTAAGCGTGTAACCGTTGGCCAGCAACAGATTCTCCTCTTCCTGCGGCCAGCCCTCCCAATCCCGACGCACCCAGTAATTTTGGGGATCGGTGTAGCAGGAGCGCGGCGTTTGAAACGTGTACCAGATAGGCACGGCAAACGACTCGTTGACGCTGCGGAAATCGCCCGACAGTGAGCCATCGGCCCACAACACGCCCACCGGCTTCCAGCCGCCCAAACGCGGGTTGGAAATGACTTTGCGCGGGCGCGGAATGCTGCGGTACAGCAGCGCGTACAGCGAGCGCGGGTTGTCCGTGTAATCGGTTTTAACCTGCCAATAAGTGGTGGTCAGCGCGTTAAACTGCAAAAACTCGTACCCAACAATGAGCGGCGCCACCAGCACGGCCACCGCCGCCAGCGCCGCGCGGCCCGAACGCCGGGGACTGAACAGGCGCGCGCCGGGAGCCGGGGTGAGCCAGTTCCACAAATCGCCCAGGCCGATCACCGCCAGCATGGTCAGCCCGGTAAAAGCAATCTGGATGTGGTTAGAGGCGTCCCGGGCCAAAAAGAGCAGCACGCCCGCCGGCACGGCAAACCAGACCACGTTGAATTTAAGCTCCGGGCTGGTGCGCGGCAGCAGCAAAACCGCCAGCGCCAGCAACGCGCTCGGCACAAAGGCAAAATTCTCACTGCCCCACACCCACCCCGCCGGGAAGCGGGACGTGCTGATAACGGCCAGCGCCAGCAGGCCAAAGATAATCAGCCCGGCGCGGCCAATTTTGCTGAACTCGCGACCCAGCAGCCAGGCCAGCAGCGCCAGCAGCAGCGGCCCGTAAAACCAACTGCTGTACAACTCCGATTCGCCGAGCAGGCTATCGATGCGGTTGTACAGCAGGGCCGTGCCCACCCGTTCTTCGGCAAAATACTCCACCGTCTGCCCAATTTCCGGGTTGAGGAGGTACGGCACGTAAAAAGCCGCCGTCACCGCCGCCAGCAGCAGCGCCGAGCCGGCCAGCCAGGGCCAGTCTTGCCGCCAGCTTTTATCGAGCCAACTCCGGGCCAGCAGCACCACCGCCACCGCCGGCACAAAGGTGATGACCGTGGGATGAGCGATCAATCCCACGCCCAGCGTGAGCGCCGCCGCCAGAGCCAGCAAGTTGACCTTCTCTTTAAAATAACGATAGGCCAGCCACATGGCCAGCGCGCCCCAAAAGACAATGAGCATGCGGTTTTCCACGTGCCGGGCCAGCGCCACATAAAAACCGTTCAAGGCGATGAACCCCGCCGCCGCCAGCCCCAGGTAATCCTTGCCGGTCATGCGCCGGGCCAGGGCAAACATCAGCGGCACCAGCAGCAGCGAAGCCAGCGCAAAGGTGCTGCGGGCCAGCCCTTCGTTGCCCCAGCCGTTGGCAAACCACAGCGCCGCCGGCAACAGCCAATGAATGGGGCCTTTGCTATCGATGAACGGGGCAAATTCCTCGCCTTTGTAGGCGCGGATAATGAGCCGCATGTTTTCAAGTTCGTCTTCGTGAAATTCGGCGTAATTGAGCCGGGCCAAACGAGTGACCGCGGTCACGGCCACAATCGCCAGCAGGATCAGCAGCACCGTGCGCGACGGCCATTCCAGCGGCCCGCGCCAGCCATCCCGCTTAAAAAGCTGAACGGCCAGCCCGGCCACGGTCAGCCCGTTGAGCGCCAGCAGCACCGGGAGTTCGGTAAAGGGGCCGGGCAGCAGCACCACGCCGTACAGCAGCAGCGCCGCCAGCAGCGACGACGCGCCAAACACCAGCACCAGCCGCTCGATGGCCTGCCGGGTGTGCAGCCAGTTCAACACCGGCAGCCAGGCCAGGCCGGGCAGCGCCAGCACAAACACCACCGAATTGGGCACGCGCAGCCAGGCCCAGGCCGGAGGCGCAAAAAAAATGATGGCATTGCTGATGAGCAATGCCACAAATAAAGCTATTTGTGATGGAGTGATTTTCATAAATTAATACGAACTCTGATAAACCTCGTCCATTGCTTCGCTCAAATCCTCCAACCGGTGGACCTGCTCAGAAATCTCTTTTTGCAGGCGGTTCACCCGGCTGCCTTCCTCATCTTTGCTGCCCACCAGCAGCAACTGCGAGTAAATGGTGCCCAGCGAAGAAATGGTGCTTTCAAGCTGATAATTGGCCTTGTCTTTCTGATCGTCCAAATCCCGCAAAATGCGCAACTGCCGTTCTTTATCGGCAATGGTTTGCTCAAGCTGCTCCTTTACCGCCACCGATTCTTCTTTGGCCAGCCGCCGTTTGTAATCTTCAATGGCTTTGGGCACAAGATGCAAATCGCGCTCGATGACGCTGTTTTGCTGCAATTTATCAACCCGGCCGGCCAGGTTGTACACGGCTTGCAGCCACTGGGTCGCTTCGCGGATGGTGTTTTCCAGCCGCAGCCGCAGCGCGCCATCGGGCACCTGCTGCATGGCGTCGTCAATCAGCGACCAGTATTCCATTGCTTTTTCAACTTTGCCGCGCAGTTCTTTGTCGGTGATGGTGACGGGATCAAAATTGACTTGCGGCCGGAGCATATCGGCCACCACTTCGGCGTGCGCTTTTTGGTTGTTAACGGCCAGCCACAGATAAACGGCCTCGGCGGCCAGCCCCACGGCCAATGTAGCCAGCCCGCCCAGCGCCGAGGCAATCGGCGGCGCGGCCAGCAGCAGCGGCAGCAACAGCAGACCGGAGCAGCCGGCGGCCAGAATAACCCCGCCAATTAGTAGCGCATTGGCCGGTTTAAAAAAAGCTTTATTGAGAATTACCTTGCGGATGGCCGGATTCTTCATCCAGTCAGTCCGGTTTTGCTTGTAATTCTCAATAATATTTTTGAGAATGGCCTCCTGGGCCCGTTGTTCCAGGTCGCGGCGAATAGATGGCATCGGTTACCGGGGCCGTATCCAACCGCGCCGGCCACGCCAACGGAGTGGCCAACGGCGGCGTCACGGAAAATTTTTTTGGGTTAAATATCCAAATCGAGCGAATCCAGGCTTTCTTCTTCGGCCTTTTCTTCCTTGGCCATGCCCAGCCGGCGGCGGCGTTCTTCTAACTGGCTGACCAGCCGTTCGCGGCCAAGCACGTCGTCCATTTGGGTGCTCAGGCTTTCAGTGCGCATTTCCATTTCGGCGTCGGCCCGGTCAATCCGTGAGCGGATTTTGTCGGTGATGCGGGCAATGTCGGAGTCGCCCACGCCGTCGAGCGCGTCCAGCGATTTCATACTCTTGGCGGCAATCTCTTTGGTTTTGGCCAGTTCCAGCAACCCGAGCACGTGTTCGCGTTCCTGGCGAATAGTGCGCAGCCGCGATTCCAGCTTGAGGCGAGCGCCGGCCAGTTTTTCGGCTTCTTCTTTTTGGCGCACAAACTGCTGGCGATATTCATCGGCCAGATCCATTTTAGAGTTGTACTGGCTTTGCGCCGACACGGCCAAATCTTCTTTGCCCAGCTTGAGCAGCCGGTCAATATCCTGATCCAGCGCTTCGGCTTCGGCCCGAATGGTTTCGTACTTGCGTTTGAGGGTTTTTACCTGCCCCTTGATCGTAATCAACGCGTCTTCCAATTCATCCAGGTTATTTTCGGCCTGGCGAATGTACTCGTCCAGCACGGCCACCGAGTTTTCGTCCAGCGCCTTGTCAACCATGGCGTGCAAATTGGCTTTGATCAGCGTTTCGATTTTTTGAAAGAAAGATTGGGCCATTATCTCGCCTCCTTATCTGGCTCAGCTTGCATTCTTTACGAGGATGGTGGAACTACGTTGCAATTATACAACATCCGGGGTAATTTCCCAATTTAAAACGAATTGTCACCACCAAACAGATGTGCTACAATCTCCCCACGAGGCAACCTTATGAGCGAGATCAAGAGCGTGCGCTTTACCCTGCCGCTGCCCCCCAGCATCAACAGCCAGTACACCCAGGCCGGCAACCGGCGGGTGCTTTCCAAAGAGCACGTCAGCTTTAAAAAACAGGTGCGCCACAAAGTTCA
>CAYOXS010000088.1:0-15941 GCA_964407935.1 uncultured Caldilineaceae bacterium
CCGAAGCCACAACTTGTGGCTCAGCTTCAAGGTTGGCAAACAACTCCGGGGCCAGGGTGTTCTGCGATGGAGCCACAGGCCGGTTATGCTGGCCAATTCGCCGGATGAGGCCATCGGCCATCATGCCAATCAGTAACAATTGAAAACCCAGCACCAGCAGGAGCGTAGCCGAGGCGGAAATGGCCGGCTGATACAAAAGCGACCAGTCAATGGCATTGTACCGAATGAACAGCGTTACAATATCAAAAATAACTTTTGCCACACCTAACGCGCTAAACAAAAATGCCAGCGGCACAAAAATCTTCAACGGCTGAAAGAGCATCGCCATTCTGATAATCAGGATGGCGAAGTCCATAAAGTGGCGCGGCACAATTTTTGACTGGCCAACCCGCCGGTGATAGTTGATGGGATGGTAGGTGATGCGGTAATCATCGGCAAAATAGGCCAGAGTCACAGTGGTGGTAAAAGAAAAGCGGTTGGAGAGGATGGGAAAATATTGTTTAACGCAGTCTCGGCGGAAGGCGCGCAGGCCCGAGTTGAGGTCCGGAATTTGCTGTTCCGTAATATAAATAGCCAGCCAGCGCAGCAGCCATTTGGCCGGCTGCCGGACCAGCGGGATATGAACCTGCTGGCCAATACGCGCCCCCACAACCATATCCGCCGTTTTCAACTTGTCGATCAAATGAGGGATCTGATCGGCCGGGTAGGTGCCATCGGCATCGGTGATAACAATGACATCATAGTTGGCCGCCCTGATCCCCGTTTTGAGCGACGCGCCATAGCCCCGATTTTCCGGGTGCTGCAAAACCCGCACCCCGGTTAATAGCGCCTCCTCGGCGGTGCGGTCGCGGGAACCATCATCAACCACAATGATCTCGTGGGGCAGGCCGTGGTCAGTCAACACCTGATCAATCACCTCGATTTGGGCGCGCACGGCCGCTTCCTCATTAAAAGCAGGCACAACCACCGAGACGCCCGTTCTGGCAGCCGGATTGGTACCGTTCCGGTCTGATTTCACACTGCGCAAAGGTTCGTCTGCAAAAGAAACAAGTCGCCTGGCTTGAAGCTGTTCTTTGGTTAGCATTATCCCCTCCCTTGAAAATAGGGGTCAGGAGTTAAGAGTTAGGAATTAGGGGTTAAAGCAGGAGATTCCTGACCCACCTCTTAAAAATTGTGACAGGAGTCCAAAACTGTAATTTTGGACTCCATTTTCATTCGTTACTCGTCGTTGGTCACTCGTCGTTCCTTACCAGGTTGGCGGAGGGCAAATCTGACAGGCAAACAAAGACAGTGCCGCTGCCGACGGTGCCGTAAAATTCTTTGCACGCTTTGAAATCGTGCTGAATACTGGCCATGATCTCGGGGTAAACGGATTGAACTTCAGGCAGAAACGTGTAAACCAGCCAGGTTCGTTTGGATTGGGCGCGAACGGTGTTGAGCGCGTCCAGCGTTTTCACCTCCTGCCAATCGGTTTGGTAGAAATTTTGATAAGTGAAGGTGGCCAGGCCCACGGTAACAATCGCGTCGCCGGGCTGGCGCTCGGCTTCAACCAAATTGAGAGCACCCTGAAAATCCTGCTTTGGCCTGTAAACCAGCGGAATAGACAGGCTTGAGACAAGAATCAGGGCCAACCCCAGCGCGGTTCCGGCCCAGGCCGATTTTGCCGGTGAAGCGTTGAACCAGGCCGCCGCGGTTTGGCCCAACCGCATCAAACCGCGAATGGTAACCAGCGCGGCAAAACCCATCGCAAAAATAAACAGGCGCGGCCACAGGTGATGGCCCAGACCAATAACGGTCGCCGCGCACAGAACCGTGGGAATAATCAGCAACTGGATCACCACCATTTTGCTGCGGGCGTAACTTATAAAACCGGCCCCAAAAACCACCAGCGCCGCCGCGGCTACCAGACCGCCGGCAAAACCAATTCGCAGCGCGCTGACAATCTCGAGCAAAGCCCACATTGGGTTTTTCCAGGCCGGAACGGTGCTCTCCTCACCGGCCAGTCCGGCCAAAACCTGGGGTAACGGCAGCGCGTGCAGCAGCAGCGTAAAAAAGCCCGCCAAACAGAATCCCAGCAGAAAACCCATGCCCCAATCAGGCCAGAGTTTGGGGCGACGAGTCAGCAGCGGCAGCAGGTAAATGATAAAGTGGCCGGCAATGACAAAGAGCATGGTGGTATTGGTGTAAACGCCCAGAGCTGCGGCAAGCGCGTACAGCAACCAGAGATACGCCCGGCCTTCGTTGAGGCTGCGCAACAAAAACCAGGTCGCCAGCAGCGTCCAAAAGAGCAGGCCCGAATAACCCCGCCCATTCTGGCTGAACCAAATGTGATGGTACGAAAAGGTGAGCAGCGCCGCCGAAAGCAGCGCTTCACGGGTGCTGGTTACCTGGCGTCCAACCAGGTAAAGCGCCCAAATACTGCCAACGCCAAACAGCACAGCGGGCAGGCGCAGCGCCCAGCCGCTTTCGCCAAAAATGTTGAACGCCAGATGAGCCAGCAGGGTAAAAAGAAAATGCTGGTTCTGGTCTTTGTAAGTGGAGATGATTTCGCCAAAGGGCAGGCGCACGTAATTGGTGTAGGCCAGCACTTCATCGTGCCACAGACCGGCATCGAGCCGGAATAAACGCAGCGCCACAGCCGCCACGAGAAGCACGGCCAAAATAACAAGCTGCGCCTTTGATTGGGGCACGACGGATGGCTGAGTTTTGGGCTGAGCCGGCGGCTGCCAGATCGGCAGGCGGCCCAAAACAATAACCAGCACCCCAAATATAGCGAGGTAAATTTTAAAGAACGTGGCCCCCCACAGTAATTGCTCCTGAAGGTCTGCCGGCGCGGCCCGGAGAGGCCGGATCGATTCAATCACGGCAGCGCCCGGCATTAAAATTCCCACCAGGATTAAGGCAATCCCGGCGATGAGCGTGACAGTTGATAAATAACTGGCTTTCATTATCATTCGGCTCCTCAAAAGTGAACCTGGGCTAATACCAATACTTTTCAAATAACGATTATGTCATTCTGAGCGAAGTGAAGAATCTCCCCACATGGCAGCCCAATTAAGCCAATAACCTGAAGATTCTTCGGCCTGCGGCCTCAGAATGACGGGTCGGACGCCCTTATTTGAAAAGTTTTGGGGCTAATATCAATCACTGCCACGGCCGCCTGAAAATGGTTCCGGCTGCGGCTCGCGCCAGGCGGCGAAAGTCCAAATAAAACGCAAAAGAAGGATGCGCCAGCCACTGAAATAACAAGGGCTGCGTTAGATAGAGCATCTCAATCCGTTCCAGGGCGAGGGGGTCGCTGCCGGCTCCCGCCAGCCCCAGCCGCGTGCTGCACGCTCCGCTAAAGGCGCGGCCAACAATAGCCTGCACTGCCGGGTTAAACCGGCCATAGGGATAGGCAAAAAGGTGGACAGCGCGCCCCAACTCATCTTCAATGGATGCTTTTGAGGCCAGCACTTCCCGCTCAATATCAGCCGGCGCGAGTCGATCTAACCAGGGGTGAGTTATGGTGTGCGCCCCAAATTCGAGGCCGTGTTCGTCCAGCTCACGAATTTGACTCCAGGTGAGCAGGGGGCGGTTAGGGATGGCCAGCGGCTGGTGGGGCCAGTCATTCTGCCGGCCGCAGTAACCGGTGACCAAAAACACCGTCGCCGAAAAGCCATATTCGGCCAAAACCGGACCGGCCGCGGTGTAGATGCTCTCAAAGCCATCGTCAAAGGTGAGTACAACAGCTCTTTGGGGCAGAGGCTCGTTGGTACGCAAACACTGCACCAGCCGGCTCAGCGGGATCACCTGGTAGCCATGCTCGTAAAGCCAGCGCATTTGCCAGGCAAAAACGGCGGGGCGAATCGCAATCGGCGATGGCTGTTCATCGAGCGCGTGATACATTAAAATTGGAACTGGCATGGGGTTAAGAAGGGGATGATTCTGTTCGCTGAGCGCTCTGCTGCACGGCCTTTTCGCGCATCTCAAACCGGATGCGGCGGGCCTCTTTGATGGTGATCAGCCAGTTATACGTGGCGGCCACAAAATAGCCCAGAGCGAAGCCGCTAACAAACCCGTAAGCAAACCCTACCAGGCTGCCGACAAAGGTTACGCCGTAACCAATAAAGAATTGGCCCAGCAGCCAGAGATGCGGCCCAACCACGGGTACGCCTTCATCACCTATCGGCCCGCCTTTCAGAATAAGCCAATTTGTGGCCACAAAAATCCCAAGGCCAATGATAAGCCCTGTAACAATACCGTAGACTGTCGCGTTCAGGCGCAAAAGATTGGTGAGAACAACCTGTTCTAAAGTTTCTCGGTCATCGATCATAATTTAACCTCCAATTGAAGGATAGAAACACTGCTTGATTACTTACAACGCTCAATGTTCAACAACAGAAAGCTCGGCCACAACCGGCAGGTGGTCCGAACCACCGGACTCGGCCAGGGTGCCGGCAGTACTGGCAAATAAGTGGTGGCTGTAAAAAATGTGATCAATCCGAATAACCGGCGCAAAAAACGGGATGTGGTGAAAGCGGCGCACTTGGGCCGGAAAACTAAACCCAAAGCCCCAGCCTGCCTGCCAGTGTGCATTTTGTAAATACTGATTGACCAGCCGGTACCCCTCGGATTGGTCGGTGGCGTTAAAATCACCCCCCACAATGAGCGGCCCGTTAGCCGCGGCAATTTCCTGCGCCAAAGCCGCGAGCTGCTCATAATTTTGCTGCCAGGGCTGCGGCAGATCAGGGTGAACATTCCACACGGCAACAGGGCCCGCGGGAGTGGCAGCAATCACTTTTTGGGCGCGGCCTCGCTGCCCGGCCGATTCTACTGATACCAACGGGTAACGGCTGATAATGGCCTGCCCAACTGCCGGCTCATAAACAATATGAGGCTGTGTCTCGGGGTACAGGCCGGTCAAGTCGGTTTGGAGCATCTGGGCCTGGTAAGGCGTTAGCTCTTGCAGCAGCACAATGTCTGGCTGTTCCCGGCGGATGGTGTGAGCAATGGCCGGCGTGTTTAAATTGAAGCAATGGACATTGTGGCTCATCACCTTGAGCCGGCTGCTGGCAGCCAGCGCCGGATTGAAGCGCGGCAAAAAGAGAGGCGCAAAAGTGAGGCTGACAAAAAATGTTGGCCCGATCAGAGGGATGATCACCCAGTAACGGCGCGCCAGCCCGGCAGCAACCAACCCCGGCAGCAGAGCCAGCAACAGCCAGGGCATGATGTAGTTAACAAACCGCACCGGCCAAAACCGGTCGCCGGGCCACCAGCGCAGGGCAGACCACAGCCACAAGCCCAGGCCAAACAGGCTCAGCCCCAGCCAAAACAGGTGAATGGCGAGCTGCCAATATTGTTTTAAGATCATCGGCTTAATAAATGTAGTCGAAGATGTCCTTCAGGGTATTCATTTCGGCGCGGCGTTGAACAAAGGCCATGTGCAAAAACATAGTGGTGTTGCGCAAAAACGCTGCCCCCCAACCGATAACAAAACCGGAAAAGAAGCCATAGACCAACCCCAGCAAACTCCCAAACTGAGTAACGGTATAGCCGGGGAAAAAATTGCTTAGCAGTTCCAGCCTTGGCCCAACCACATCTCCGCCCTTTAAAGTGAGGGCAAGCGTAGCCAAAAACAGGAGCAGCCCCACTGCCATCCCCACCGACATCCCGAACGGGATGGGATCGAGCTTGGAAAAAACCTGCGCCAGCACCCGTTTGACCGCGGCGGTAACTTCCTGCAACTCCACCTCGGCGCCGGTGCGGATTTCCTCGTGGTATTCCTGCTCGGCGTTAACTACCCACAGGTTATTTCGCTCGCCCAGCATGGCGTTGCGTACCGCCAGCATACCGGTGAGCATGGCGTGATCCTGATTGTTGTAGCGATGCAACCCGTTGCGGCCAATGGTTTGAAAATTGTCCAGGTTATCAACGTATTGCTTGAGGATATCCAAATAGCTGCGATAGTCGGCATCGTAAACGGGATAGGATTTGGGCACGCGGAAAACAACGCCATCCTCAACGCTGTCGTAACTGGCCAAACCAATCCGATCAACCTCGCGTTTGCCCAGCTCGATGAGTTCGGCATCGGGCATAGTCCACAAATCATCGCCCTCGTTGCAGAAATACTCCAGGCCCAGGCTTGTTTTTGACAAATCGGGCACCATGTCCGGACTCCAGTTTTTGAAATTCTGAATCCGCCCCACCTTCACGGCCGGGTCGTGAATGTAAATCCAGTTGTCGGGAAATAGCTCCTTTTGATTGATAATCAGGCACACGGTTAAAAAGTCTCGATATTTCAGCTTGTGCGCGGCTTCCACAATTGCCGGGGCCGGCGGTGGGTCGAGCTTTTTAACAAACTCGGTGATGGGCATGCTGGAAATGAACTCTGTGCCAGCGATGATCTGCTGCCGGCCGTTGCGCTCAATTACCACGCTTTCGATGCGGGCGCCGTTGCGGTAAATTTTGACCACGTCACTGTTCAGTTCTACCGTTCCGCCCCGCTGTTCAACCTGATCTTTAACAGCGGTCCACATCATACCCGGCCCGCGGCGCGGATAGTCAAACTCTTCAATCAGGGTTTTGATGGTTGTTTTGGGCTTGAGGAACATGCTGAGCAGGGCCGTTTTCAAAGAAAGGTCTTTGATCCGCTGGGCCGCCCACTCCGCCTTTAACTCCGAGCAGGGGATGCCCCACACCTTTTCGGTGTAGGTTTTGAAGAAGGTCTGGAAAAGCCGCTTGCCAAACCGATTGGTGACCCACTGTTCAAGGGTTTCTTCCTGCCGGTGGGGGAAAAACTGCCACCAGACATAACTGAGGACAATGAACACACTTTCAAAAAAGCCGAGTCCTTTGAGGGCATTGAAGGGTTTGAGGGGGTAATAGAAAAATTTGCTTTTGTAATAGATGCGCGACAGCCGGGGGCGGCGCAGAAATTCGTTGCCCAGCACCTCGCGCCAAAAGCGGTTGACTTCCCTTGATTTGGTAAAAAACCGGTGCCCGCCCATGTCAAAATAATAATCCTTGTAATTCTCGGTGCGGGCAATACCGCCCACTTTGTCCAGTTTTTCCAGCACTACCGGGCGAACATCGAATTTGGTGATGAGTTCATAAGCCGCGGTCAATCCGGCCGGCCCGCCGCCAATAATAACAACTTGTTTTTTGGTTGATTGTTCATGCTTGGCTGTCATAATTGTAAATTCCCCCCAATTAGTTCAACATTTGTTCCAGCACAGCGCCTAAAAAATACTACGCCGACCCAAACCCCACCAGAACTACCCCAACACAAATGATAGCAACTGCGCTCCATCGCCCCAGGCTAACAGGCTCGTTAAACAGCAGCCGTGACAGCAGAATGACGAGCACATAGCCCAGACTCACTGTGGGATAGGCAAAAGACAGATCGAGGTTGGCCAGCACTTTGAAGTAGAGCAAAGTAGAGAAGCCGTAGCAGAAGAAGCCGCCCACAATTGAAAAATCTGTGGCCAATACCATCAACTCGGCCAACTGAAACCCGGGCCGCCGGGCCATGCCGTGCTTAAGCAAAAGCTGCCCGGCCACGCCCAGCACAATTGCAACAAGGAGTAACAAATACGCGCTCATTTTTATGCCCTCACGTTCTGGCTAACAGCGACACGCCAATAACAATTACGCCCACGCCCAGCCAGCGCAAGGGCAAAACTACCTCTCCAAAAAAGACAGCGGACAGGGCCACCACCAGTGGAAAAGTTAGCGCCAGAATGGGGTAGGCCAGAGATAATTGGGTTCGGGCCAAAACCCAAAGCCAGAATACGGCTGACAGCCCGTAAACAATAAACCCGGCCCAGGTTTCAAACTGTAGAAAAAGCGTGAGCAGCGAGGCATCCGGCTGCGCGCTCCGCGCCGCCTTAAAGAGAATTTGCCCCGTAGCATTCAGGGCAACCGAGAACAGTACCCCGGCTATCGCAACCCTTTTTGGATCCAATGTTAGCGCGGCAAATCCTTTGCGTTTCGTAACCAATACTTGCTCGTGGCTTCTGCTTTGCACTTGCTGCTCCTCTTTTCTCTGGATGAACCCGGATAACCAAAAAACAAGAACGACCGGCCCAAAATTACCGGACCGAGGCGTTGGCCTCGCTGGTGGGCTGTACTTTATATACCTGTATCAAATCCTGTTCCAACGCATACACCCTGGCCACTCGATTTGTTGCAGTGAGGTGAGCGATAAAAGGCAGCATGTGGGTGGCGCGGGCGCTGTACGCTGGGGTGTAATTTAACTGCCACTCCAGCTTGGGACTAACCAGAATGTAGTCCACATGCTGCGCCAGCAGATACTCTTCCAGTTCGCTGGCCGAGGTAGATGCGGTTGGGTAGGGTACAGTTTTTCTGCCGCTGTATAAAAAGTGGATTTGCGGTTCTTCCGTCATCACTATGGCCGAGGTACTGGTATTGGATTTTAGCCACTGCGAATGCAGTTGAATATCGCCCACGTGCAAACGAGTATCTGATGGCGACAGGTTTCTAAAGATAGAGACCAGAATCAAAAAAGCAACAGCAGAGACCAATGCACCGGTCTTAAGCCTGGCAAAACGGCCCGTACCGCTAGAAAATGAAACAATCCAGGCCAAAATTGCTTCTATGCCTAACAGCAGCCCCAAAAAAAGTTGAGGCTGAATGGGGTAAAGCAGACGCGGCCCAATCCAAACCCACAGAAAAATTACGCCAAAATAGACCACCGCAAACAGGTTAAAAACTGATAGCCCTTCCTGGGCCAGCCAGCGGATATACCCCAACACAATCAACCCAAACGTCAGGAGTCCCAGCAGGAGCGGCAGAAATGGAATACCGATGCGTTCGGCGAAAGCCTGTTCCCGCGGACCTCCGCCAATGGGCAGGAGCGCCTCACGCAGGTCCACCCCCAAATGCTGCGTAACAGGGAAAATAAAAAAGGCTTTCAGATCGGCGGTAAGTCTGTCTTCGGTGTTCTCGGCTGCTTCTGCCGGCTGGACAATGTTGGGTTCGGCTGAGGGTCGTTCGTCTGGCGGCTGCAGGATTACAAACGAAGTGTTGCCCATGTATAAATATCTTTGCGGCAAAACTGTGCTTAAATTGGCAGACGTCAGGCCAATAATCAACCCGACAACCGTCAGCATCGCCGCGGCAACCAGCGCCAGTTGATTGATATAGGGCTTGCCTCGCCTGAACAGCAAATAACCAAAAATGGCGGCGACCAGGATCACCCCAACGGAGCGCGTGAACACCACAAATGTTAAAATAACCCCCAGCAAAAGGCTCCACCGCCAATTTTGCCTGCATCGAGCGAAATGTTCGGCTAACAGCATCGCGCTCAGGCAAAATGTGGTAAAGATTGGTTCAGCCATAACCATGCGGGTATGGGCAATGGTCAACAGTGAAAAGGTATACAACCCGGCAATGGCAATTGCCCACCAATAAGAGCGACGACTGAACCAGGGCCAGCCCCAAAATAAGATGGTCGCGTTGAGCAGCGTGGCCGCGATAGACAGCATCTTCAGCGCGTCAAAATTATTGGGGAACAGGAGCGCCAGCGGAGCCAATAGCAGCGGATAGCCAAACGGAAACGGCGCGGCCTCCGGCTGTTCGCCCGGCACATTGATCAACCCGTAGGTATCAGAATCGATCAACGATTGGGTTAATACCACATACGTTGCATCATCGCCGTAAGTGCCTACCTGAAACAATCGGTACGCTTTAACAGACAGGGCAACCGCAACCATAAGCAATACTACCCAAATGGTAACTTGCAGCCTGGTTGGCGCATGCGAAGAACCAATCCGGTGATGTTCTGCCGGGGTTGTCCAGTTTTGTCTTTGCCGTAGTTGCGCGGAAAAAATGTGTGAGAGCATTGTAGTTTTGGCCTCCATTTTCATCCCCGGCGCTGTACCGAAGGGTCTACTATACTCAACAAAGTTTGAAACTTGCACTCTTCCCCCTCATCCCCCTGCCCCCTTCTCCCCATTTTGGGGAGGGGGTTGGGGGAGGGGAAGAAAAAGTGTGGGTTTCATCTTGAATCCAGTATAATAAATCCAGGTTATTCTCGCAGGGCAAACATTTTTAGGCGGCAGCCGGCGCATCCCTATGCCGCCCACTGCCAAAAACGGGGTATAATTTCGCGGGCCGGCGCTGTTCCCAGGGCACGTATCCAAATTTCCTGAGCGCATTCTGGCGCAGAAAGTCAAAATAAAGCTCCAGGTGGGCCTCTTTTGACCACCAGCGCACAAAAGCGCTGTACCCTTTTTCACCCAGTTCACGGCGCAGCCCCGGAGACGCCGCCAGTTGATTGATCGCCGCCAGCAGTTCGTCATCGCTGCGGTACACAAAACCGCCGCCGCTGTCGTGGATGACTTCCGGCAGCGCGCCCAAATCACGGGCAATGACCGGCGTTTTGCGGGCAAACGACTCGATGATGATCATGCCAAAGGTTTCATACGTGATGGACGGCACAATGCAGGCCGTGGCGTGAAAATAGAGCGCGCCCAACTCGCGTTGCGACAGCGCGCCCAAAAACCTGATACGCGGGTTGCCGGCGGCCTGAGCCTGCAACTCCTGCTCGTAATTGCCGGTTCCGGCAACCAGCAGGTCAAAATCTGGCACACGCTCCCAAAGATCGATCAGGGTTTGGAGACCTTTGATGATTTCCAGCCGGCCCACAAAAAGAAAGTAAGGTTTTTCCTGCGGACGCGGTCCCGGCTGCTGCCAATCGCGGTCAACCCGGTCAATAAAGTAGGGCAGGTGAGCCACCGGCCGGGAAAAGCCCCGCTCGGCGTGCATATTGGCGGTAAAGCGGCTGGGTGACACAAACTGGTCTACTTGCTGGCTCGATTTGGCCAGCAGGCCGTTGTAACGCCACAGTTGGGGCGGGCGTTTGGCCATTAACGTGCAGCGCAGGCATTCGGGTTTCTCGCAGGCGCGGCTGTTAAATTTCCACAGCACGTGCATGGGGCAAATGAGCCAGTGTTCGTGGGTGGTGTACATTTTGACCACCCCCTCATACTCCGGTTCCAGAGTCAAAACCTCTGGGCCAAGCAACGAGATATTGTGATAATGAAGCACATCGTAGGGTTTACTTTGCAGAACCTGCTCAATAGTTTTGCGTTTGAGATAGGTTTGGCCGGTTTGTTGGGTGAGCAGCGGCGACAACCAGCCATAGCCGCTGCGCAGGCCGTGCGTTGTCACATTAGGATGATCGGCAAATTTGATGGTTGGCTCTGCCGGGTGAAGCAGGTGATAAGAGTCGAGGCAATGAATCACATCGACATGGTGGCCGGCATCGCCCAGCGCATGCGACAGCCGATAAATGTACATGGCATCCCCGCCAAAACTGTAGGGGGGATAGAAAATTGTCAGGTGTAAAAAATTAAGCGGACGGTTCATAGGGCGTTCACCTTGTGGGTAAGCTCTATCATTTGCCGGGCGGCGGCCTCCCAGGTGAGGCTGCGGGTAACGGTCACCCCGGCGCAGCGCATACGGCGCTGCAATTCTTCCGAACCCAGCACTCGGGCCAGGGCCGATTCCAAATCCTCGGCCTGGTGCGGGTCAATGTAGAGGCCCGCTTCGCCCAACAGGGCCGGTAACGGGCTGGCGGTGGTGGCAATTACCGGGCAGCCGCAGGCCACCGCCTCAACCGCCGGCAGGCCAAAGCCCTCCATCAACGAGGGCAGGGCCAGCACCGTGGCCAGATTAAGCAAAACAACCAGTTCATCATCGGGCAGATAGCCGGTAAAAATGACCCGGTTGGCCAGGCCAAGCGCCTCAACCTGCTGCCGGATGGTTTCAAAATAGCTGTGAAAAACTTCTTTTTTGGTCTCACCGACCATCACCAGCCGCACATCGGAAAAGTCCGGTTGGGCGGCGAGTTTGGCAAACACCGCCACCAGCATTTCCAAATTTTTGTGCTGGCCAAAGCCGCCCACATAAACCACCTGCCGGCCGGCCCCGCCAATCCCCAGCGACTCAAGGCGCGGGGTGGGAGCAGGGTTGTCCAGCACCTTGAAAATGGGGTCGCTGGCCTCGCCGACAATGAAGATGCGCTCCGGCGCAATTTTAAAATGCTCCACAATGCCCCGGCGCGAATAGTCTGAAACGGTGACGATGGCATGCGCCTGCCGCCGGGCCAGGGCAACCTTGGCCTTCCAAAAAAGTTGGGCCGCCCGGCTGGGCAGGGTAAACTGCGGAAAGGTTTCGGCGATGACATCGTGGATCATCACAACCTTTTTGGCCCGGCTGAACACCGGAACATAGCTGTAAACCGTGGGGAACAGCAGCACATCAAAACCCGGCTCGGACAAAGCCCAACTCATCAGCCCCATATCACGCACCGAGCGATGGCCATTGGCCGCGGCGGCTACGGCAGTTGGCGCCGCCGTACGCACCAGGCGTACGGCGGCCTCTGGCAGTATCTTGTCCATGCCTTCGGGCGAATCCAGAAAGAAGGTGTACCGGTTTTCCCTGTCGAGCCGGACCATGGTGTTAAGCAAGGCGCGGGCATGGCGGCCGTAACCCCGCGTGTTTTGCCAGCAGGTGGCGTCAACAGCAATTCGCATCATAGTTTTGCCAGTTGAGAATATTAAAAGCGTGGAAAAATTACGAGATATACCCCAGCCCGCTGAGACGCTCGCGCAGAATTTCAACCTCGTTCAGCGGCAAGTCAAGGCTGCCGCCCAGTTCCATTGTGTGGCCGGCAACCAGCGACGCCCCCTGCATTGAAGGCGGAATATCGTACCCGGCCAGTTCCAGCAGAGTTGGAGCCATATCCAGCAGGTGCGCGTCGTTAACCTCGCCTTGCAGGGGGTTGTTGGGCGCGGCCAGAATAAAAGCCCCAAACTGGGCGTGATTGCAGCCGTCCGGGCCGGTGTCATTTTCCTGGGTGTAGAGGCCGGGGTAGCCCACCCCGCCAATGGAGCGCCAATACAAGCCGCCAAAATGCACAATCAAATCCGGGGCCACGTTGCGCACCTGCCGGTAAATTTCCTGCGGTTTGAACACCAGTGTGCCCATCAAATTGCCGTTATTGTCCAGCGTGGTTTCAAACCGGGCCTTGATTTCATCACGAAACCGTTCGTAATCAGCCGGGTCGATGACGCCGTGTGGCTCGCGCCCCTTCACGTTGAAAAAGACACGGGCATAGTAGCCGCCTTCGCTCCAAACCGTAGTTTTTTCCCAATTCACATTGAGCTGGCTAAAGGGCGTAATTTTTGAGGGGTACTCGTTGAGCACCAACAAGCCCTCCTGCACCAGCCATTCATTCACGCAGAACCCGCCATCGAGCCGCTGCGCGCCGTGGTCTGAAACCACCAAAATGGCCGTGTCGTCATCCAGCAGCTCAAGAATCTGGCCCAGTTCATCATCAAGATAGAGATAATAATCGCGGATGGCATTTTGAAAACGATTGCCCGGCTCAAAGTGAACGTGCTGCGGATCGTGAAATTGCCAAAAGCCGTGATGAATACGATCAAGCCCAATCTCGACAAACTGGAAGTAGTCCCAGTCCTGGGTTTGTAAAAAGTGGCGCACCACCGCAAAATGTTTGCGGCTCATGGCGTAGATTTCCTCCAGCAGCCAATCTTTGTCATCGGTGCGGAAACCTTTAACATCAACCGGGTATTCGCCCACCAAATCTGCAATTTCCTGCTGCGCCGAGGCCGGATGGGTGTAAATGTTCTGGCCGGGGTCGGGCGTCATAAAACAGCCCACGCTGATCCCGCTGACTTTTCGCGGCGGGTAGGATGGCGGCACGCCGATAACAATGGCCCGGCCGCCCTCGCGCGCCACCTGATCCCAAATGGTGATGTCCTGAATTGACCGGGAGTTAACAATGCCCAAACCTTTGTACGAGTAATCGGTCCGGTTGCGGAAGCCGTACACGCCCAACGAACCGGGGTCCCGGCTGGTGGCCATGCACATCCAGGCCGGGATAGTGATCGGCGGAATAACGCTCTCTAAGCGGCCGTAACAGCCCAATTCCATCAACCGCCGAAAGTTTGTTAAACGCTCATCGCCCAACAACAATTCGGGGGCAGCGCAATCAAGACCAACAACCAAAATTTTCATAGCAACGAACTTCCTTCCATTGCCGGGCCTTTGGGCACGCCCAAAGCCGCCAGAATTGTGGGGGCCAGGTCAACGAGACTCGGAGATTCTTCCCGAAGCGGCCGGTTCATAAACAAAATACCCGGCGCCAGACAGGGGTCAATCATATGGTCCCCGCCCCATTTTTTTACGTTGTCCTCAAATAATCCGTGCGGCACGCCGCCCAGCGGAGTCCCCCAGGAAACGCGGTAGCCTTCAGCAAAGTTGACCAGCAAATCCGGGGCCTCATTGGTGTACGGGCCGGTGTAGATTTGCTCACGGGCGAGCACGCTCCTGATGGCCACGCTACCCTGCGCCGGGTCTCGCAGGCCGGTGAGGCTGGCCGCGATGGCCTGCTTCACCCCTTCGGCTTCATCCCTGGCTACAATCCCTTTGCCTTCCCGGTCCCGCAGGTTGAGATAAATCCCCCCCAGCCCCAGCGCGTAGGCATTGGTGCGGCTCCAATCGACTCCGGCGAAAAAATCGCCCGCTTCGTCGCCCGGCTTGATCCCGTTTTTCAGGGCCAGCCAGCCGTTATCGTACAGCCATGTATTCAAATGGATGCCTCGCCGAAAACTGTTCATGCCGTGATCGCTCAGCACAATAACCAGCGTTTGATCATCGGCGGCCCGGAGCGCCTGGCCAACAATGGCGTCGCAGGCCCGGTAGTGATCCTCAATCACCCGCCCCAGATCGGGCAGCGGCTGGCCCTGATTGGCCGGATGTTCCCGCTCGCGGAAGCGCCAAAACATATGCTGCAACCGGTCCGGCGTGTCAAACAGGCAAAAGAAAAAGCCGGATTTAAAGCGCGCCAGTTCATACAGCATCATTTTTTCACGTTCGCGCAGCACTGTTTCGCACTGCTCCAAAAAAGCGATTTCATCAAACCGCTCGTGATTCAGCCCATCGTGGTCTTCGGCCATGCCGCTGGTGTAGTACGCGCCCAGTTTTGTGGCCAACTCGCCGGCATATTCCGCCGGAGAACTGATGGGAAACAGGGGCGCGTCAGGGTCAAAATTGATGGGTGAAGCGTACAGCTCAAATTCCGGCTCAATCCGCACCAGAAAAAAGCGAACCATCCCGCGCACGGATTGAAATAAACCCAATTTAAACTTCACGCTCAGCCAGTCGCTCCATTCGCCTTCTTTTAGCTCCAGCACTTTGGGCTGGCCGTCTGATTGCAGGCTGACCTGCCTGGCCGGCCGGTTAACGTGCAACGTCACATCAAACTGAAAGTCCGAACCCGTTTTGGGATTGCGCGGGCCGATCAGATAGGTCTGGATGGTGTCGCTGACGTTAAGCTGCACCGGCACAATTTTTTCGCTCTCCTGCGCCGAAACATCTTTGGCCGAGGTATAAAATGTTGATGTGCCCAGCCCGCCCCGCAAATCCGGCACCCCAACCCCGGCCAGCATCCGGCCGCGAATGTTATCCGGCGGGTAAGTACACGGGCAGCGCAGCACCGTAGAAGCCACGCCGGCCTGCGAGAGCAGGTCCCACAGCGGCACGCCGCGCCGCAAATTGACCACCCTGGGCAGGGTGAACGCATTTTTCTGTTCGTATTGATTCAGCGCCAGGGCGGGGAGATAGGTTTGCGGGTCTCGCCGCAGAAAATCAAAAATGCCGTGACCACCCGGATTTGTTCCGGTAGAAAAAGTTGACCAGGCTACCGGCGTTTGCGGCGGGTACGTGGTGCGCAGCCGCCGATAACCGCCCTGCGTCTTTAGTTTGGCCAGGTTTGGTAATTCACCGGCCTGCAACATGGTCTCGACTAATTTTGGCTCCAGCCCGTCAAGGCCAATCACAATTACCTTCTTCATTAATTTCTCCTCTTGAAAGCAGGATTCAGGGGTCAGGAGTCAGGGGGCGGGTTG
>CAYOXS010000088.1:15951-18845 GCA_964407935.1 uncultured Caldilineaceae bacterium
ATTACTTATTATTTTCCCCTTTCTAACTGCGGGGGGGGGGGTGTGGGTGGGGGGGGGGGGGGGGGGGGGCAAATGGGTGATGAGTTTTGAGTTTCCCACAGGGGGCCTTTGGCTCTAAGTTCGTGGTGCGTAAACCGTCATTTGTCGTTCATCGTTCGTAAATCCAAAATCCAAAATCGTAAACCGTCATTCGCCATTCGCTATTCGCCAGTATCGCTTACCACTTCGGCATCGGTGTTTTTGCCGATAAATGTCTTCAAAGCCTTGCGTCCCACCCCGATCAAATAGCGCCAAAAAATCAGCACAACGCCAATTACGCTGGCCACCACCGAAGCCAACGGCAAAACTGTTTCCGGGCCAAAGTAAAGAAACACAATTGGGCCAAACGCCAGATCCCACGGCAAGCTCACCAGCCCCACAACAGAAGCAAGCAGATGATACGCATCCATAATTTGTAATCCCCCTTTTAATTTTTAAATCTACTCTTTAAGAATCACTCCGTGTAAGAAAACTCCCCCTGATCGGTGGGCAGGGCTGTTCTGGGCCAAAACCACTTGCGAGACAGATGCAGCGCCACGCCTGTACCAAAGGCAAGGCCGCTGTAAAAATAGTAAAGCCAGTGCCAGGGAATGGTTTGCAGCGTAAACCACAGCCCGCGCTTGTGCCAGAAAAAAACATAAAACGAGGCGTTCAGCGCCAGCAGCAACACCATCAGCAGCAACACAATCCCCAAAAAACCGAGCCACCAGGCCACACCCACCATCGCGCCCAGCAGAGCATAGGTGAGCATTACGCTCAGACGGTGAGAAAATTTCAGGTTCAGGTCATTAGCAAAACGGCCATCTCGCAAAATCAGTTCGGTCCACGGCAGCGCCCGCTGAAAAAAATCAGCTCTGAGCAGCGACACAACCCCCCAGCGTTTCAAATGTTTGCCCTGCAACGCTTTGCAGAGACGAATCCGGTGCCCGGCCCGCGCCAGCCGATACCCCAGTTCGATGTCTTCGATGGCCGGCCGGTGATAGCTTTCATCGAACCCGCCCATCGCCAGAAACACATCGCGCCGAACAGCCCCGCAGCCGCTCCAAAACGTACAGGCTTCTTCCCGCGCGGTTTGGTGAACGTAATGGTGAAACAGGTTTTTGTACTGCGACAGAAAATTGGGCGCAGCCGGCCGGTCATCGTAAGAGCCAAAAATGGCGCTCAGATTGGGCGTACCGTTAAAGGCGGCAATGATTTGCCCAATGGCATCCGGGGCAATGGCCACATCGGCATCCACAAAAAAGAGGATATCGCCGCGGGCCACATTGGCCCCCAAATTTCTGGCGCGAGCCGGCCCTCTGGGGGTGGGCAGGCGCAGCACCTGCGCCCCAAATTCTTTGGCTACCTGCCACGAGCCGTCTGAATCGCCATCGGCCACCACAATAATTTCATAGGGCAGCGGGTTGGCCGTGGTCAAATTCAACAAACACCGCCGAAAGTCGTCGCCGCCATTATGCACCGGCACAATCACCGAAACCGTCAATTCATCCAAAGTTGATGCCATTTTATTTTCCTCCTCTGAAAATAGGAATCAGGAGTCAGGATTCAGGAATTAGAAACCCGACAGCCGCCCCTCACCCGCTACGCGCAACCCGCCAAAATGACCGCCTGACCCCCTGCCCCAGCGCGCCGAGCACGTCGGTCACAAGGTGATAAAAAAACTTGAGTGGATGCAGCAGATAATGAAGATAAACATGAGAAGGTTTGAGGGAGTAGTGATAAATCAGCCAGGCCGTTGGCGGCGTCAATAGCCGGCCAAGGTAGTGAAACTTCTCGGCCCGGCGGCCCATTACCAGCAAATCCGGCAATAAACGCCGGAGAAACGGGCGAAAGTAAAAACTAAAAGAGATAAAATAGGGCCGGGGCTGCAGCGACAGAATTTCATTTTTGGGCATAAACAGTTCGTGCAGCCAGCAACGCCAGGCGGCGGGGCGCAGGGCGGCCAGCACTCGCTCCGGCACGCCAACCCCGAGCAACTCCTGCAAAAAATACAGGCTGTAATACACCCCCACCGCAGCATCCTCAATACGGACTGTCTCAAGCAGATAATCCCAGTCAAGCTCTTGCGCGTGGTCACAAACAATAAAGGCGAGATCTGAAAACCAGTTGAGTCGAATATAGTTGTGATGGTGCAGGTGGGCGCACAAATGGATCAAATGATCTTCCAGCGACAGGCTTTTAACGCGCGCGCCTTTCACATCTACCCGGACGGTGTGATTCCAGAATCGCGCCACATCCCGCGAAATCAAGCCGGCGTGCAGAAAATCGTTGTAATGCACTTCTACCAGCAGATTCCACTCCGTATGCCAATATTGCAGGTGTTCGGTAATGGCCTGCGGCACCAGTTTGGGCGGCGGCTGCGTCGAGTTGATGTTGGCTTGAAAACCCAGCTCCAAAAGCAAGTGGTACACGGCAGCCCAGTCGGCCTCGTGAACATTCAGGTCCAGATCGCCAAATTGGCGCAGATAAGGTTCGGGGTAAACGCCGTAGGCCAGCGCCGGCCCTTTGAGAACGATGAAGTCTACCCCGGCTGCGGTCATCGCCGCCAGCACCCGGCCAATCTTGGCGTAGCGCAATATCATTTGCATGGTGCCGAGTTGGTAGGCCTGCTCAACCTTATCCCGAAACCACTGCGGCGGATAATCCGGCGCGGGCCACTGCCGCAGATAGCGGTGAGCCAGCCCCAGCAGCCGGTGGTAACAGATACTTTCAAAAACCTCGTCCCAATCGGCATTCACCTGGGGCAGCGGGCGACGCACGTCGCCGGCGGCAAAATGGCACACCAACATTCGGGTGGCTTCGGGCAGAGTTGATTGCCGAGAGGCGGTGTAATTAATTGACATAGCAGCTATTTA
>CAYOXS010000089.1:0-18667 GCA_964407935.1 uncultured Caldilineaceae bacterium
TTGATTCCAGGCAGTCGGTTACGTATTTGGTTTCATTACCGCCCAGAGTGGGTTCACACACTGGGATAATCTGCGAGCTTAAATCCATCTGCGATACGGGGATCCGTTTGATGGTCAGCGACAATTCCGGATCTTTACCGGGGATGATAGGCGCAATATCCTCGCCCAGGTCCCGGGGGGTAATTGTTTTGGGTTGTAACATAATATTCTCCAACGTGGGTGGGTTTAACCAGATAAAACGCGGCAGCGAAATTAGATTTATCTCAAACATCAGCGCCGGCAAACTGCGGCCCGGCGTGATAAAATTATAGCCGCTCCGGTCAGTTGTGCAACCAGACCGCGGCCTTATGAACCGGTCTGCCAGCCCCGAATGCCCCACAAAAACAGGCCAATCCCCAGCGCCGACACCAGCGCGGCCACCAGTCCGGCGGCGAGCATGCCGCCCCACAGCCACAGCGGCCCGCCGAGCAGCGCGCCAGACATACGGCCCAGGCTGGCGGCAGCCAAAAATGCGGCCATCATCGTCGCCCGCGCCTGCGGCCGGGCTTCAATCAGCAGTGAAAAACTGGTGACAATAGCAAACTCAAATGTAATGAAGGTGACAAACAAAGCGGCCAGCGCCAGCGGCAGGGTTTGGCCCAGCAGCGGCAGCAGCGCGTAACTGAGCGACGACAGCACCGCCCCCACCAGCGTGGCCCGTTTCAGCCCCAGCCGGTCGGCGATGGTAGCGGTCAGCGTTTCGCCGGAGAATTCGGCAATGCCAATCACCGTGGTGGCCGAACCGAGCGCCACCAGCCCCAGGCCAAAATCGTGCTCCAGCCATGCGCCGTACACGGCAAACACGCAATCGTTGGCCAGCGCCACGCAAAAACCAAACAGCAGCGCCCCCACCGCCACCCGCGAGCGAAGCAGATCCCGCCAGGCGCGACCCAGGCTGGCCCAACCCGGCCCGGCCTGCGGCCGGCTGTCACCAGAAATAACCAGCCGCAGCATCACCGTAGCCAGCAACGCCAACCCGCCCAGCACCAGAAATGGCGCGCGCCAGCCCAGCCGGGCGGCCAGCAGCCCCACCAGCGGAATGCCCACCAGCGCCGCGCCGGACCAGCTCATTTCAATCAGGCCGATGACTCGCCCCCGCCGCCGGATGGCCACCCGCTCGCCCACGTAAGCTTGCAGCGCCGGGTCAAAAATCGATTTGGTCAGCCCACCCAAAAACACGGCCACGGCCAAAACAGCGTACACCGGGAAAATCCCGGCGGCGAGCATCCCCGCCGCCAGCAGCGCCAGCCCGGTTACCATCATGGCCCGGTAGCCCCAGCGGTCGCTGAGCGGGCCAAACAGCGGCCCGATCAGCCCGGTAAACTGGTTGAGCGCAATCAGCGAGGTAATCGCCGGCAGCGGTACGCCCAGCGCCCGGCTCAGCGCCGGGGCAAAGGGGTACACAAAGCGGCGCGAGGTGTTAATCACCAGCCGCGACAGCGTGGCCACCGTCACTTCCAGCGGCAATTTGTGGGCTGCGGGTGAAACGAGGTTTGTGTCGGTCATGGCCAGAGTCTCCAAATGTGCAAACCAGGGGATTTTAATCCCAACCCCAAAATCCGGCGAATTTTACTTGTGGTTGGCATAGTGATTGACGCGGGTTCGGCTTCGTGATATACTCCCCGCCAACTTACCCCAAAGAGGAGGCATCGATGGATACAGTTAAATATCTTTTGAACGAAGATCAAATCCCGCGAGTTTGGTACAATATTCAGGCCGATTTGCCCACGCCCGCACCCCCGCCGCTGCACCCCGGCACCGGCCAGCCGATTGGCCCCGATGACCTGGCCCCGCTGTTCCCGATGGAACTGATTTTGCAGGAAGTCAGCCAGGAACGGGAGATCGAAATTCCCGAGCCGGTACGCGATGTGTACCGCCAGTGGCGGCCGACGCCGCTTTTCAGGGCGCGGCGGCTGGAAAAAGCGCTCGATACCCCGGCCCGCATCTACTACAAATACGAAGGCGCCAGCCCGGCCGGTTCGCATAAACCCAACACCGCCGTGGCCCAGGCCTTTTACAACAAACAGGCCGGCGTGAAGCGGCTCACCACCGAAACCGGCGCCGGGCAGTGGGGTTCGGCGTTGGCTATGGCCAGCGCCTTTTTTGAGCTGGAATGTAAAGTATTTATGGTGCGCGTCAGTTACGATCAAAAACCCTACCGCCGGGCCCTGATCGAGTCGTTTGGCGCGTCGGTTTCGGCCAGCCCCAGCCCGGAAACCAACGCCGGGCGGGCTATTCTGGCCCAAAACCCCAACTCGACGGGCTCACTGGGCATCGCCATTTCCGAAGCCGTCGAAATGGCGGCAATGGACCCCGACACCAAATACAGTTTGGGCAGCGTGCTCAACCACGTGCTGATGCACCAAACTGTGATTGGGCAGGAAGCGCTCAAACAGTTTGAAATGGCCAATGACTACCCGGACGTGATTTTTGCGCCCACCGGCGGCGGCTCCAACTTTGCCGGCATCACCTTTCCGTTTGTGGGCCGCATGCTCCGCGGCGAGCAGGACATCCGCGTGGTCGGCGTTGAGCCGGCCGCCTGCCCCAGCCTGACCCGCGGCAAATACGCCTATGATTTTGGCGATACCGGCCACCTGACCCCGCTGGTAAAAATGCACACGCTCGGCAGCACGTTTGTGCCGGCCGGCATCCACGCCGGCGGGCTGCGCTACCACGGCATGGCCCCGCTGGTGAGCCATTTAATGCAACTGGGCAAAATGGACGCCATCGCTCTGGACCAGTTGGAAACCTTTGCCGCCGGCCTTCAGTTTGCCAAGGCCGAAGGCATCATCCCCGCGCCGGAAGCCAATCACGGTGTGGCCGCGGCCATCAACGAGGCGCTCAAATGCAAAGAAGAGGGCGTTAGTCGGGCCATCTTCTTTAACCTGTGCGGCCACGGCCACTTTGACATGCAGGCCTACACCGATTATCTGGCCGGCAAACTGGTAGCCTACGAATACCCGGAAGAAGAAATCGCGATGGCGCTGGCCGGTTTGCCGTCGGTTGGCTGATTTTTTAGCCGCAAAAACCTGATTGTAAAACAGATGCCCGGCGCTTTGAAAGTACCGGGCATCTGTTAATTTGTGCGGAACGTAATTTTCAGCCGGCCCGCAACAGTTGCAGCAAGCCGTTGGGGTACAGCGGCGGGCCGTGCTTAAGGTTTCACCTCGGCTGTTGCGGCTTTCAACCGGCGATTGGCGACAACCCGGCCGGCGGCCACAAACAGGAACAGCGCCAGCAGCACACCGGCGCCGGCCCAGCCGAACATCGCCGCCAGCCCAAGCGACTGATAGGTAAAGCCGCCAACGATAGCGCCAAAAGCCGCGCCGAGTCCCAGCATTACGCCAGAAAACAACCCCTGAGCGGTCGCGCCCATTCCGGCGGGGGCCAGCCGGTTAGCGTGGGCAACGCCGGCTACGAGCATAATGGCAAAGCTGGGGCCGTGTAATAGTTGCAATGCAATCACCACCGCCGCAGATGTGGCGACCGCATAACTCAGCAGCCGGATAACCCAGAACAACATCGAAATTATCAGCAGGCCGCGCGTGCCAAAGCGGGCCATTAGTTGCGCGCTAAAAAATAATATCACCACTTCGCTAACGGTAGCCAGCGATTGCGAGAGTCCCATCCAGCTTTTGCTGGCGCCTAACTCCGCCAGGTACAGAAACAGGTAGTTGGTATTAACCGACAGCGCCGCGCCGCCAATAAATACCACCGCCAGAAAAACCGCCCAGCGCCAACTGGTCACCAGAAGCCGCAGCCCTTGCCAGAAGTGACCGCCCAGCTCTACCTGTCCCACCGGCAGCCGGGTTGAAACCAGCACCAGCACCAGCAGCAGGCCGCCACAAATGTAAAACGCCCAGTGCAGTTCTGTCGCTTCAATGATAACCCCGGCGGCAGGCGCAGCCAGCCCAAAGCCCAGCGATCCCCACAGTCGCTGCCGCCCGTAGGCCTCTTTATTGTTGCCCAGCAGATCAAGTGTAGTTTTATCGACCAGTGGCAGAATGGGGGCGAAGAACAGCGCATACACAAACATCACCACGACCAGCCCGCCAAACTGCGTGACCTGAGACAGCGCCAACACCGACAGGGTGTAACCGCTCACAGTGGTCAGCAGCAGCAGCTTGTGCTGGCGGGTGGCATCGGCGATGGCCCCAAACAGCGTGGCGCTAACCAGCGACACTAACGGCGGAATACCCACCAGCAGGCCAATTTGCCCGCCAGACAGGCCGATTTGTTCGTAATACAGCGCCAGGAAAGGCAGTAATGACGCCAGCGCCGCAAAAATAAAAAAGTAAAAAAGTTTGGAATACCGCATTTGCATCCTTCCAGAATCCCCCTCCCCTGCGGGGATGAAGGGGGATGGGGGAACCTCTGCCTAACCCAGTTTTACCTCGCGCAGCGCCTCCAATTGGTCCTCCAGCAACTGCACCTCGTCGTCCAGATTGGTGGCGATACGGTTGTAATCGGCCACATCGCTGGTAGACTGGCTGGTGAGCAGTTGCGAATAAATGGTGCCCAACTGCGACAGCGTGCTCTCAATTTGAAATTCGGCGCGGGTGAGGGTTTTATCCAGCGCTTGCAGCGCCTCGAGCTGCTGCTGGCGGTTGCTCAGCGTTTTTTCAAGCTGTTGTTTGATGGCCGGATCGGGTTCAGTGGCCAGCCGCTGCTGCAATTCCTGCACGGCCTGCGGCACGCTGCGCCAGTCACGCCGAATAGTCTCGTCCTGCCGCAAATGGCCGGTGCGGGCCACCAGCGCCTCAATGGCCTGCGTTAACGCGTTGACCTGCCGCCGCAATTCGTCGGCGCGCAGGCTGGCCGCGCCGGGCGCGCCTTCAATGGCAGCCAATATTTTATCCCGATAATCGTGCGCCTGGGCCAGCGCCACTTCCGAGCGGGCTACGCTCGCCGCCGAGGTGCGGTCGCCCAGCAAAATTTGGGCCCGTTTGAAAGCCAGCCAGCCGCCCCAACCCAGTCCAACCAGCCACAGCGCCGCCAGAATGAACGGCCAGCGCAACAGGCTGAGCAAAACAATCAGCACGATCATTGTGGCGGCATACCAAATCAGGTTGGGCCAGAATTTTTGCCAGCGTGGGTTTTGCATGGGTCTTGTCCCGCGGTGTGATAGATTGGGCCGGGTCGCCCGTTGGCTCATTTTTGTCGATGCCTTTTTTTGAGTTTACCATCGACGCCCAAAAAGGTAAATTAGGCCGGATCGCAAGGCCGCGGGACAAGTCGCCAAAAAATTAACCGCAAAGAGCGCCAGGAACGCAAAGATTATAAAGAATGGGAGCCAGGAGTTCTACTTAACTGCCAACGGGATCGACAGGCCGGCCGGGATGTGGCCGTTTTCGGCCGGCAAAGCTGCCGGAACCACCTCCACCGCTTTGCGTTTGAAGTCATAAATCAGCGCCACTTCGTCGCAGGCGTGAAAAACGGGGCAAAAAACACAATCACGTTTGACCTTGCGCGGCAGTTTTTCAATTTTGGTCAGCTCAAAACCCAGCTTCATAAAGAAGCCCGGTTTGCGCGTGAGGGCGAACACCCGCTTCAGCTTCAGATCGCGCGCTTCGGCCATGAGCAGGTCCACCATCTGGCGGCCCAAACCGTAACCCTGAAAATCCGGGTGGATCACCAGCGAGCGAATTTCGGCCAGATCGTGCCACATCACCAGCAGCGACCCCATCCCCACCACCCGGGTTTCGGTTTCGGCCACCACCCACTCGCGGATGGAACGATACACGTCTTCTTCGCTGCGGGGCAAAATTTCGGCTTGCCGCGCATAATCTTCTAAAATTGGCATCATTTGGGCCACGTCGGTCAGCCGCGCCCGTCGAACTGTGAACATAGTAACCTCGTCCTGGAAGTTATAATATTTTTCTACCCCAACGCTTCGAGCGTTTTTACCAGCCGCGCTGTCAGCTCATCAATTTCCGTTTTGGTGATGACCAGCGGCGGCAGCAGCCGCACCACGTTTGGCCCGGCCACCAGAATAATCAGCCCGTGGCGGTGCGCCTCGGCCATAACCTCGGCGGCGGGCGGCACACACACCAGCCCCCACATCAGCCCTTTGCCGCGCACCTGCGTCACCAGCGGCGAGGCGGCCACTTCGTTTTGCAGTTTTTGGGCCAGATAGTGCCCGGTGTGCCGCACGTGGGCCAAAAACTGCGGCGTGTTGATCTGCCGCAGCACCGCCCGCGCCACCGTCGCCACCAGCGGCCCGCCGGCAAAGGTGCTGCCGTGGTCGCCGGGCACGAGCGCATCAGCCACGGCTTGCGTCAGCAAAATTGCGCCCATCGGCAGGCCGCCGGCCAGCGGTTTGGCCGTGGTCAAAATATCGGGGGTGACGCCGTAACCCTGGTAGGCCCACAGGCTGCCGGTTCGGCCCAGCCCGCACTGCACCTCGTCAAAAATGAGCAACGCGCCGGCTTCGTCGCACAACTGGCGCAGCCCGGCCAAAAATTCCGGCGCGGCCGGAGTAACGCCGCCTTCGCCCTGCACCGGCTCAACAATCACCCCGCAGGTGCCGGCAGTAATGGCCGGCCGGGCGCTGTTAAGGTTGTTGAATTCGGCAAAGGTGACCCCGCCGATAAGCGGCTCAAACGGGGCGCGGTATTTTTCGGTGGCGGTCAGCGCCAGCGCGCCCATTGTCCGCCCGTGAAACGAGCCGGAAAACGCGACCAGCCCGGTTTTGTCGGAGTGGCCGTTTGCCCGCGCCCATTTGCGGGCAAATTTAATGGCCCCCTCGTTGGCCTCCGCGCCGGAGTTGCAAAAGAATACCCGGTCGGCAAAAGAGGACTCGCACAGGTCGCGGGCCAGCAACGCCTGCGGCGCGGTGTGGTACAGGTTGCTCACGTGCAGCAACCCGTCGGCGGCCTGTTTGATGGCCTCCACCAGCGCCGGGTGGCCGTAGCCCAGCGCGTTCACAGCGATGCCGCTGGCCGCGTCGAGAAAGCGACGGCCATCGCTGGCGGTCAGCCACACCCCGTCGCCATGGTCCAGCACAAAATCGGGCCGCAGGTAGGTTTGCAGCACGTATTGTTGTTCAAGGTTGATGATGTCCTGCCCGGTTGTCATTCAATGTTCCTCCTCCGAGAATTTACGAATGGCGAAGCCAAATTCACTCCCTACTCCCCCACAATCACCGTGCCAGTACCGGCCTTCAAGCCATCGAGGTTGGTGATGCGCACCGCCGCCACCCCGGCCTGCACCGCTTCCAGCGCCGATTTGGCTTTGGGGATCATCCCGGCGGTAATCACTTTCTCGTCGATGAGTTGCTGCACCTCGGCGGCGGTGAGCTGCGGCAGCAGGTTGTCATTTTTGAGCACGCCCGGTACGTTGGAGACAAACACCAGCTCATCGGCCTGCATGGCGATGGCGATGGCCACGGCCACGTGGTCGGCGTTAACGTTGAATATGCTGCCGTCCGGGCCGTAGCACAGCGGTGAAAGTGTGGGCGTGACGCCATCTTCCAGCAGTTGGGCAAACACCTGAGTGCGCACCCTGACTACCCGGCCCACGTGGCCCAAATCGCCGCCGGCGTGTTCCAGCTTTTCAGCCATCACCGCATTGCGGTCCACGCCAGACATGCCAAAGGCATCCACCCCGGCCAGCGACAGCGATGACACCAGCCGCTTGTTGATGCGCCCCACCAGCACCATCTGCACCACATCCAGCGACTCAGCGTCGGTAACGCGCAGGCCGTCAATGTACTGCGGCTCCAGCCCCAGCCGCTGCTGCAACTCGCGGATTTCCTTGCCGCCGCCGTGCACCAAAATTGGCGGCTCCGGCAGCGCGGCCACCGCTTCGCCCATGCGTTTAACAAATTCACGGTCGTCCAGTTCCTGCCCGCCTATTTTGAGAACCAGCATCTTGCCCCTCCGAGGTTAAAGTAGCCCGACCGTTTCATCCAGACCGAACATCAGGTTAAAGTTTTGCACCGCCTGCCCGGCCGCGCCTTTGCCCAGATTGTCGATGGACGAGCACAGGATGAACTGGCGCGAGTTGACCGGCGTAATGGAAATAACGCTCAAATTGGTGTTGCGGGTGTGCGCCATCGACGCGAGGTGGCCCGGCGGCAAAATCTGCACCAGCGGCGACCCGGCGTAAAAAGCTTCAAACAGCGATTGCACCTGCTCCGCCGCCGTTTCCTGCCCCAGCAACACGTAAATAGTGGAGAGCATGCCCCGGCTGATGGGCACCAGATGCGGCGAAAAAATCAGTTTGCCGCCGTCGCCGCCGAGTTGGTTGATGGTTTGGGCCATTTCCGGCACGTGGCGGTGCACCTGCCCAATGTTGTACGGCGACAGGTTTTCGTTGGCCTCGACGAAATGGGTTTTGAGCGTGGCTTTACGGCCCGCGCCGCTGACCCCGCTTTTGCTGTCGGCGATGATGGGCGCGGCGGCATCGAGCAGCTTTTCTTTGAGCAGCGGCGCCAGCGCCAGCAGCACGCTGGTGGGGTAGCAGCCGGGATTGGCCAGCAGATTGGCGGTAGTAACCTGCGCCGGGAACAGTTCCGGCAGGCCGTACACCGCCTCGTTGAGCAAAGCCGGCGCTTCGTGCGGCACGTTGTACCAGTGCTGGTACACGGCGGCGTCGGTCAGCCGGAAATCGGCGGACAGGTCGATGACGCGCACGCCGGCCTGCCGCGCGGCGATGACCGCCGGCATGCTGGCTCCGTGCGGCAGGCAGCAAAAAACGGCATCGACCTGGCTCAGCGGCGCATCGGCAGCGGCCACCAGCGGCACATCCCAAACCACCGGGTATAAATCGCGCAGGTTGCCCCCCGCCGAGCTTTCCGAGGTGGCAAACGCCAGGCGCACCGCCGGGTGGCGGCGCAAAATCGAGATAGTTTCGAAGCCGGTGTAGCCGCTGGCGCCAAAAACACCGACGTTAATTTTGCTGTGTGTGGTCATATTCAATCATCCTTTCCCAACAAAAAAGGCCAACCCCTCTGTCTGGGTTAGCCTTTAGCCGCAATCACAACCTGCCAAAATGCCGTTATCCAGACAATGGGTCTGGCTGAATACGCGGGCTCCTCGGCAGAGTAAAAAGTTGCATGGCAGTTAAAATCATCCTGAATTGATAGGGGCGAGTTTAACACAGTTGAGTGTTACTGTCAAGTGTTTTTGCGGTGGGCATGGCAGGTTTGCCGGTAAACCTCAGCGGTGAGCGCGGCGATTCGGTGCCAGGTAAATGTCTCTTCAACCCATTTGTGGGCGTTTGCCACCATTTGGGAGGTGAATTCCGGTTGGGTCAAAGTGCGAACCACGCCCCAGGCAATCGACTCGGGGTTGTCCGGGAAAACCGTGGTGCCGGTTTTATCGTGGGTTACAACTTCGGCCAGGCCGCCCACATCGCTCACAACCACCGGGCAACCCAACGCCATCGCTTCCAAAGCGACAATACCAAACGGTTCGTACAGGCTGGGGAAAACAGCGCAGTCGGCCACTTTGAGCAACTGGTTACGTTCCTCGTCGGGAATAAAGCCGATAAACTTGATTTTTTCACCGGCCGGCCCCAAACTTTCGGCCCGCCGCCGCAGATTTTCGGCCTCTGGCCCTTTGCCGGCGATGATAAAAACGGTATCGGGGCAATTGGTCTGGATCATGCGCACCGCGTCTATCAGGCGGTGGATGCCTTTTTCGTACACCAGCCGGGCCACACTGAACACAATTTTTTCGTGGGGCGCGGCGTATCTGGCCCGGAATTTGGTCAAATCACTGGCCGGGTAAGTATTTAAATTGATCAGGTTGACCCCGTTTGGCACCACGCTCATTTTTTCGCCGTCAATCTGAAAAAACGTTTTGACTTCGGCGAACATGTGATGGCTGCACACAATCACCCGGTCAGATTCGCGGATCAGATCGTGTTCGGCGGCATCAATTGCCCGCTGCAACCCGTTCATCAAATAACCGCGACCGCGACCGCGCTCGGTGGCGTGGATGGTGGCCACCAGCGGGCTATGCCACGCCTGTCGCAGCGCGCGGGCCGTGAAACCGGTTAGCCAATCGTGAGTGTGAATGAGGCCGCAAGTGCCGTAATTCAGTTTTATTTGCAGGGCGTAATCTTGCAGGTCCCGGTTTACCTCGGACACGCGGGTGTAAATATCGGTGGGTTGGTGCTTGTGCTGGGTGGCCACCCGATGCACAACCAGGCCATCTTCAACACTCACACTGACCCTGTCTGAGATGCCGATATTCCAGTTTTTGTCGGGGTCAATGCTTTGCCCGCGCAGTTGTTCAAGGGTAGGCTCGCCAACGGGCGTAATCACGTGAACATCAAGACCGTAGCTCGCCAGCTGCGGGGCCAATTCAGCGACGTGACGCCCCAGCCCGCCTTCCAAATGAGGCGGGTATTCCCAAGACAGCATTAAAACCCGGGTAACATCATCGTTATCTGCCAATTGAACTCCCTGGATACCCCATTTCATCCATTTGATACACCCACACCGGAGCGTTTTCCCGCCGGCCGCTGGCCCCAAACCCAATCGGGCCGGTTAAACCGGAGCGGGTAATCTCAAAAAGATTCTGACGAATCCCGGTGCGTATGGCGGAAGTATTATACCATTTGTTGCCCGGATTCATAGTTTTGGCAATTGAGTCCAGCAATACCTGGGCGGCATCATACGCCAAAACAGCGCGGGGCGGCGATGGATAACCGGCCACGGTTTCATACGCCCGGCTAAACGATGCCCCACCGCTGGCATCGGCGGCAGCCGGCCCCGGCGACACAAAAATCAGTCCGGCGGCGGCCGGGCCGGCAACCTGCACCAGTTGGCGGTCGCCGCTGGCGGTCGGGCCAAATTTGGGCAGCAGCACTGCCGAGGTCGGTAACTTGAGCAACATGCGGCCCGCGGTCACGGCATCGGCGTTAAGCACCACGGCCTGCGCCTGCGGCGAAATCGATTCACCGGGCCGGGCCAGCCAGGCGGCGGGCGCGAGGCCGCGCTGTTCAATTTCGGCTTGCAGACAGGCGGCCGTTTGGCCGGTGGTGGCCGCCACGCTGACCAGGTTTGAAAATTCAAAGGCCTCGTCGCCAACGCTCCACGGTGAGACCACCGCCAGCCCCGCCGCCTGATAAACCGGCAGCGCGGCCAGCGTGGTTTCCGGCGTTAAATGGCCCACCACGCCAACAATCCCGGGGTCGGCCGCCAGCGCCTGCGCCTGCCGGGCAGCCTCGGCGGGATCATTGGTATCATTGAGTGCTACCAATTCTACGCGATACCCGTTCAACCCTTGGCCCTGATTGCGCTCGTTGATGGCCTGTTTGACGGCAAACAGCACATCGTATCCGGTGGTGCGGTACAGCCCCTCAAACGGGGCCACCAGTCCGATTTTCACCGTTGGCGGCGCGCTGGCGGCGCGCACAATGCGCCACGCCCCCCAGCCGAGGGCAATCAACGCAACCAGCCCGATGAGGCTGTAAACGGCAACCGTGCGCGCCAGTTCCGGTGGCAGGTTCAGCCGCAGCAGGGCGCGATCTTTTGAGATTGGGTGGGTTTGGCTTGATGTCATCACTTTGGTATAATTTTGCGCTGGATTTGTTAGTTTGACAATTTTGAAGGGATGCGCTTAATGAATTTCGCTCGATTGAAGCTGATAACCGCCGGGTTGCTGTTTGTGACAGCCACACTGGCCTGCGGCCCCGGCTTGCTGGCCCAGGTTCAACCCACCGCCACGCCGACCAAAACTCCCAAACCACCGCCCACCGAAACCCCGGCCATCACCGATACACCCACGCTCGCGCCCACCGCCACCGAAACCCCAGTGCCGCCCACGGCCACGCCGTCGCCGGTACCCACCGAGCCGCCGGCCACTGACACGCCCGTGCCCGCAGAACCGACTGCCATTGCCACCGCTGCCGCGGAACCGCTTCCGCTCACCGACACACCCGTCCCGGCCGAACCAACGCCGACTCCGGAGCCAACCGCCACCCCGGAACCGGCGGTAGCCTATAAAATTGTGCATTATAAAGTGTTGGGTGAAGGCGAGAACAACGGCGGGATTTTTAACAAGGGCGGCATGCACATGATCTTTCTGACTGTGCTGGATGCCGGCGGCAACGGCGTCGATGGCGCGGTGATTAAAGACGCCAACGGCAGCGCGTTTGAGGCGGTTACCGGCAACAAAGGGCCGGGCAAAACAGAAATCGATATGGCCTACGATCCGTACAAACTGTACGTTGCCGCCGACCCCGGCGGCCCCACCACCAGCGAGGTTTCAAACCAGATGAACACACTCTACCCGGAAATTGCGGATGTGGTGGGTAAGTTGGGCGCGCTGGAAAATGAAAATTCGGTGTGCCCCACGCCGGATGTGCGCTGCACCCCACCGTTTTACAACGTGCATTTTTCGTACGAAATCACCTTTCAAAAGGTGAATTAATTATTGGGCGCGCCGGCCTCAACCCAGGTGGTAATAATTTTGATTTCCGATGGCAGCAGCCGTGGCCCTTTTTTGGGCATTTCACCGGAGACAATCTGCTCAATCAAAAAGCTGTCGGGGACGCTGCCCGGCACAATCACTTTGCCGTTCCACGAGCCGGCCAGCACATCCTGATAATCGGTTAACGATAAACCTTCCTCGGTTTTTTCCCCGCCGTGGCACTTGAAGCAGCGATTTTCAAAGATGGGCAGCACATCCTGTGCAAAGCTGACCTCGCTGCCGGGCGCTGCCGGCGGGTCGGCGGGCGGCGGCTCCGGCGTATCGGTCGGCGGCGGCTCCGGCGAAGGGGTATCCGTCGCGGTCGGTTCGGGCAACGGCGTAGCGGTCGGCGGCGGAGTCGACGTGGCAGCGGGTTCGGCCGTTAAGGCTTCCGCTGGCCCGGCCGTGGCCGTTGGCGATGCGGTGGGAGAGCTGGTAACGGTGGGCGTTGCCGTGGGCGGGGGAGTGGCTGTCGGCGTGGAGGTGGCGGTGGCCTCAACCGCGGCCACGGCCGGAGCCGCGGCTTCGGCGGTTGCCGGCCCCGCCGAAACGGTAACCTGCAAATAGGCCCACAACAACGCGCCCCAAACACCCACAATCAACCCGGCCACGACAATTTGCATCAACGCCTGCCTCACCGAAGGCCAGCGCACTTCTTTTTTCCCGGTTGATGAACCGCCGGTTTTCCAGTAATTTTGTGCCATAATCCAATCCTAAAACCCGTACAGAATGATCCCGCCGATAAAACCGAGCGTCGCGGCCAGGGCAAAACTGGCCGCAAAGCCCAGCACGTAGAGTACCATCGTTGACGGTTTCCACAGCAACTCCGGCGAACGCCAGCGGCTAACGGTAATGACCACCGTCAAAACCAGCAGGCTGATCGCCAGAAAAATTTTGAGGCCGGCGTAGGGTGTGTCGCCCTCAAAACGCACAATGTGGTCGCGAAAACCGGTTACGCCGGCCAACACTGTGCTCGCCGCGGCCAGAGCGATGTTGAAAAACGCGGCCCGCTCCAGAAATTCGTTTTTGCGCCCCAACGCCAGCAGCAGAAAAAAGAAAGCCGCGCCGGTGAGCGCAATGGGAAAATGAGTGGTTGGCACGTGCCAGGGATGAGTTTCCAGCATGGCCGTGAAAAGTCGGTTGAAAAAGTCCATCGCCTCGCTCTCAAAGAACAGGGAGTACCAGTAGTGTGGCACTCCCTTTGAAAATACATTTATGAATTACGAATTACAAATTACGAATTACGAATTAAGCAGCCGCCGCAACCCCAAACCGGTTATCGCGGCCACGCCGCCAATTGCCAGCAGCCAGAGCGGCCAGTTGGGGGCGCTATCGCCGCCAGATTGCGGCAGGGCCGCCGGAGCCATTTGGGCCGATACTTCCTGAATCATAAAATCAGCAATGAGGGCCAGCTCGGCATCGCTCACCTGCTCCGGGAAGAAAGCCGGCATGTACTGGCGCGGGGTGCGCACCTGCATGGTGACTGCTTCCACGGTGGGCAGTTCGCCGCGTTTGATAAAGCCGTTAATCGCTCCGGTGGTGGAGTGACAGGCAGCGCAGCGTTTTTCGACCAGTAATACCTGGCCCTGCGGTGCATCGGCGGGCAGTCCGGGGTCGATGGGCGTAAAGTTTTCAACTTTGGGCAGCGAGGTTAAATACGCATGCACATCGGCAATCATCGCGTCGGAAACATTCACATCGGAGAAGTGGGGCATGTTACGGCGCGGGTTGCGTACCTGGTCAACCCACTCCTGCACAGTTTTGGTGTTGCCGGCCAGCGGCCCGGCCCATTTGCCTTCACCGGCGTCACCGTGACAATTTTTACAGCCCAACTGCTCTTCCCAAACAACTTTACCGTTGGCCGGGTCCTGCGCCAGCGCCGCCGATGTAGCCAGCCCGCTCAAAACTGCAACCAATAGCGCTACTGCCAATACTTTTCGTAATTGATACATGGTCCCCCCTTGTGTTTGATCGTTGGAGATTTTTTTTGAACTGCGGATTTCACCAACCTATACGCAGTTCCGGCAGCGCTGGATTTAAATGATTTAAAACTCGCCGCCTAAAACTTTGGGGCCGGTAGGGCCGGGACTGCCGCCGGCCGGCTCAATGGTAATGCCAAAGCCATCGTATTCAATCAGGTAGCGGGGCGACTCAACTTCAACAGCCCGATACCCATGCTCATCCACCGAAAAAACCGCGCCGGAAGTGCGTTGGCCGTCATCGATCAGCCACAACTGGTACTGCTGGTCGTTGGGCAAATGGGGCAGATTTTCCACAATAACCGCTCCGTACTCCCCATCAGAACTGACGACCATCACCCCGGAAGCGTTGGGCGCGGCCTGGGTATGCACCAGCGATACCACCCGCATCGGTTGTGCCGGCGTTGCGGGCCACACATTCGCCAGCCCCAGGCCAATCAGCAGCAGCACTGCCACGGCCCCCCACACCGGCGCGGATTGTTTAAATCCGGCCAGCACGGTTTGCCACCAGTTACCGGCGGCGCGGTGGGGAACGGCGGGGGGAGCCGGGCGGATTCGTTGGGCCAGCCGCTGCTGTAACTGCGGCGATGGCTCGGCGGGCGGCGCGGCCAGGGCCAGTTGATTGACCGTGCCCTGGTAGGCCAGCATCTCGTTGCGGCAGGCCGGGCAGGCTGCCAAATGTTCGGCCAGCAACAGAGCTTCGTCCTCGTCAAGGCAGTTGAGGGCGTAGGCCGGAATTAAGTTTTCAATATCTTGATGCGTTGTCATTTTGGTTATCCTGCCAAAGTATACGCACGCGGCTGCGGTTTGGATTTACTGCTCGTCGGCCAAAAGCTGGCGCAATTTTTGCAGCGCCGACCGGATGCGGGTTTTGACGGTCCCCAGCGGCAAATCCAGCGCCTCGGCAATTTGGCTGTGCGTGTACCCCTTAAAATAGGCCAGCGCCAGCACCTCTTTTTGGTCGATGGGGAGTTGGGCCACGGCGGCCTGCACGCGCCGCTGCTGCATTGCCAGGTGGGCGGTTTCGGCCGGGTCAGCGGTGGCGGGCAGTGTTTCCAGCGCGGCTTCGGCCCAGCCCACCGTGCGCGATTCAATGCGCGCCTGCCGGCGGCGCAAGGTGTCGATAGCGTGATTGCGGGTAATGCGGGTGAGCCAGGTGCTCACCTGGGCGCGATCCGGCTGATAGCTGTCGGCTCTGGCCCAGACCCGGGTAAAAACATCGAGGGTGACTTCTTCGGCGGTGGCGGGTTCGCCGACCACATTTAGCGCCAAACTGAACACCAGCCGGTGGTAGCGGCTGTACAGTTCGTGCAGGGCGTTGTCTCGCTGATGAGCTATCAGTACCAGCAACGCCTCATCGCTGAGTGTTGAATAATCCACGTACCGGCCTCTCCCAAAAAATTGTGAAAGCATTGTACCATAAATTGATTTAAGGCTGGAATAATCGGCTCAAAAAAGGCCGGCAAAGCCGTTTTCACCTTTGCCTTTCAAAGCAGGTCGGGGTATACTCTTTCGTTGCACGTTTGTTCTAATCCAGTAGCCAGTCGTCAGATGTCAGATTACAAATCACAGGATCAGGAGTCCGAAAGCAGAGCTTTCGGAACAAAAAGCGACGCTTTTTGACTCCTTTTTCATCTGGACTCCGGCATCAGTACTCAGTATTCTGACTACTGACTACTGACATCTGACTACCGAGGAGGTTTCAATGCCAGAATTTAAAGTTGTGTCTGATTACCACCCCACCGGCGACCAACCAACGGCCATTAGCCAACTGGTTGACGGGCTGAGTCGCGGGCTGCGGCACCAAACGCTGCTCGGCGCAACCGGCACCGGCAAAACCTACTCCATTGCCAAAGTCATCGAGCAGGTGCAAAAACCAACGCTGGTAATGGCCCACAATAAAACGCTGGCGGCCCAGCTCTACAGCGAATTCAAAGAGTTCTTCCCGGAAAACGCTGTGTCCTACTTTGTGAGCTACTACGATTACTACCAGCCCGAAGCCTACATTCCGCGCAGCGACACCTACATTGAAAAGGACGCCCAGATCAACGAGGAGATTGACCGGCTGCGGCTGGCCGCCACCCAATCGCTCTTTTCCCGGCGCGATGTGGTGATTGTGGCCAGCGTCAGCGCCATTTACGGCCTGGGCAGCCCGGAAGATTACGGGCAGGTGGTCATCAACTTTAAACAGGGCGATGTACGCAAGCGCGACAAAATACTGCGCCACCTCATCGACATCCGCTACGAGCGCAATGATTACCAGCTCAAACCGGGCGCGTTTCGGGTGCGCGGCGACACGCTGGAAATTATGCCGGCCTACGGCGAACAAGTCTACCGCGTTGAGTTTTTTGGCGACGAGATTGATCGCATCACCGAAGTTGATTCGCTGACCGGCGAGGTGCTCACCCGTCACATCGCGCTGGATATTTACCCGGCCAAGCACTTTATCACCCCTCAGGAAAAGCTCGAAGAGGCGATCATCGATATTGAACAGGAATTGGAAGCGCAGTTGAAACTGCTGCGCTCGCAGGAAAAGCTGCTGGAAGCCCAGCGCCTGGAGCAGCGCACCCGCTACGATCTGGAAATGCTGCGCGAAGTGGGCTACTGCTCCGGCATCGAAAACTACAGCCGGCCGCTGAGCCGCCGCGAGCCGGGCAGCACGCCGTGGACCCTGCTCGATTACTTCCCGGACGACTTTTTAATGGTCATCGACGAAAGCCACATGACCCTGCCCCAAATCCGCGGCATGTACGCCGGCGACCGCAGCCGCAAAGAAGTGCTGGTCGATTTTGGTTTTCGCCTGCCCAGCGCGCTCGATAACCGGCCGCTCAATTTTAACGAATGGCAGGAGCACATTCACCAGGTGGTTTACACCAGCGCCACCCCCGGCCCGTACGAAATGGAACACAGCGAGCAGGTAGTGGAGCAAATTATCCGGCCCACCGGCCTGATCGATCCCGAAATCAGCGTCCGCCCCAGCAAAGGGCAAATTGATGATTTGATTGGCGAAGCCAACCGGCGCATCGAACACGGCGAACGGGTGCTGATCACCACCCTGACCAAGCGCATGGCCGAGGATTTGGCCGATTATATGATGGAGTTGGGCATTCGCGTGCACTACCTGCACAGCGACATCCAAACGCTGGAGCGCGTGGAAATTCTGCGTGATTTGCGGCTGGGCATTTATGATGTCGTCGTCGGCATCAACCTGCTGCGCGAGGGGCTGGACTTGCCGGAAGTGTCGCTGGTGGCGATACTGGATGCCGACAAAGAGGGTTTCCTGCGCTCGCGGCAGGCGCTCATCCAGACCATTGGCCGGGCGGCGCGCCACGTGAACGGCCAGGTGATTATGTACGCCGACAACATGACCGATTCAATGACCGCGGCCATCGACGAGACCAACCGCCGCCGGGCCAAACAACAGGCCTACAACCAGCAGCACGGCATCGAACCGCGCTCAATTATGAAGCAGATTAAAGACCTGACCCACACCGTGGCCCAAATGCGCGGCGAAAATGTGCCCGAGAAAATGGTCGCCGAGCAGAAGGGCGCGTACAACGTAACCGGCGCGCTGCCTGTACCGGAGATTGAGAATCTGATCAAACAGCTTGAAAAGCAGATGAAGGCCGCCGCCGCCGAGCTGGAATTTGAAAAAGCGGCCCTGTATCGCGACCAGATTGCCGAACTGCGCGAGCAGCTCAAGCTCATCCGCGACAGCGAGGACACCCGCCCGGAATGGGAGAAAATCCGGTAGCGATGAGTATGTGAGTTGCGTGGGTTGGGTGAGTTGGGTGATGAGTTTTAAGTTTTAAGTTTTGAGTTTTGAGTTCGTGTTACGGGTTGCGTAATTAATTCGTAAATCCAAAATCTAAAATCGTTCTTCGTCATTCGTTCCCCTGCGACTTGGAGATTGAACTGTGAGAATACTCGGAATTTTATTTGCCGTGGTGGCGCTGCTCATCGGCCTGCGGATGACGTTTATTGCCATTGTCACGGCCTTTACCGGCAAAGTAATGGTGCGGCACGGCGTGCGTTCGCGCTGGGAGCCGGCCCCAACCATGAACGACGCCTGGAAATACGCCTTCCGCGACGCATTGATGGGCATTCTGTTTATCATTCTCGGCGTAACGTTGTTGGTTTAAAAAGTCACCCCCTCCCCTAGCCCCTCCCCCTGACAGGGGAGGGGAATAAAAGAGGTGGGGGGCGGCAGGCGCTACGCGCCTG
>CAYOXS010000090.1:0-18645 GCA_964407935.1 uncultured Caldilineaceae bacterium
ACCGGCCACGAGTCGCCATCGTCAAGGTTCGCCGCGTCGCTGAAGCCTAACGTTGCATACCTGGTTTTGAACTTCTGCGCACTTTGGAAGAAGCAGACAATATTTCCGTCCTTGGCATACGCCGGCATGCCGTACCAGGTTTTCGGCGAGAGGTCTGGCGCGCTGTCTTTGATGATCGTATGGAGCCGCTTGGCCATGGTGCGTTCCGGTTCCGGCATCTCGGCGATCTTCGCGAGCACGTCGCTTTCCCCGTCCGCCTTGTCCTTCTTCGCGCGCGAGCCGCGGCGTGCTTCCGCCTTCATCTCTTGGGCGCGCTCCTTCATCGCGGCTCGTTCCTCATCCGTGAACGCCTTGCCGGTCGCGGTGGTGCTCTTACCTTTGCTCATGAGAATCCCCTTCCATTTGTTTGAATTAGTATGCCGCTAGACACCCTATCAGAATTGTAGTACATGTGTTCTAAAATTTCAACAACTTTGATAACAATTGCCAGGCGCCCAGCACTTAAACTAAGGCGTTGCCAGATGAACCAGGTGGCCGACTACCAAAACCAAAATGTACAAAGTCGAACTTTGGTTCTCTTTTCCGTTGTTCTTTTTCCTGTGGGTTAGCTTTTGGAGTTTTGAATGGCTTCTGCTTCTTTCTTTAAGTCCGCCGCAAATTGTTCAAATGACTTATCAAAAGAAGGGATATACCTGGCGAACAAAGGAAATATTGGCCCGCCAATGGTTTCCTTCATCGTAAATTTCACCGTATCGCCAGCGTCTCTTTGCAAGGTGTAAACCCGATTTCCCATGCTATCACCCCAAACAAGCCGCTTTTCAGGTTCAAATTCCTTCACTTTTAAATTGAAGGTTCTTTTTTCGTCAAGGGTTGATTTGAGTTTGAGTTTATGCCCCGGTTTGATTTCCCCCTCCAATGACACAACGGTAGAGTTCCATCTGGAAAAGTCAGAGGCATTGGTTAACAAAGCCCACACAATGACCTGGTCGGCCTGAATAGTGATACTGACAGACGTTTCACGACTAAACATTTTTTTGGTTGTAACAGCTTTGCCATCCCTCTTTTCTGTAAGTGCATCATTCATTTTGAGACTCCTGTTTGCTCTTGATAAAGGCTTCATTTTGAAGCTTCTATTTATTTAGACGGTTGGGAATCAAAAAATGATAAACCTTTCACGGGTTTCCTTCTAAATAGGTTTCTATTACTTGTCGGTTATGTTCCAGATGATGGAGTTGCAATTCAGCCGCCCCGGACTCAAAAGGATCAAGTTCCTGTAAGATTTTCATCCGCAGCTCAAACAACTCCTCCCTGTTTTTGCTATCGGCCTCTTTAACCATTGTTATCTTCACCAATTCTTCCTGTTCTTTTTGTTTAGGGTTAAAAATGCCATTCAATTCTGTGCATTGATAGCAGACCCCTTTTTTGTTAATCAACGAACACCGGTGATCAAAAATGTCCATCATCTTACTACGGCCCACATGCAGGTAGTATTTCACCATAGCATCTGTTTGGTTAACAATCTGGGCAATTTCTTTGACTTTAAAACCATATACTTCCTTTAGTAATAATACAAGATGCTGTTCAAGTGGGAGTGATTTGGAGACACATGTAAAACAAAAAGAGATATGTTCCTTTATCTCAAAATTACCTTGCGGCGAGGTCTCCCGAATTTGCAGAGCCTCTTGAAAAAACCGTGGGTTGCTCAAGCTGGCCTCCTTACAAATGTCGGTCACGTTCTCCGGCCATCTTTGCTTCGCTTTCAGCATATCTTTGACGAGGTTGGCGGCAATGGCGAAAACCCATGTCTTTAGGGACGACTCCCCTCTATAGGTGTCGATTTTTGCATGAGCCTTAAGGTAAGCTTCTTGAACAATATCTTCGGTATCCTGAATGCTCGCCGTCATCCTTAAAACAAAAGATTTCAATTCACCTTGAAAGGTCTGAAATTCTAACAATAGTTTATCTGTAGTCATTTTCTTCTGAACACATACAATACACTACCTGCTACTACCTGAAATTCCTCAGTTGTAAGTGATATCAAACTGCCCAACGCCCCCAATTACGCAATTGGCAAGGGCAGCATCAGCAAGCTGCAATCCACCTCAAGTTACATAAGCTGACCGGCGCTTTCTCTGCTGCCCTCACGTAGCCGTTGCACATCACGCAGTGGCGGTGATCCGAAGAGCCGCTTGTACTCCCGGTTGAAATGAGAAGCATCCTCGTACCCCACCTGATAACCGGCGCTGGCGACATCGATATCCTCACTGAGCATCAGCCGCCGGGCCTCCTGAAGCCGCAACCGCTTCTGGAACTGCAAGGGAGTCAGTGCGGTGACGGCTTTAAAGTGGTGGTGGAAACTGGACACACTCATGCCCAGCTCCTGAGCCACATCATCAATCCGGAGCGGTTGGTCATACTCTTTCTGGAAGCGTTGAATTGCCTCGGCAATGCGATGGGTGTGACCATTTTGCGCCGCCAGGTAACGGAGACGGTCGCCTTGATTACCCTGCAAAAGGCGGTAGATGATTTCCCGCGTAATCAGGGGGACCAGAAAGGGGGCTTCGGCGGGCGTGTCCATCAGTCTGACCAATCGCACCACCGCATCCAGCAGGTCCGCATCCAAAGCGCTAACGTTGAGCGCCCGTACCCGGGCCAGGCTCTGCGGCGAGACGTGACCAGACTCAACCATCACTGACCCAACCAGCGTTGGATCGAGCGCCAGGCGGAGGGTGAGATAGGGGCGCTCCGGTGAGGCTTCGACCACGTGACTGATGACGGGCAGTTCCACCGTACCGAGACAATAATGGTAGGGGTCGTAGCGAAAACACTCTTCCCCCAGATAGAGTTCTTTACTGCCCTGAGCGATAACGGCAAAAGCCGGATCAGACAGATTGGGTGTTAACTCCGTTGGCGCGGAGACGCGGAAAAAGCGCAGGTCCTTAAATGGCTCAACCTGGTTTTGTTCGCGCGTTGCATAGGCAATACGCTCCACCAGCTCGGCCCGGTTAGCTTGTACCTGCTGCGCAGCGCGCTCTGCCGGCTGGGAGTTTATTAAATCCATCGTGATTTCTTTGCTCATTCCTTTACGTCCTTATTTCAGGTTTGTAGAATCGTACAATTATTTCCGAGAATCATTATACCACCCCACGCTCCAGAGTGTTAAAATACTTCTAAAACAGAGTATTTAATCTTCACCCTGGCAATGTCGCCGGATTTTTATTCAAGAAAAGTACAATTTTGACAGGACACGAGGTCCGCCACAGAGACCAGGAACAGGAGATTTGCAATGGGTCCGACTATCCAATTAATTCAGTTGACATTGAGAGTTGAGCGCGAAAATGAGCCGCAACGCCGCCCACATTCGGCAGCCGCCGATGACTTTACCACTGCAACACCGGTGCAGCCGGGCGAAACAACCGCACCCAACACCTCTTCAAGCTGCCGCCCACAGTGTGAATGTGCATAACCGAAAATAAAGGAGTTTTGAAATGGAAATCAAAAGAATTGGCTCGCAGCCTTCCGCCAAAGGCCCGGCCGAGTGGTTCACCGGCATGGTACGGATTGACCCGCTGTTTGATGCTACCGCTCCGGCCCGCGTTGGCGGCGCCAGCGTCACTTTTGAACCGGGCGCTCGAACAGCGTGGCACACCCATCCGCTGGGGCAAACCCTGATTATCACCGCCGGTTGTGGCCGGGTGCAGCGCTGGGACGGCCCGATTGAGGAAGTCCATCCCGGCGATGTAGTCCGGTTTACGCCGGGCGAAAAGCACTGGCACGGGGCCACGGCCACCACGGCGATGAGCCACATCGCTATTCATGAGCAACTCGACGGCAAGGCGGTTGAGTGGCTGGAACACGTTAGCGATGAACAGTACCGCAAGTAATCTAACGTGTTTGCCATATCATCAAAAACTGGAGGTAATTTACAATGCGTGCAACTGTAATGTCTGGCCCCGGCGACGTCCGTATTGAGAACGTCCCTGACGCCAAAATAATTGAACCCACCGACGCCCTTATCCGCGTTACCCACGCCTCTGTCTGCGGCAGTGATCTGTGGCCGTACCGGGGATTTGCAGAATTCAGCGAGACCGGCATCTCAATGGGCCACGAGGCCATCGGTGTGGTGGAAGCGGTTGGGACGTCTGTGCAAAATATCAACGTCGGCGATTTTGTTGCCATGCCGTTTGCCTACTCGGATGGCACCTGTGTCCACTGCCAGGCGGGAATTCACACCTCGTGCATCCACGGTGGGTTCTTTGGCATCGGTGTTGTCGGCGGAGCGCAGGCCGAAGCGATTCGTATTCCCCAGGCCGATGGCACCCTCGTTTCCCTGCCGGGTGGGCTAGACAGCGCGTTGATGCCCTCGCTGCTCACCCTCACCGACGTGATGGCCACCGGCCACCACGCCGCCGTTACTTCGCGGGTCAGCCCCGGCAAAATTGCGGCGGTGGTCGGCGATGGCGCGGTCGGTTTGTGCGGGGTCATCGCCGCCCGCCGCCTCGGCGCCGAGCAGATCATCCTGCTGGGCCGCCAGCCAGACCGCCTGGAACTGGGCAAAGTGTTTGGAGCCACTAACATCGTTACTGAACGCGGCGAAGAAGCGGTTGAGCGCGTGCGCCAACTGACCGGCGGTTACGGCGTTCACTCCGTCCTTGAGTGTGTCGGCACAGACCTGTCAATGCAGACGGCGCTCAATATTGCGCGGCCCGGTGGCGCTATTGGCCGTGTTGGCGTGCCCCACGATGTTTCGATTCCGGCGGCACAACCAACATTCTTCAAAAACCTCACGGTGAGCGGCGGCCCCGCCCCAGCTCGCGCCTATATCACCGAACTTCTGCCGGACGTGCTCGAAGGCCGGATTGAACCAGGCCGCGTTTTTGATTGGGTTGGCCGTATTGATCAGGTGCCTGACGGGTACCGGGCAATGGACAACCGCACCGCAATCAAGGCCCTAATTGAATTCTAGAAAAGGAGGCGCTTTGATGACCGCATGGACAAGCGAGGAGCTTAACAAAATTGGCTCTGCCGAAGAATTGCAGATTGCCCCACGCCGGCGTGACGGAACATTACGAAACCCGGTGCCGATTTGGGTGGTTCGCGTTGGTGATGGGCTTTACGTCCGTTCCTACCGCGGGCGCAACGGGGCCTGGTTCCGCGCCGCCCAGGCCGGCCACCAAGGCCGCATCCGGGCCGGCGGCGTTGAAAAAAACGTCACCTTTGCGATGGAAACCGATCCCGACATCAATAATCAGGTCGACGCCGCCTACCGCGCCAAGTACGGCCGTTACGCACAGTACGTTGCCCCGATGATCGCCGCTGAGGTGCGAGCTACGACACTGAGACTGATGCCGCTGGATGAAATAAAAGCATGACGAAAATCAGTTCTAATATTAAGGGCATCAGCTTTTTGGTGCTGGCGTTACTGATCCTCTCACTGCAAGATATCGCGATCAAATGGATTGGTGGTGATTATCCCGTATTGGAAATTGTCATTTTTCGGAGCTTTCCGGCCCTGGCCTTCTCCCTGCTCTTTTATCGCTACGAAGGTTATCAGGGTTTGCCTCACACCCGACGTCACAAGCTTGAATATCTTCGCGGTATCTTTCTGTTTCTCTCTTTCACCACCTACTTTATGGGCCTGGCGGCATTGCCGCTGGCTGAGGTGGCCGCAATTCGAAATTCAGCGCCGCTGATGATCACCTTCCTGTCAGTGGTGCTGCTGGGCGAAAAGGTCGGTCCGCGCCGCTGGCTGGCGCTGATCATTGGTTTTATGGGGGTGCTGCTGATTGTCCGGCCCGGATCGGCCACCTTCAACCTGGGCTCTATTTTTGTGCTGATTGCTACCCTGTTATATGCCCTCAATGTCATGGTCACACGCCGGTTGTGGACAACAGACAGCAGCGCGACGATGGCCTACTACAGCACGCTGGTCTATCTGGTTGCCTCTATCATTTTGGCCCCACTGGCAATTGTTTTTGGCGAGATGCCCAACGCCCATCCGAGCATCGCTTTTGTTTTTCATGCCTGGGCCAGACCTTCGATGTTGGATTTGGGAATTATGGCCGGGTTGGGGTTGGTATGGGCCGGGGGGATGTATTTCATAGCACGTGCTTACAGCGTCGCGCAAGCCTCGGTGGTCGCCCCGTTTGAATATACGACTCTGCTTATTAATGTGATCTGGGGTTTTCTCATCTGGCGGGAATTCCCAACGTGGATGACATGGGCCGGTGTTGTTTTGATGCTATTTAGTGGTACATATATTTTGTATCGAGAGCAGAGGGAACGGCGAGTGAAGATTGCATACAGCAGCGAAGTGTCGGGATGAGATCAAATGGGTCGAGATAACCAGTTGGAATAGGGGTAAAAGCCGAGGTTGCCCTCCCACGAATCCCCTTCTTTACTGGATTCAAGATGAAACTTAGTTGAGTATTGATTCAGATCGTAGCAAATCCACCGCCCCGCCGAACATCGGTGGGGCGGTGTTGTATTTTAAGATTTTTGTCCACACCAGATGCCGAATAATACATATTCTGACACCACTATTTTTGACTTCCCCATGAATGAAGGGTAGCATAGCCGCTAAAAATACGCGCCCACATTGCTTTATGTTAATATCTGTCGGTTATTTAACACCAGGTTGGCTGATGCTAACGAATCAGGAAAATCAGACGGCATGAACAAACGCTCCGCGAGTTGTTTTCTGCTGTCCGTTCTGTTGATACTGGTGGCCTGCACCGCCACCATCACCCCCTTACCGCCGGAGGCCATCCCGGTGGCGTCTCCCACGCCAGCCGCCATGCCGAACGCCGTTGCCGGCCCACTGGCAGCGGCCACCTGCGCCGACATCGACACCGCTTGGGGGCAGGATTGGCCCCGCTTGCTGGCCGTGTTGGATCGCCTCATTCAAAACGGCCAGCGCTGCGGCGATGAACCGCTGCTCTCCAAAAAATACGCCGCCCATTTTATTTTCGGGGTCTCGCTGGAGGAGCAGGGCCAACTCGCCGCCGCCATCGAGCAGTACCGCGCCGCGCTGGCCATCGATCCCCAACGCCAGGAGTCACTCAACGCTCTGTTCCGGCTGAAATCGCTGCCACGCCCCACGCCGCCGGTCTGCCTGTCTACCCCTACGCCGCCGCTCCATCCAACGCCAACGGCCACGCCCGCCGCCGGCTCCAACGCCGCGGTTTCCGGCCAGCAACTCAGTTTAAATGGCCGGCCCTTCGTTATTAAGGGCGTCAACTATTACCCGCGCCATGCGCCGTGGGAGCAGTTTCTCACCGCCGCCGACCCGGCCCAAATGGCTCAGGAACTCGATGTCATCCGGCAGGCCGGGGTTAACACCCTCCGCGTTTTTGTGTGGTACCAGCCGCTGTTTACCTGCCAGCCGGAAGACGCCATCCCCAACCCCGCCGCTTTTGCGCGGCTGGACCAACTCTTTACTCTGGCCGAAGCCCGCCAGTTGAAGCTCATTGTCAGCCTCAACGATCTGGCCGATGTCACTTTTCGCCCGCTCTACACCGACTGGGCGCATTACGATGCCCAAACGGCCTACATTGTGCGCCGCTATCGCCACCGGCCCGGCTTGCTGGCCTGGGATGTGCGCAACGGTGGCAATCACGATTACGGCCCCGATGCCCGTTTTTCCGAGGCCGAGGTGCTGGCCTGGCTAAAACACATCACCCAACTCATTCGCGCCGAAGACCCCCACCATTTGCTCACCGCCGGCTGGTCCGATGATACCGCCCTAACCGCCCCTCTGGTCGATTTTCTTTCAATTCAACATTGGGACGATGCCGGCCAACTCCCGGCCCGATTGGCCGAACTGCGGCAGGCCAGCCCCAAACCCATCGTGCTGCTGGCCGCCGGGTTCCCCGGCGTGGGTGATGGTGAGGATGAAGCAGCGCAGGCCAAAAATCTGGCCGGGGTGATTACCGCCGCCCGGCGGGCCGGGCTGGCCGGCTGGGTCATCTGGACGGCCTTTGATTTTGAACCCGCACCCGGCCAGCCGGTCACGGCGGACCACAGCTTTGGCCTGTGGCGGCTCGATCTCAGCCCCAAGCGGGCGCTTAAAATATTACCGCTACCGTAAAGCACCGGCAGGCCGGTGGGGTGTCCCCCCAACTCCCTCTTTTCAACGGAGATGACACAGCCGGCAGGCCGGGGGGCATGGGGGGTGCCCCCCAACTCCCTCTTTTCAACGGAGATGACACCCATCTGAATGAAACATCCATCCACACTTCAAAACTTCACGCCCCGGCGCGGCTGGCTAATCGCCGGGCTAATCGTCATCATCATTGTGGGGACGGCATTGTGGTGGCGCGGACGCTGGGCCACGACGCCCCCCGGTAACCCTGCCTTCGGCCTCTGCTTTATCAGCCCGCCGGACAACCTGGCCGATGCCGCCCGCTATGAGGGCGCGCTGGCCGCCGGCGCTCGCATGGATCGCTGGCCGCTGTACTGGCACTGGGTGGACGGCAGCGATTACGTTGGTCCGCACCGCGATGGCCAGCATAATTACGATGCGCTGGTGGAGCAGGATTTACGGGCCGGACTGACCCCGGTGGTCATTCTGATGGGCACGCCCGCCCGCTACTCCACCGCCGCCCCACCGCCAAACAGCCCGGCCACCGAACCGGCGACCGCCCTCACCGAGCACGTCGCGGCGGCGCAAATGTCTACCGCCGCCCCTATCGGCCTGTTTGAACCCATTTTTGCCGATGGCAGTAACACCCCCGCACCCGGTAAAGCCATCAACCCGGCTAACCCGTGGGCCGTTTTTGTCGCCAACACGGTAGAGCGTTACCGCCCCGGCGGCACGCTGGCCCGGCGTGGCTTGTGGCCCGCCGGCGCGGGCGTGCGCCACTGGGAAATCTGGAACGAGCCGGACTACACCACCTTCTGGACCGGCTCGGTGGCGGACTATTACCGCCTGCTGCAAGTGGCCCACCAAACCATCACCAGCCGCGATCCCGACGCCACCGTTTTGCTGGGCGGCCTGGCCTTTTACGATCAGCCGGACTGGTTCAACCAACTGCTCCGGCTCACCCACGGCGACCCGGCCCGGGCCTATTTTGATGTCTTTTCCTTCCACCACTACCTGAGCCTGGCCCAAAGTGAGCGCCAGCTTGAGCGCGTGCGAAATTCACTCAGCGCATACGGTTTGCCCGACAGCCCCATCTGGATTACCGAAAGCGGCGTTTCTGTGTGGGACGATGAGCCGGCCCTGTCTCACGGCGTGCCGCCCACCGCTCCGCTACGCGGCACAATGGATGAGCAGGCCGCTTACGTGATTGAGCATGCGGCGCTGGCTTTTTATCACGGCGTTGAACGTTATTTCCACTTTATGTTGCACGATGATTGCGGCGATGGCCCATCCAGCGCCTACGGCCTGCGCCGCAACTTTGCCGGCAGCGTGTGCGGCCCGGCGGCAGGCCAGCCGCGCCCGGCGTATGCCGCTTACCAGTTGGCCGCCGGCCAGTTTCGGCAGTTGATACCGCTGTGGCGGCAGCAGCAGAACAACGCCGAGGTGCTGGCCTTTTTCCGCCCCGATGACCGCTCGCGGGTGGTGGTAGCCTGGGCCACCGGCGGCGTTACGGCTACTGTTACCATCCTGGCCACCGGCCCCGCGGCCCAATTGCACTGGGTGGAATCGAGCCGCGCCATCACGCCCACCACCGGCCTCAGCCTCAGCCGCGTCCTGTTTCCCACCGGCGATGGCTTCAGCCTGACCCTGCCGCCGGCCACCAACCAAAACTCCATTCTGCCGGAAGACACCTCTTTTCAAATTGGCGGCCGCCCCTACTTGCTGGTTGAGCCGGACACCCGGCCCCCCACGGCCACGCTGCTGGCCCTGCCGCCAACCAGCCCGGAGCATATTTTGGTGCGCTGGCAGGGCGATGACTCAGGCTCCGGCATTGGGGGATACCGGCTGTGGGTGAGTGAGGACGGCCAACCGCTGCGGCCGTGGCTCAGCGCCACCACCGCCCTCAACGCCACCTTTACCGGCCAGGTGGGCCATAGCTACGGCTTTGCCGTTAGCGCCACAGACCGGGCCGGCAACGAATCCATACCGCCAACAGCGCCGCAATCGACCACCCGGCTGGTGGCCGGTCTGCCGGTGGAGGGGCAGGTGCTCACCCCGGCGGGGCAGCCGGCGCTCAACGCCACGGTGGCTATCAGCGGGGCCAACACCCTGGCTCAGTTAACCTCGGACGCGGCGGGGCGATGGGGACCGGTGGCGCTGCTGCCGGGTGATTATCAACTTGCGGCCCAGCCCGCCACCGCCGATTTTGCGCCGTGGTCGGCGGCTCGCTCTCTCAGGCTGACCGCGCCAATCAGCCTCACCCTGACGCTGGCTCCGGCGGAAAATGCGCTGTCCGCCGCGGATTTTGAGGGGGCAGAGGTCTGGTCAACCTGGGGCTGGGCCGGGCAGGTCAACCTGACCGACGATGCCTTTGATGGCCATCGAGCGGCCCGGCTGGGTGATGGCCGCGGTGAGTCGATGCCCTGCGCCGGCGGCTCAATGGGGCAGCGGTGGGCGCTAACTCAAACCGTCACCGTCCCGCTCACCCGGCCCACTCTGTCGCTGCTGCACGCCATTGCCGCCCCCCAACCATCGGCCCACAACCGGCTGTCGGCCAGCGTCACCGCTAACGGCCAGACCACCCCGGTAATTGGCCCGCTGGGGCAGCCATCCGATTGGGCATTTAGCGCGGCTGATCTGACGACCTGGCGCGGCCAAACCGTTGAGCTGAGGCTGGAAGTAACCCGCTGCGACCCTGCCCCCTTCAGCGTTACGCTGGATCGCGTGGGCCTGGGCGCCTTGCCCGACAGGTGAACAGTTAGGGTTAACATTGGAAATGCGGTTGGCCCAATTAAGCTTCCTTTAAGCAAATTCTATACTGTTTCTAATACTTTTACGGTACCCTATTTGGCATAAGGGGTGGGTAACCCGCCAAAACTTTAAACTTTAACGGGTTGACGGTAAACGCAAAAACAGGGCTGGCATATTAGCAACTTTCTCGCTCAATTTGCGTATATAAAATCACAACCCAATCACTTTGGGAGAAAATTATGAGTTGGTCAATTAGAGTTGGAAAGCTTTTTGGTATCGACATCAAAATTCACTTTACATTTTTGCTCATTTTGATCTGGGGCGCGTTGAACTACGGCGGCAGCGCCGGCCCGTTGTATGGGTTAATTGTCACGCTGGCGCTGTTTGCGCTGGTGCTATTGCACGAACTTGGCCATAGTTTGGCCGCGCTGTGGTACGGCATCCCTGTAAAAGATATCACCCTGCTGCCGATTGGTGGCGTAGCCCGGCTGGAACGCATGCCGGAAAAACCGCTGCAAGAGCTGGTGGTTGCCATTGCCGGGCCGGCTGTTAATGTTATTCTGGCGGCAATTTTGCTGCCGGTTGTCGGCGTGCTGGCGGTATCACAAGCTGGGCTGGCGGGGCTAACAGCGAGCCTGTTTCTGAACCCGGGGCTAACCGGCCTGTTGTCGTTTTTATTAATGGCTAACATTTCGCTGGTGGTGTTTAATATGATCCCCGCTTTTCCGCTCGATGGCGGGCGCGTCTTTAGGGCAATACTGGGCTTTTTCACCTCTTACCAGAACGCCACCAACATTGCCGTTCAGGTGGGCCGGGTGTTTGCCATTTTGATGGGTTTTGCGGGCCTGTTTTACGGGCAAATCTTTCTGGCGCTGATTGCGTTCTTCATTTATCTGGCCGGCGGGCAGGAAGGGCAGGCGGTTGCCATAAAAAGCGCGCTGCGCAACGTAAAAACAGCCGAAGCCCTTACCAGCACCGATCTGGCCCTTTCGCCCTATGCGACGGTAGGCCAGGTTGCCTCGATGATGCTCAGCACGCCCTATCCGCTTCTGCCGGTGCTCGACCCCGACAGCGGCGAGTTTTTGGGCGTGGCCAGCAGCAGCGGCGTGGCGCAAGCCATGCAGCAGGGCCACTGGTACAAAAACATTACCGAAATTATGCAGCCGGCCCGGCTCATCCCCAGAATATCGCTGCATGCGCCGCTGGTGGACGCGCAGGAAAAGCTGGTTGCCGCTTCCAGCCAGGTGGTTGCCGTGTACGATGGCCTGCATTTTAAGGGGCTGATTACGGCTAACGACATCTACCGTGTTTTCAGATTTCTGTCGCAGAGCGGTTATGCTTCACCGCAGTTTGCCTGATGTCACGGTTTTAAAAGTAAGGGTGTGGCCACTAACAAGGTTCACGCCCTTGTTTTTTGTCCGTATTTTAACAAAAATATATACAAAACATTAACAAATTTCGGTTAAAAACTATATTTAATTTCGATAAATTACTTTGACAAAATAATTAATTGTGATATATTTGCCCCTTGCAATAATTTTTTATCCAATATTTAAAGTTAATAATATTTAATAACACTAAATACTTTTCCTCACTGCGACGCCCCAGTAATAGAGTCCGAGGCAATGATAACTAAATCCGAGCGGGTAAAAAGAATTCACGATACATTTGTTTTGTTAATGCAGGCGGCTAAACGCAGGTTTGTGCAGCAACTCCAGGTTTACGGTTTAACCCTGCCCCAATTTGCAGCGCTGGCGGCCCTGGCGGCGCATGGCCAGGCCTGCACAATGAGTGATCTGACCAATGTCACCTTTCACGATCCACCGACAATGACCGGCGTCATCGACCGGTTGGTGCGGATGGGGTTTGTTCAGCGCACCCGCAGCCAATCTGACCGGCGCGTGGTTTTGGTAGAAGTGACACCCGCCGGAACCGAACTGGTGCAAAAAATTGAAACAACTTTGATGCACAAGGCCGTAGAAAGTTATGACGGCCTGACCGAAGAACAACTCGATGTACTGGATCAATTGCTGCGCCACCTGCTGCGGATCCATCTCAAAGAACACCGGTCTTTACCAGATGCTGATATTGAAACAGAAATCCATCAACTTGAAAAATTTGTGCAGGACCCCATCTGTTACATAAAAGCAGATAATGCGAAGACCTTTTAATGGATACTCTTCAATTTTGGAGGAATTTCACTGTGAAACGATTTTCTGTAATCTCGCTGATGTTGCTTGTTAGCGTGCTCCTGGCCACCACGGCATGTGGCGCCAGCCCCCAAAAAACCGATCAGCCGGCCGCAGACAACGTGGCTCAGGCCGCCACTCTCAACGAGGCCGCCGCAGACAAAACCGTTCCGGTTGAGGTTGCCCTGGTTGAAACCGGCGATATTTCGCTGATTTTCAATTACTCCGGCAGCCTGCAACCCAAAGATGATTTGAACATTGTGCCGGGCGCTGCCGGCAGAATCGAGTCGGTGCTGGTTGAGCAGGGCGATACCGTGAAAGAAGGCGACCCCATCGCCATTATTGAGTCTGATACCTACCAGACCGCCATCAAACAGGCCGAAGCGGCGCTGGCCTCGGCCAAGCTCAATCTGGCTAAAATGGAGCTTGGCTCCCGGCCGGAAGAGATCGCCGCGGCCCAGGCGGCCGTTGAACTGGCCAAAGCCAGCCTCAACGACGTGGCTTCTGTGAGTGACGATGAGCGTACCCAGGCCGCCGCAAATCTGGCCCGCGCCCAGACCGAACTCAAACGCGCCCAAAGCGACTACGATAAAATTGCCTGGGCCGGTGATGTGGGGACCAAACCGCAGGCCGTCGCTCTGGAAAACGCCACCATTGCCTACGAAACCGCCCTGGCGGCCTACAATCAGCAAACCAACCCCAGCGACTCGCAGTTAGCGCCGCTGATGCTTCAGGTAGCCCAGGCTGAACTGCAACTGGCCCTAAGAACCGAACCTTTCCGCCAGGTTGACTTTGCCACCGCCCGGGTGGCCATTAAACAGGCCGAAGTCGGGCTGGAAGCCGCCCAACTACAGCTTGACGAAACCACCATTCGCGCGCCGTTTGATGGCGTCATCGCCGATATGACCATTACCAAAGGCAGCCGCGTGAGCCAGCAAGCGCCCATCGGCCAGCTTATGTCTACCGAGCTTGAAGCTGAAATCGGCGTGCAAGAGAGCGCCATCAGCCAGGTGAAGGTTGGGCAAAGCGCCTCGCTGCGGGTTACGGCCTATCCGGGCCAGGATTTCCCGGGGGTTGTCAGCCAAATTTCCCCGTCGGCCGATCCAAACTCGCGCACGTTCTCGGTAAAAGTGACGCCGGTGCAGGGGCAGGATTTGCTCCACAGCGGCATGTTCGCCGATGTGTCGATTCTGGCCCAGGAAAACAAAAATACCGTGCTGGCCCCCCGCGAAGCGATTGTGCAGGGCAGCCAGCCTTCGGTTTTTGTGGTAAACAGCGACAACACCGTTGAACAACGCACCGTTACCACCGGCCTGTTCGACAAAGACCGGGTTGAAATTCTGAACGGCCTCAAACCCGGCGATGTGGTGGTTGTGGCCGGCCAGCCCAACCTGCAAGACGGAGTCAAAGCAGAAGTAACCAACGATCCGCGTGTGGCTCAGTAATCAACAACGCCAAACCCGGCGCTGTGCCGTAACACTGCGCAGCGCTTACTGAGAGGATTAATTTTATGGGATTAACAAGACTGGCCTTAAAACGGCCGCTGACCATGCTCATGATCATCCTGACCCTGGTGATTATGGGCTGGCAGGGCTACAACCGCCTCCTGCTCGACAGCTTTCCGGCGGTCAATTTTCCATTTGTCAGCGTAACCGTAATTTTTCCCGGCGCTTCCCCGGAAGACGTGGAAGACCTGGTGCTGAAGCCTCTGGAAGATGCCATTTCCACCATTTCCGGCATTGATGAGCTAAACTCAACCGCGTCTGAAGGGGTGGGCACCATTGTGGTTGCCTTTGTTGAAGGCACCGACGGCAACGCCGCCGCCATCGACGTGGAGCGGCAGGTATCGAGCGCCCGCGGCCAACTGCCGGCAGAAGCCGAAGACCCGGTGGTTGGCAAGTTTGATCTCAACGCCATCCCGGTGCTGATCATGTCGCTGAACGGCCCGCAAAGCCAATCAACCCTGTTTGAACTGGCCGATACCGACATCAAAACCCGGCTGCAAGCGGTGCCGGGTGTCGCCTCGGTTAGCATCTCCGGCGGACGCGAACGCGAGGTTCAGATTTTTGTTGACCAGGCCAAGCTGGCCGGCTTCGGCCTGTCGATGGATGATGTACAGAAGAAACTCCGTGAAAACAACCTGACCTTCCCCGGCGGCTCGGTAGAAGAAGGTCGTCAAAAGGTAGCCGTCCGCTCGGTCGGTGAATTCACCAGCCTGGAAGAAATTGAAAATCTGGTTGTCCGCGAAAGCGGCGGCAAGGTTTACCTGCGTGATATCGCCACCGTACAAATGGGCCTGAAAGACCGCAACAGTATTCTGCGGTACAACGGCAACGACGCCGTGAGCGTGTCGGTGGTAAAATCCAGCGATGCCAACACGGTGCAGACGGTTGACAGCGCCAAGAAAATTGTAGAAGAGATCAACCAGGAACTCCCGCCCGGCGCACAATTGAGCGTGGTGCTCGATAACGCCCAATTCATTCGCGATTCGGTGGCGGCAGTGCTGGAAGACCTGATGCTGGCCGTGATCATCACCGGTCTGGTTATTTTGGTATTTCTGCACAATGTGCGCAGTACTTTTATTGTTATCCTGGCGGTGCCAACCTCCATTATCAGCACTTTCCTGGTAATGTGGATGTTGGGTTTCAGCCTCAACCAACTGACCCTGCTGGCCATGACCCTGGTCATCGGCATTCTGGTTGACGACGCGATTGTGGTAATAGAAAACATTGAGCGCCACCTGGAAATGCACAAGGCGCCAATGCAGGCCGCGCTCGATGGCCGGTCTGAAATTGGGCTGGCCGCGCTGACCATCACTCTGGTCGATGTGGTGGTTTACCTGCCGGTTGCCTTTATGAGCGGCATTGTTGGCCAGTTCTTCTTCTCCTACGGGGTTACCATTGCCGTGGCGGCGATGGCCTCGCTGTTTATCGCCTTTACGCTAACCCCCATGCTGGCCGCTTTTTGGCTGAAAGACCCCACCGAGCCCGAGACGCCGCCAACCGGTATTGGCAGGTTTTTCAGCCTCATTCTCAAGCCGATCAACTGGCTTTGGAACCGCGCCATTGCTATATTTGAGTGGGGCTTTACTCTGCTGGCCAAATTCTATGAACTGACCCTGCGCTTTTTCCTGTATCGCTGGTATACTCAACTGCTGGCCGTGGGGTTGGCCGTGGCCGCACTTGTTGGCGGTTTTTATCTGGTAGTTGGCGGCTTTGTGGGCAGCGAGTTCTTCCCGCAGCAGGACGACGGCCAGATTCGGATAACCATAGAAATGCCTGCCGGCACCAATCTTGACGCCACCGACCGGGTGGCCCGCCAGATAGAAAACGTCATTCTGAGCGAAGTGCCGGAAACATCGGCCATTCAAACGCAGGTAGGCACCGGCGGCGGCGGGGGCGGCCCCATGGGCGGCAGCCGAGCCTCAAACGCGGCCACTATCAACCTGATTTTGATTGATAAACAGGACAGAACCCGAACCACAACCGATGTGGTTGACGCTTTGCGGCCGCGGTTCACAAAAATTCCTGAAGCTATCATTTCCACAGTGTTAAACTCTGGCATGGGCGACGGCGGCAGCCCGATCCAGGTTCGGGTGTCTGGGTCGGACCAAAACACGCTCATCAACCTGGCTAATCAGGTTGAAGCTGCCATGCGCACCGTGCCCGGCGCCGCCGACATCAAAAACACGGGTGCGGCCCGCTCTCGCGAAACCCAGCTTATTGTCAACCGTGAACAGGCGCTGGATTTGGGCCTTACGCCGCAGCAGGTGGCCACCACCTTGCGCACGGCCCTCAGCGGCAGCCAGGTGGGCCAGTTTGACCCCGGCGACGGCGGCAACAAAATCGATATCACTGTCCGGTTGAGCGAAGTTGCCCGCAACGACATCAACCAGTTGATGCAGATTCCCATCAAGTACGTTAACGATCAGCCCATTTACCTGGGCCGGGTAGTCACCGATGAGTCCAGCCAGGCTCCGGCCAGAATCACTCGCGCCGACCGGCAACGGGTGTTGACCGTGGGCAGCGGTATTGCCACCGGCAGTACCGCCGGCGAAGTAACCAACGAAATTGAAGCCGCCATCAATGAGCAGGTAAAATTCCCCACCGGCTACAGCTTTGAATTTATTGGCGCTTCTGAGCAGCAGCGCGAATCATTTGCCCAGTTGGGTAACGCCATTTTGCTGGCGGTGGCACTGGTTTACATTTTGCTGGTGGCGCTGTACCAAAGCTGGCTGCAGCCGCTGGCCATTATGTTCTCGCTGCCGGTTACGCTGGTGGGCGCGTTTGGCGGGCTGTGGCTCACCGGTAACACGCTTAACATCATTTCGCTGTTGGGGATTGTGCTGCTTACCGGCGTGGTCACCAAAAACGCCATCCTGCTGGTAGACTTTACCAACCAGCTCCGCGAAGAAGGCGCAGATCGCAAAGAGGCCCTGGCCCGGGCCGGCCGGATGCGGCTGCGCGCCGTACTGATGACCACCCTCACTCTGGTATTTGCGCTGATGCCGCTACTGCTGGGCACGGGCGCCGGCTCAGAAACCCGCGCCCCGCTGGCGGCGGTGGTTATTGGCGGGTCCGTCTCGTCTACCCTGCTCACGCTGATTCTGGTGCCGGTGGTTTACAACTTCTTTGACTTTGGCGGCGATCTGCTGTCGGGGCTTTTACGGCGCATCCTTGGCCTCAAAAAGACCAAACGCGAACTCCCGCCAGAATTGCAGGACCAGCCGCTGGCATCGCCTGCGCCGCAAACCGGCCCGGCCATCACGTTTAACGAACCCGGCGCAGAAAGCGCCTAAACCCGGTGGGACGTTTTCTCGCCCACCCGCTAACAAGGTTGCGATCTAATGAAAAAACACGTTTCAACGTTTTCAATCTTACTCATCCTGCTGGCGGCGCTCAGCGGCTGCGGCTTTGGGTTTGAAGCCGAAAAAGAGCCGCGCACCACGCTTGATGTGTCCAAATGGCCCACGCCAGTGCCGCCCACTGTTTCGCCGGAACCAACGCCTTTCCCTAAAAGTGCGCTGCCGCCGGCCACCCAGCCGGCCAGCGTTGCGGCTCAACCCCAACAACCCATCGCCCCGGCCGAATCAATGGCCGGCCTGGATTTGCAAAAGCTGCTGAGCGGCGATCTTTCCGGCCTGCCGCCTGGCGTTGATTTGCAGCAGTTGCTCGGCCAGCTTACGCCGGAGCAAATGGCCCAACTCAGCGCCGGCCAGATTCCGCCGGAGCTGCTGGCCCGGCTTGGCGCGGAACAAACTTCTGCGGGCGATGTCTCGGCGCTGCTGGACAGCCTCAATAGTGACGAAACCTCAAACGTGGATGTTTCCAGTTTAATGGCCGACCTGGGAGCCGACCAGATTACCAGCGGTGCCACCACCAATCTGCTCAACCAGGCTAGTTCGCTGGGCGGGTTATCGCCGGTAGCGGTGCTCAAAACCAGCGCCGCCGAAACAACCATTCGCCAGGGGCCGGCCGACAGCTACGGCGTTTCCGAAGTTGTGGCCCAGGGTGAACTGGCCGCCGTGCTCGGCACCGATGACAGCCGCAACTGGCTGTACATTATCACCATCAGAAACACGCGCGGCTGGATTCCGCAAAGCGATGCCCGTATTTTGGGCAC
>CAYOXS010000091.1:0-5869 GCA_964407935.1 uncultured Caldilineaceae bacterium
GTGGTCAAGGGTGGACATTTTTGCTCCCCAAAATTTCTATGATCCTTTTTTTACCCTCATGCCCCGGCCCCCTTCTCCCTGTGGGAGACGGGGGTGAAAAGCTTTTGGGTGTGGTTCTGTGCGGCATAGCCGCGCAGAACCACACCCAAGTAAGCACACCCCCTCCCCAATTGTTGGGGAGGGGGTTGGGGGGAGGGGAAATTTTCGGTCAAAAATCAATATCTACCTGTTCTATCCTTAACTCATAGCGAGTGAGCTAAACTTAACTTTCTGTTGGCGTGATTATATCGTTTTGGCGGAGAATTTTCAATCCGCATCAAAAAAGCGGCAGAAACTCTGCCGCTTTTTTGATGCTGTTGGTTGGTTTGGTTACTGGCCGTTTTGCTGCGCAGACGGCGGCAGGGTTGGCTGCAAAAAGTCTTGCACGGCCCAGCCTTCGTTGCCGGCATCGTCGCGCACATACCACCACACGTACTCCTGCTGGTTTTCGTCGGCGCGGGGGCCATCGAGCACCAGCACCGTTGAGCCGTCGGCGGCGACGCTGGTGCGGGCATTGTTGGTGCCGGGGCCGGCGCGCATACTCAGCCCGGCGCTGTCGGTACCCACAACTTTGGCGTACACATCCGGGGCCAGGGCGGCCGGTACCGTTGGCACGGGCGTGGCGGTTGGCGGCGGCGTGGCGGTCGGTTCGAGCGTAACCACCGGCGGAATGGTTGGGGTGGGTCCGGCCTGTTGCTGCGCCGGCTCGTTGATGGCCTGCGTTGGGGCCAGACCGGGAATAGCGGTTGGCGTTGGCGTAACTACCGATTGTTTGCGCAAAATGTTGACCACGCCCAGCCCAACCAGGCCCAAAATTAACAGGCCCGATAGCGCGCCAATCAACACCCAGGCAATCGGAAAGCCCACCTCCGCCGAACTGACCTCCTCGATCCGGCGCGGCCGGCGGGTTCTACGGGTTTTGTCATCCCACTGTGACATTGCATCTCCTTAAAATGAGGTTTTCGAGCCGGGCAGCGCTGCCCGTGCTCTCAGTTTGAAGTTGTTCCCAAAAACGTCAAACAGCTTTGGTGACCAGCAAGGTCAGGTCATCCGGTTGTTCAGCGCCGTCCCTGAAGCGGTCAACATCATTAACAATGAAATCAACCAGCTCCTGCGCTGAAAAACGCGCCGCGTTAGCTTCTATTGCGGTTCGCAACCGCTCGATGCCGTACATTGACTCGCCGTCGGTGGCGGTGGCGTCGGTAACGCCATCGCTGTAGCAAACCAGCACGTCGCCCGTTTCAAAAACCAGCCGGTCTTCCTGAACAAACAGGTCGGGCAGCAGCCCCAAAAACCGGCCGGCCGGCTCGAGCAACTGGGTGGTTTGGGTGGCGGCCCGATAAAAAACAGGCCGGTCATGCCCGCCCCGGATAAAAGTTAGCTGGCGATTGGTCCAATTTAAATGCGCGTAAAATACGGTGACAAACATTTCGGCGGACGAGGCGCGCAAGAGTAAATTATGAACCCGGTGAGCAATTTCGGCGGGCGTGAGCCGGGATTGAGCCTGGCTCAGAAACAGGGTTTTAACAATGGCCATGTACATGGCCGCCTGCACGCTTTTGCCAGAAGCATCGGCCATTACAATGGCGGCGTGGCCATCAGCCATATCGATGACATCGTACAAATCGCCGCCGATTTCGCGGGCGGGGCGGGCCAGCGCGGCAAATTCAAAGTTGGGCACGCTGGGAAAGGCCGTGGGCAGAATACCTTTGTGAACGGCGGCCGCAATTTCCAGATCGCGTTTCATGCGTTCGCGGCGGAGAAGTTCGGCCTGGGCGGCGCGGAGTTCTTCCAGAGTTTTGGCCAGCTCTTTGTTAGCCCGGGCTAACTCATCGATGTTGAGCTGCAAGCTGGCAATGGTGATCTGATCGGTGGCGCGCATGCTGCTGGTAATGCCCCGCATGATCGCCTTGGCCGCCGAGGGGTTGCGGCTGATAATGTAATCAAAGGTCTGCTCGTGAATTTCAATGAGCCGGCAGTCGGTTACGGCGTGAACGGTGGCGGCGCGGGGGGCATGGTCAATAATGCTTAATTCGCCAAAAAACTCACCGGAACCTTTGATGCCCAGCAGTTGCTCATCGTTTTCCATTTTTTTGGTAAAGGCAACGCTTCCTTCGTGGATGATGTACAGAATGTACTCTTCGTCGCCTTCACGGCAAATAATGGAACCAGCCTGGTGCTGGCTGGTGGTGACAGCATTAACGAGCGCGTTAAGGTCTTCTTCTGGCAGTTGCCCCAGAGCAAACTCCAGAATTGTACGGATGTTTTTCAATGGGCCGTACCACCTTTACCACTCAGCCGATACCAGCTCCCGGGCTCTGTTTTCTTCTCTCACCGAGTCGATGCCCCGGATGCGGCAGCTTTCGATGATACTTTCAACTGTATCAACCAACTGCTGCGGTGAGATGGGTTTAACAAGATAATCCACCACCATTTTGCCGCTGTCAAAGGCCAGGTTCACTTCACGGCGCATCCCCCGGGCGCTCAAAAACACCACCGGAATATCTGGCCTTTCTTTGGCAATGACCCGGGCTGCATCGTAGCCGGTAACCATTGGCATGCGCGCATCCAGCAGCACCAGGTCGATGGCTTCTTCCCGGACAATTTGCACCGCCTGCGCGCCATTTATGGCCTCGTGGACGGTATGATCGTTTTGCCTGAGGGCAAAAGCAAACAACTCCCGGCAGTCCCGATCGTCTTCGGCGTAGAGGATGTTAGCCATGGGTACAACCCCTCCTGCGAATAAGTGTCAACATTTTACTCTCTTGTTTAGCCCTATGCAAACCATATTTTGTCAACGTGCGAGTATTTTTCAGACTCAAGTATAACACGAGTCGTGCATCCCCACAACGGCGGTTACACGATTATGTTGAGAGTCAGCGAATGGTGAATGGTGAATGGCGATCCCGCGATTTTGCGACCCCACGCAACACGCAACACGAATTACGTTTTACGTTTTGCGAATCATCCTTCATCCTTCACTCTTTCCTGTTTCCCAAAACAGGCTCAACTGCTGCGCGTCCGGCTCAGACCGGGCGGCTTTGGGCCGGACCGTTTCTCTGAGTTCTTTGAGCGCGTTTTCAATATCGCCCACAAAGCGCGAGGGCGGGTTGGCCTGCGTTTGCCCAAACAAGAAGCGGCTGCGGGCGTGAGTCAGCACCAGCTTTTGCCGGGCGCGAGTCATGCCCACGTAAAACAGCCGCCGTTCTTCGGCCAGGTCCGGTTCTTCAGCGCCGCGCCGGTAGGGCAGCAAATTTTCTTCGCAGCCCACAATGAACACCACCGCAAATTCCAGCCCCTTTGAGGCGTGCAGCGACATCAGCGTCACCCGGTCGGCGCGGGGGTCAAACTCGTCGGTTTCGTTGGACAGGGCGGCGTTTTCCAAAAAATCCCGCAGCCGCTGCTCAAACGGCGCGGCCCGCAGCCGCAGCCGTTCAATCCGCTGCGCCGCTGCTTCCGGCGCGCCGGCAAAATAGCGCCGGCTCACCCGCTGCACCAGCGCCGAGGCCGGTTCGGTGCGGGCCGCCGCGCGGAGTTCGGTTAAAAACGGCAGCAGCCCGGCCAACTGCTTTTTTTGCGCCGCACTCAACTGCACCAGCGACTCAAGTTGCGGCAGCAATCGCGCCACATTGATGCCGTTGGCTGCGGCCAAATCGGCCAGCCGCGGCAGCAGTTCCGGCGGAAAGCTCGTTGTTTGGCCGGTGAGCGCCGTTTCCCAGTGCAGCGGCGAGGCCGGGTTGAGGCTGAGCCACAGGTGGGCCAGAATCGTTTTGATCTCTTTGTGTTCCGCCAGCGGCAGTTGCCCCACCGTTTGAAACGGAATGCCCGACCGGTCAAAGGCCTCGATGAGTGGCTGGCTTTGGGCGCTCAGCCGGTACAGCACCGCAAAATCGGCAAAAGTGCGGCTGGCCGCACTGTCGTCGTCAACCCGGCCGCTGTCGAGGCTGAAGTATGATGTGCCGCCGACCATTTTCTCAATTTCGTGGACAACGGTCTCGGCTTCGGCTTTGTCGGTGGGCGCGGCCAGCACCTCCAGCTTGAGGGGCAAATCAAGCTGCGCCTGCAAGTTGGCAGCGGCTCCAACTTTGGCCATCACCTGCGCCGAGGCGTCGAGAATGAGCCGGGTGGAGCGGTAATTCTGGCGCAGGTGCAGCACCTTTGCGCCCGGAAAATCCTGCTCAAACCGCTCAAAATAGTCGCTGCTGGCCCCGCGAAAACCGTAAATCGCCTGGTTGGGGTCGCCGATGGCGCACACGTTGGTTTCCGGCCCGGCCAGCAGCCGCAGCAGCCGGTACTGGGCCAGGTTCACATCCTGATATTCGTCCACGGCAATCCAGCGGAATCGCCCCCAGTACTTTTCGCGTAGCGAGTTATTGCTATCCAACAGGCGGACCGGGCGCAGCAGCAGGTCGTCAAAATCGAGCGTGCCGCTGCCGGCCAGCAGCGCTTCGTAGCGGCGGTAAATCTCCGCCAAAGCCGATGACTCAGCCTGGGGCAACTCTTCCGGGCCAAGCAGCCGGTTTTTGGCCAGCGAAATCTGTTCCAGCGTCTGGTTCAACTCGCGCTCGGACAGGGCGGGGGCGGCCCGTTTGAACAGCAGCCGCCGGTCGTCTTCGCGGCACACGGCAAAATTTTCGGCCAGCCCGGCCGCGGCAAACTCTTCGCGTAGCAGGGCCGCGCCCAGCGCGTGGAATGTTTTGACCGTAATCTGGCCGGCCAGCGCCGGCCCCAGCAGCTTGTCCAGCCGCGCCTGCATTTCTTCGGCGGCTTTGTTGGTAAAGGTGATGGCCAGAATCTGGGCCGGCGGCGCGTGGTGGTGAATAATCAAATTGGCCAGCCGGTGGGTGAGCGCGCGCGTTTTGCCGGTGCCGGGACCGGCCACAATCAGCAGCGGCGCGTCGATGGTTTGCACGGCGGCCAGTTGCTCCGGGTTGAGCGGCGATAAAATGGGGTCGGCCGGGGCCGGCGGCGCGGCCGGCTCAAACGAAAGCTGGGCGGCGGCGGGCGCTGTTTTTGGCACGGGCGCGGCCCGGTGGCGCTGTTTTTGCGGCGGCGCGAACATGCTGATCTGCCCACCCAGCGCGGTGCGTTCGTGCTCGTCAAACAGTTTGATCACGCCGTACTCGCCATCGTAGCCGGCAGCGATGGTCAGCTCGCCCTGCCGCACCCGGCGCACGCCTTCGGCCAGCAGCGAACCGCCCGCGGCGGCAATCTCTGCCAGCGGGGTGTCCTGCAAAATTGCCAGCTCCGGCCCCAGTTTGGCCAGCAGCAAATCATATGTTTCCTGCACCCGTTTGCTGCCCGGCCCGGCGTTAAACACCTCGGCCAGAATTTCCGGCAGGGAGATGAGGCTGGTAAACGGGCGGGCGCGGGGCGGTTGGCCCGGCTCAGCCCGGTCGGCCAGCGTTTCCACCCGGTGCGTTACGCCGACCGTTACTGGTTTGCCGCAGACGGGGCACAGGCTGCCGTGGGCCAGCGTGGTTTTGGGCTCCCAAACAATGCCGCACTTGCGATGGCCGTCGAAATGATATTTGCCTTCTTCCGGGAAAAATTCAATGGTGCCGGCCAGCCCGTCGCTGCTTTTGAGGGCGGCAAACAGGGCCGGGTACGACAGATCGGTGTGGAACACGTTGGCCTCGCGGGCCAGTTTTTGGGGCGAATGGGCGTCGGAGTTGGAAACCAGGGTGTAGCCATCGAGCATCGACACCCGCCAGTTCATCGGCGGGTCGGACGACAGGCCGGTTTCCAGCGCAAAAATGTGGGTGGTGAGGTCGCCAAAACATTCTGCCACCGAGTCGAAGCCGGATTTTGAGCCGAGCAGCGAAAACCA
>CAYOXS010000091.1:5969-13912 GCA_964407935.1 uncultured Caldilineaceae bacterium
CAAAACATTCTGCCACCGAGTCGAAGCCGGATTTTGAGCCGAGCAGCGAAAACCAGGGCGTCCAGATGTGGGCCGGAATCAGGTAATTCTGGGGGTCGATGGTCAGGATGATTTCGAGCAGGTCGCGCGAGTCGAGCCCCAAAATGGGCCGGCCATCGGAGCGGATGTTGCCGATTTTTTCCAGCGCAGCCTGTATTTTTTCAACCGCCGCCAGCGAGGGCGCAAAAATAACGTTGTGGACTTTGCGGGTGCGCTCAAATTTTTTGTAGATGCTGCTGATCTCGCCGGCCAGCATAAAACGGACGGGGGCGTGGCAGGCGGGCGGAACTTCCTTTTGGACAGCGCGGGCCAGGTCGGCCTTCAATTTAAACAGGCCCTCTTCGGCGGGGGCCAGCTTGTCGCGCATTTCCTGCAGCCAGCCGGGGTGGGCAATATCGCCGGTGCCGACCACCTGCACGCCTTTGAGCTGCGCCCAGCGGCTGAGCTGCTCAAAATTGAGATTTTTGCTGGTGGCGCGCGAATAGTGGGAATGAATATGCAGATCGGCGACGATTTTCATTGGCTCCTCCCGGCCCGGCTAATACAACGAGCGTATTAAACCACAACCGCGGCCAAACACAAAGAGCACCGAACTGAAAATAGGCCAGTTGCTTCTGGAAAACGGCACGCCAATGCGGTATACTGACAGATAAGAATGCCTGCCTGCTCTTGAAACAGAACTTCAACGGTCGTTCCGAGTTTCATTCCGCCAGTTGTTCCCCGGTTGTAGTCATCGAGTTGTACGCCGCCAAAACCTGCTTTCCCTTGAGTCTCACAAGTTACGCTATTCTCCACCCCTGCCCCTTTTTGGGGTTCAGGAGCGGACACTTGTTAACACTCGACCAAATATTGTGCCCCTCATCCCCCCTCCCCAAATTTTGGGGAGTACCCCTGCGGAGCACAGGTGGGTTAGGGGTGGGGTTAATTGAGCGCAATTTTTAACGCCTGTCCGCTTTTGAACCCAATTTGGGCGAGAGGGCAGAAAGGTAGAAGGGGGGCCTCAATGATTCGGCAGTGCATCTACCCCAAACGGGTGCTGCCGGCCACGCTGCAACTGCAAATTCTGTCGTCGCTGCGGCAAAGCTGGCCCGAAGGCTATATCGGCCCGGCCCAAATGCGGGAGTGGATGTTACACCACGAGCACCACCCGATCCATATTGTGCTGCTGCAGGGCAGCCTGCTCATCAGCCACACCACCGTGGTTTGGAAATACCTGCGCCATTCCGGCGAAACGTACAAAGTTTACGGCCTGTCCGGGGTGTTTACCCACCCGGCCTGGCGGGGACAGGGCCACGGCTCGCGGATTGTCGAAGCCGGCACGGCTTTTATTACCGCCAGCGGGGCCGATGTGGGCATGTTGTGGTGCGCCCCGTCCCTGCAAAATTTTTACGCGCGCCGCGGCTGGCTGGCGATGGAGACCACCACCACGCTGATCGGCCCGGCCGCAGCGCCCCGGCCGTGTCCGCTGTTGCTGATGATGCTCTTCCCCTCGCCAACCGGCCGGGCGGCCCGCCATCTTTTTGAAAACTGCGCCCTCTGGTTTGGCGAGCAGGTCTGGTAAATCCCCGCATTTCAAACTGCGCCCTCAATTTTCTCGAATAAACAACGCTTTTGTGGTACAATAGCCTCCGATTTATTCAGAAACGGAGTGAAAACCACAATCGTGTTATTTGATGAAGCTAAAATCTATGTTAAAGGCGGCGATGGCGGCGACGGAATGGTCGCTTTTCGCCGTGAAAAATATGTGCCGCGCGGCGGCCCGGCCGGCGGTCACGGCGGCAAGGGCGGCGACGTGATTTTTGAGGTCGATCCGCAGTTGAACACGCTGGTCCACTTTAAAAAGCGCAGCCATTTCAAAGCCGACCGCGGCGTTCACGGCGGGGCAAAACAGATGACCGGGGCCGAAGGCCAGGACACCATTGTGCCGGTGCCGCCCGGCACCGTGGTGCGCGACGCCGAAACCGGCCAACTGCTGGCTGATCTGGTTGAGCCGGGGCAGCAGGCGGTTATTGCCCGCGGCGGGCGCGGCGGGCGGGGCAACATCGCCTTTAAAAGCTCCGTCAACCAGGTACCGCAAATCGCCGAGCGCGGGCTGCCTGGCGAAGAGCTGTGGGTTACGCTGGAGCTAAAGTTGATTGCCGATGTCGGGTTGGTGGGTGTGCCCAATGCCGGCAAAAGCACTTTTTTGTCGGTGGTGAGCGCGGCCCGGCCCAAAATTGCCGATTATCCCTTTACCACCCTCCAGCCCAATCTGGGCGTGGTCACGCTGGATCACCGCGATCTGGTGCTGGCCGACATCCCCGGTTTGATTGAAGGCGCGGCCGAAGGCGCGGGGCTGGGCCACCAGTTTTTGCGCCACGTCGAGCGCTGCCGCCTGCTGGTACATCTGCTCAACGGCGCGTCGGCGGACCCGCTGGCCGAGTTTGACCAGATCAACCGCGAGTTGAGCGAGTTCAGCGCCCGCCTGGCCGATAAACCGCAAATTCTGGTGCTCAACAAAATCGATCTGCCGGACGCGCAGGCGCACTGGCCGGCCGTGCAAAGCCGGGCGCAGGCGCTCAATCTGCCCGTTTACAAAATTTCGGCGGTTACCCAGGAAGGGCTGCCGCAGCTTTTGGGCCGCATCTTTACTTATCTCGATGAACTGCCGCCGGAGCCGCTGTTTGAAGAAGAGGTGCCGGTTTTCACCCTTGAGGACGACAAAGACCATTTTGAAATCGAGCGCCTGCCCGATGCCAGTTGGCGGGTAACCGGCCCGCGCATCACCGAGCTGGCCGTGCAGACGATGTGGGACGTAAACCAGGCTGTGATGCGGGTTCACCAGATTTTGGAAGGAATGGGCGTGAACGACGCCCTGCGCCAGGCCGGCGTTGAGGCCGGCGACACCGTCTATCTGGATGATGTTGAACTGGAATGGGCGTGGTGATCGGGATTATCGGCGGCACGTTTGACCCGCCGCACCTCGGCCATCTGCTCATTGCCGAGGCCGCCGGCGAGCAGTTGGGCCTGCAAAAAGTGCTGTTTGTGCCCGCCGCCGACCCGCCCCACAAGCAGGAAGTAGCCAAAACTCCGGCCAGCCATCGCTGCCGCATGGTAGAACTGGCTATCGCCGATAATCCCCGTTTTCAGCTTTCAACCGTCGATCTCGACCGCCCCGGTCCGCACTACTCGGTTGATACGGTGCGGCTGCTGCGCCACCAGTTTGACCTGCCGGCCGAGGCTTGCTGGTTTATTATTGGCGGCGATTCGCTGGCCGATCTGCCAACGTGGTACCAGCCCAACCGGCTGATTGAGTTGTGCCGGCTGGCCGTGGTTCACCGGCCCGGCTACCAGCCCAACCTGTCCGCGCTGGAGCAACACCTTCCCGGCCTGGCGGCCCGGCTGGAATTTGTGCCCGCCCCGCTGGTCGATGTGTCGGCCTCGCACATTCGGGCGGCAGCGGCCCGGCAGCAGAGTATTCGCTACCAGGTGCCGGAGCCGGTGCGAGCCTATATTACGCAGCAGGGGCTGTACCGAAGGTAGGTCACGCTTGTAGCGTGACGGCCGGGCAACAATCTTCCGCCTGAAAGAATCGATTCTCTCGCCTGAAAGATTCGATTCTTCCGCCTGAAAGATTCAATTCTTTCGCCTGAAAGATTCGATTCTTTCGCCTGAAAGATTCGATTCTTCCGCCTGAAGAAGGCAGTGTTATCATACCACCTGGGCAGGGGCGCTTCGCGAAGCACCCCTGCATTTCGCTAATTCTTTATAAAGAAAGGGAGTCCAAAACTACAGTTTTGGACTCCTGTCACAATTATTTGAGAGCTGGGTCAGGAATCTCCTGCCCCTAACTTCTGGCTCCTGATCCCTGAATCCTACTTTTCAAAGGAGACGCCATGTTTGTTGTGATGAACCGGATTTCGGTGAACCCGGACTTTGCCCGGCAGTTTGAAGAACGCTTTCGCACTCGCGCCGGCGAGGTGGATAAAATGAAAGGCTTTGTGCGCAACCAGGTGCTGCGCCCGGCCAACCCGGACGACCCCTACGTCGTGATGACCTTTTGGGCCAGCCAGGCCGATTTTGAGGCCTGGGTCAACTCCGATGCGTTCCGCAAGGGCCACGCCCGTTCCGGCTCGCTGCCGGCCGAGGCCTTTCGTGGCCCGTCGCGGTTGGAATCCTTCACCGTCATCCTCGATACGGATTAGCCCAGCAAAGCGCACACAAACCGGGCAATTTGCTCGGCGCCGTTGGCGGTGGGCCGCTCAATTTTGGGCAGGGCCAGCAGTTGCGGCACTTTGTTCAACCAGCCGCTGCCGGCGAGTTCGGCCGGCGTAAATTCCAGCGCCGGCAGGTTGGCCTCAATGTACGCCGTTAGCGCCGGCGACTCTGGAAACTGCGGCCGCGGCACGTAGCCAAACGGCGTGCCGGCCTGATAAACCTCGGCCAGGGTGCTGTAGCCCACCTTGCCAATCACCGCGTCGGCGGCGTTGATCAGGTCGGGGTGAAAAAAGTCGCCGCTGTTGGCCGGCAGCAGGCGCAGATTGGCCGGCGGGTGGGGCGGCGCGTCGTTGCCCCCGGCAATCACAAACACAATGTTGTCAAACCGTGCCAGCCGGTCCAGCGCGGCAAAATCCCAGCGATTGCCCCCCATTGTTAACACCACCATTTTTTGCCCGGCGGCAATCCCCAACCGGCGGCGAACGTCATCGGCCTGAACCCGGATGGCCCGGCTAACCGGCGGTACGGTGCGCGCGGCCGGCTGCGGAGCGCACACCGGCTCGGTTTGGATGTGGTGCGTGGCCGATTGAAACAGGCCGCGCAAATAATCAATGCGCGCCTGTATCCGGCCGGCCAGCGCCGGATAGCCGGCATAAATCCAGTCCCACGTAAAATTTTCAATCAATATCGAGGGCACGCCCGCTTCGGTGGCCGTGGCAATCCCCAGCGGAGCGATGTCGCACAGCACCAGCCGGCACTCCGGCCCGAGCTGGCCGGCCAGCTTTTGCAGCAATTCCGGGCGAAAGGGCAGAAACTCGGTGAGCCGGCCGATGGTGGCGGTCACATCTTCCTGTAGCGAGTTGGTTTGCACCAGCCCGATGTCGGTCAGCAGTTCGTGGTAGGAAAACGGCGCGGCCAGCGATTCAGCAAAAAACCAGGCCGGTACCCGGGTGAAAATTTCAAAATGAACATCCGGCTGGCAGCGATGAATGGCGCTCAGCACGGCGCAGGCGCGGGCGGCGTGGCCGTACCCGTGCGGTGATACAAAACAGGCAACAGACTTGGGCATAATTACAACCTTTGCGGGAATTTACGGCCGGCTGAAAACCAGACTCATACGCCAGTCGGGGAAGGCCGGCGAGGGCAGCAGGTCGCGGCGCAGGCGGGCCACATCAAACTCGGCGGGCGGCAGCCCCAGCGGCGGGTCAAAATCCGGCTCTGGCAGCCCGAGTTTGTGGCAGGCGGCCCGGTAAAATTCGTGGCGGGTGGGGCACGGCGGCGTCACTGCCAGATACACCGGCTCCGGCGCGGGGTGTTTCAGCGCGGCGACCACGGCGGCGGCGGCGTCATCGTAATGGATCAGGGCCATTGTTTTGTCCGGCGGGGCCGAACGGCCGGCCTTGCCGCGGCGGGCCAGCGCCGAATAAGGGCCGCGCCCGTCGCAGTACAGCCCGCCCAGCCGTAAAATAACCCCGGCGGCACCGGCCCAGCGCCAAAATGCCTGCTCGGCCCGGGCGATGCTGGCCGGGCGGCTGCCCTCACCCCGGGGCGTCTCTTCGCTGATGGGGCCGGGCGTGCTGCCGTAATAGCCGGTAACGCTGATAAAAACCACCCGGCGCGGAACCGGGGCGCGGGTCTCAACAAGCTGCTGCACGGCCTGCTGCTGCACGGTGTGGCCGGGCAGCGACAGCAGCAGCACGGTGTCGGGCGTCAGTTCGGCGGCGGGCGAGCCGAGGCGGGGGGTAATGCCGCTGGCGGCGAGCGCGGCGTGCCGGGCCGGGGTATTTGTATAGCCGGTGGCGCTGGATTCGGTGTGGAGCCAGCGCCGGGCCACCCGGCCACCGAGTTCGCCGGCCCCCCAAACAATCAGGTGGGTCACGGATTGGTCTGCCGGAACTGTTTGATCAATTGCTGCCCTTCGACGCTCAGCACAAAATCGATCCACGACTGCGCGGCCGGGCTGGCCGAAGCGGGCGCAATCAGGTTGAGCGGCCGGCCGAGCGGGTAGCCATCGCTGCCGGGCGCGGCCTGGCCCACGGACACGGTTTTGGCTTGCAGCAGCAGCGTGTCGATGACGGCCCAGTTTTCCCGGAGCAGCGGCGGCTGGCGGCTGCCATCGGCCGGCACCAGCCCCACGGCGTAGGGCGTTTCAGCCACGGCGGCGCGCACGGCCTCATCTGAGCTGACAACAACGGCTCCAGCTTCGGCTGGCGGGGTGTCTGGCCCCAGAATTTGCTGCTCAATCACCAGCCGGCTGTCGGAGCCGGCGGCGGGCAGCACCAGCCTGATGGGCGCATCCGGGCCGCCAACGGCGCTCCAGTTGGTGATGTCGCCGGCAAAAATGGCGCGAATCTGGTCCGGGCTTAAGTCATCAATTTTAACCAGCGGATGAATGATCAACGCCAGCGGGTCGGATTGGGGCAGCGGCCGGACCTGGGCATCACCCAGGCTGGCCTGCTCTTCCGGCGTCAGGTTGCGGGCCAGCAGCACGACATCGGCCTGGCCCTGCTGCAAAGCCGACAGGCCGGACGGCGCGCCGCTGTTAGCCACAACAACCTGCACGTTGGGCTGCTGCGCCGAATACGCCAGCGCCGCCTGTTCCAGCGCCGGCTTCAGCTCCGGCGGAACGGCCACCCGCACCTGCCCGGCCAGCGGCGGCGATTGCGTGGCCGCGGCGGGCGTTTCCGGCGCGGGTTCGGTGGTGGGCGCGGCGCCGGCCGTTCCCGACGCGGTTTCGGCGGGCGTCGGTTCGGTGGCGCCTGGTTCCTGCCCGGCAGCAGGTGTGACCGGTGTGGCCGTTGGCTCCGTTTGGGCGACCGGCGCGGGGGTTTCGGTGCCGGGGGCGATCAGCCGGGCCGGGTTGAGCAGCCAGGCGCACAGCAGCAGCAACAGCAGCAGCGCGATGGCGATGGGCCACCAGTTGCGGCGGGCGACAGCCGGTTCGGGACGGGGAGGCGGCGGGGCCGGTTTGGCCGGCGGTTGCGGCGCGGCAGCCGGGCGGGCCGGCATGCGGCCGTGGATGCGGGCCAGTTCGTCGGCTTTGATTTGCTCCAGCGGGCGATTCTGGGCGGTCCAGCGCCGGAAAAATTCGGTGAAAAAATTGTAACCGCCGCCGGACTGCTCAAAAAGCTGCCAGTTGACCAGATTTGGCGCGGCAGCCGCCAGCCCCGGCGTATCGAGCGGCACGCCGGCCTGTTGCAGCGTCCCATCGATGGCTGCCTGGCTGACAACATCGAGCGGGCCGGTGGTGCGGCCGGCCGCGGCTGCCAGCGTGAGGCGCTCGGCGGGCGGGATGCTGTCCCACAGAGCGATCATGCCGGGGTCGTTGGGCCGGGCCGCCAATTCGGTCAGCCCGGCTTTGACCTCGTCTTTGCTCACCGGCCGGCCCGGTCGCGCGCTCGCGGCCAGCGCCTGGCCCAGCAATTGGGTAAAATAGGGCTGCCCGCGGGTAATCTCAAGAATGCGGCTGATGGCGTCATCGGTGTAGGCCGGCGCGCCGGGCTGGGTGATCAGCGCCCGCGCATCGTCGGGGGTCAGCACGCCCACAAAGCGGCTGAGGTTGGGTTGAAAGGCCGATGACTCCACCTCGCTCAGTTCGTGGATGCGGCGGCCGGCCGTAAAAATGAAATCGGTGTGGGTTTGGGTGGAGATCAACTGGTAGAGGTAGGTATCCAGGTTGCGCACGGCGCAGTTTTCCGGCAGCTCGG
>CAYOXS010000091.1:14012-18508 GCA_964407935.1 uncultured Caldilineaceae bacterium
GTGGGCAGCCGGCGCTCAATTTGCAGCAGCAGCGAGGTTTTGCCGCTGCGGCGCGGCCCGTACAAAATCACCGAGTTGTGCGGCGGGTAACGCAGCACGCGCTCAACCTCGGTAATGATCTCGTCTCGACCAAAAAAGCCGGTTTCGCCGCCAATGGGCGGGCCGGCAATATAGGGATTAGCGGGTGCGGGCATCGTTTTTCTCCGGGCCGGTAGGACTAACAGCCTATCCATTATACCATAATCCGCAATTATGTTCAGCTAATGGGGCCGTTTGCGGTATAATGGGGAGCAGATTTTATCAAAAAGGAGTGCGACCGAACCGGGGGTAGAAATAAAAACAAAAATAGGGCTTGGGGGGAGCTACCCCCTACCCAAAAAACGGGCACAGGCAGCCCCCCGGCCTGCGGCGCTATCTTCAAAGGAGAGACAGGATGACGGAGACTATCAAACATTATGCCGATTATGTGGGCAGCCGGCCAGGCAAGTTCTTTAAAACCACATTGTTTTCCGGCGAGTACCTGATGCTGGGCTTGAATTGCCTGGAACCGGGGCAGGTGCAAAACGTACATGCCCACGCCGACCAGGACAAGTTTTATTTTGTAGTTGAAGGAGAGGGCCATTTTACCGTGGGGCACGAAGTGACGGCTGCTGGCGCGGGGTCAGTGGTGTGGGCGGCGGCCGGCGTGCCGCACGGGGTAGAAAACCGGAGCGCCGGGCGACTGGTCATTTTTATGGGTATGGCTCCGCCGCCCCGGTGACGGGGGCCGTCGAACCCCGGCCGCGTCGCGGAATCCGCTATTTAGTGGGTGAGTTTTTGGTTTTACCCCAGATATAGTAGGTATTAGGAAAAAAGTACTGGTTTAAATTTGCCAATATAAAAAGGGTAAGTACAATACTTAACAAAATTAACGAGTTTAAAAACGTTAAAAACGGAATAGGATGACCGGGTTTTATCTTGTGAAAATTTACTGCACGGATGCAGTTTAAACCCAACGCAGAAAGGTCTGTCATGGTATCGTTGCTCAGTCAGCCGTTGGCGCGTTGGCCGGACTGGCCCAGTGTTTTGGCCCAACAAGCCAAAAACGTGCTGGCCGGTTTCAGTTGGAGTGAATCCGCCACCAGTTCATTGCCGCTGGCCGCGTTGCCCCTGTTTGCCGATTTGTCCGGTGCAGAACAGCAACTGGTATTTGGCCAGATGAGTTTGGAGCAGTTTGATCGCGGCGCAACCCTGTTTGCCAGCGATGAGGAAAGCACGGCCATGTATCTGCTCAAAGATGGCCGGGTGAATCTGTTGGCGACGGATCACGCCGAAGTAGCCGATACCTGTTATCCCGGCGATCTGCTGGGCCAGACCGAACTGCTGCTAAAGCTGCCCCGCTCGCAAACGGCCCGGGCCGCCGATAAAGTGGCTGCCTGGGTTCTGGATGAGCCTCATCTGACCAGCCTTGTGACCAGTTACCCCAATATTGGCCTGCAGCTTGGGCTGGCGCTGGGGCGCGGCATTGCCCAATTTCATACCTGCCTGGCCAATCAAATCTCAAAAACAGCTCTGCTGGCCGGGTTATCGGATGTTCAGCGCCGGATTCTGGCGCAATATCTTACGCCGTATCGCTGTATGCCTCAGGAAATCATTTACCGGGCGGGTGACCCACCGACCGGTATTTTTGTTGTTGACCGGGGCACGGTGCTGCTGATCAACGAGACGGACCAGGAGTCCACCGAACTGGCCACGGGCGATACCTTTGGCGAACAGGCGGTAATTTACGGGGTGCCACACGCATTTTCGGCCCAGGCGATGACTGAAGTGATCCTGTGGCTGCTCAGCCCCGCCGATTTTGCCGCGCTGGCCGGCGTTTCGCCGTCGATTACAGCTACGCTCAGCCACAATTTGTTCACCTCGCTGGCCGAAGCGTTGCAGATTGCTGTCCATGTGATCGACAGCGAAATAGAGGCGTTGAGCCTCGTGGCCGGCAGGCAGCACAGCCTGGTGCGCAAACTGTACCGCGTGCGGCAGGCGCTCACCTGGGTTAAAAATAACCAGATTGGCATCTAAAAATAACGCCCCGTATTTCGACGGGGCATTCCGGTTTTACTTCACCGAACCATCGGGCATGATTGTGTCAGAAAAGTAGGCCCCGTCGAAATCTGTGCCATCAACCAGGGCATCTTTCAAATTAGCCCGGTCCAGCTCGGCACCGCGCAGGTTGGCGCCGAGCAAATTAGCCCCGGAAAGATTGGCCCCCTCCAAAAAGGCCCCTTCCAGCTTGGCATTGGTAAAATTAGCGCCAGCAAAATTCAGATCGGTCAGCCGCAGACCTTCCAGATTTTGGCCCGACAGGTCAGCGCCTTCGAAATTACTTTCGCCTTCATAATATTTGTCTAAAAACTCGTCGACTGTCACGGAAAAATCCCCCCTGTTTTGTAAAAATTTGCTACCGAATGGGCCAGCACGGCCCAGGTGATGGGGGATTATACAGAGATGGGCTGAAATACAAAACTAATCCCGGTTGCTTAAAGCCTCTGCGGCCGGCCTGATAATCAGACTCTTGGCGAAACTTTGGGTTTACAGCCTGGCCGGGTTTTTGCTATAATTCCTGTTTCAGTCTGTCGAACCGTTTTCCTGACCTGTTTTTGAGAGGAATCAACCGATGAATTTGCTGAGTCCCGGGAATCGACTGTTTGAGTTGGCCAGATTGAGCCAACGATTGCCGCATCTCATTTTATCGCCGGTGCTGTCGCTGGTGTTTATTGTGGCTGCACAACTGACCGGCGGGGTAGTGGCCGTGCTGATCATCGTGGCGCTGTCGCTGGCCGAGGGCGGCACGCTATCGGCCGATAACCCCGGCCAACTGGCGGCATTAATTATGCCCAACAATGCCCTGGAGCAGACAATTTTGCTGGTGCTGGCGTTTGGGCCAATTTTTCCGCTGCTGTGGCTGTGGCTCAAATTCTTTGAAAAACGGCCGCTGTGGACCATCGGCCTGGAACGAGACCGGGCCGGGCTGAAATATCTGCGCGGCATGGGCGTGGGCCTGTTGATGTTTGGCGGGGCGGTGGCTTTTTCGGCGGCGCTGGGCTTCATCGAATTTGAGCAGAGCGGCCCGCAGAAACAAGGGCTGACGGCGCTGGCCGGGGTGCTGCTGGTTTATTTGGGCTGGACGGTGCAAGGCCCGGCCGAGGAGGCCCTGACTCGCGGCTGGCTGATGCAGGTGATTGGCGCGCGCTACCGGCCGTGGCTGGGCGTGCTCATTTCCTCGATTTTTTTTGCGGTGATGCACTCGTTTAACCCAAACCTCGGCCCCATTGCCGTGCTCAATCTCTTTTTGTTTGGCCTGTTTGCGGCTCTGTACGCTCTGTGGGAGCGCGGGCTGTGGGGCGTGTTCAGCCTGCACGCGGTCTGGAACTGGATGCAGGGCAATGTGCTGGGGCTGGAAGTGAGCGGTAATGTTGCGCCCGGCGGCACGCTCTTCGATTTAAAAGAGATTGGCCCCGATGCCATTACCGGCGGCGCGTTTGGCCCGGAGGGCGGGCTGGCCGTTTCGGTGGTGCTGCTGGCGGGCATTGCCGTGGTGCTGGTCCTCGCCTGGCGAGAGCCAGCGCAAGCGACCCTTGACAATCCCCAACCTGCCGGTCATAATACCTGAACTCGCTGCAAAGCCGGCCGTTTGGGATTCACTCCCCACGTTCCCCATTTTCTCAATTTCCAATCCCACAAATGATGTACCTTTTGCGGCAGTGCGTTAGATTTCGCAGCCCGGTAGCAAAAGTAAGAAACGGAGTCAAAAACTACAGTTTTGGACTCCGCTCACAATTTTTTAGAGTCAGGGCAGAAATTCCCTAATTCCTAACTCCTGACCCCTGAATCCTATTTTCAGAGGAGATGCGCCTTAATGTCAGATTCAACCGAAGCCATCAAAAAAGAATTACTGGCCAAAAACTATATTGCTTCTGATGATATTGCGACCGTTGTTTTTTTGGCTGACCAACTGGGCAAACCGGTTCTCACCGAAGGCCCGGCGGGTGTGGGCAAAACCGAGCTGGCCAAAGCCTGGGCCGCCGCCAACGGGCGCCGGTTGATCCGGTTGCAGTGTTACGAAGGACTGGACGAAACCAAAGCGCTGTACGAGTGGGAATACGCCAAGCAGATGCTTTACACCCAACTGCTGCGCGATAAACTGAGCAGCATTGTTGAAAATTCGGCCTCGCTCAGCGAAGCCGCCGACCGCATTGCCGCTGAAGAGGAAGTCTTTTTTTCCGAGCGTTTTTTGCTGCCGCGGCCGCTGTTACAGGCGCTCACGTCCGATGAGCCGGTGGTGCTGCTGATTGACGAAATTGACCGGGCCGATGTGGAATTTGAGGCCTTTTTGCTGGAGGTGCTGAGCGATTTTCAGGTAACCGTGCCGGAGCTGGGCACCATCAGCGCCAAACATCACCCCACCGTATTTTTAACCAGCAACAACACCCGCGAGTTGAGCGAAGCGCTCAAACGGCGCT
>CAYOXS010000092.1:0-11713 GCA_964407935.1 uncultured Caldilineaceae bacterium
GGGGCATGCTGCAAAACCTGATTTTTGATGACAACACCCTGGCCAGCCACCGGGCGATGGCCGCCATTTTGGGTGTTATTTTGAAACTGCCGCCGCTCAAACAGGCGCTCGCCAGCGAGCAGGTCAAATCGCGCTATCTGGCCAAATTATTGGCCTGGGGCGAACAACACGCCTATCCGCAGCATTAACGGGCCGGGATTCGCTGCGATCACAGGGGCAGCCGGATAGCTACCCGCGTCCGGCCCGGCCCGCTGTCGATGCTCAATTCCCCGCCGATGACCGCCAGCATAGTGCTGTGCAGGGCCAATCCCTGCCCGGCGCCGGTGCTGTGGGTTTGAGTAATCCCCGCGCCGTTATCTTCAATTTCCAGCCGCAAGCCGTGCCCCAGCGCCAGCCGCACCCGCAGCGAGAGCGGCTGGGCCGGGTTGGGGCCGCGTCCATGTTTGGCCGCGTTGCGCATCATTTCGCGGGCGGCGTAAAACAGCACGTTGGCGCTGAGCGGCGCTAATTCCGCCGCCCGCTGCGCCGCTTCCGGCTCAATCTGCCACTCAACCGCGTCAAACTGGCCGGCCAGTTCGCTGTCAACCAGCCGGCGCAGCGCGCCCGCCAGCCCCAGCCGTTCCAGTTCCGGCGGGGCTGCGGCAGGCATGGCCCGCAGCAGGTTGGCAATCTGGCCGTGCGTCTCGGCGAGCAGTTTCGCTGCGTCGCTGTCTGTGCCGCTCAAACTGAGCAAAACGGTGTGCAGGTTGGGCAGCACTTCGTCGTGCAGCACCCGCCGGGTTTGCTGGTCCATCAACCGGCTTTCAACCAGCCGCTGACGCTGCACGTCCATCAGCCGCCGGGCAATCTCGGTGATGGCGTAAGTGTCGATCAGCCGCTCGGCGGCGGCGCGGGCAATCTCCATCTCTTCCTGGGTGTACAGCCCGCCGCTCTGCTTTGGCCCCAGTAGCAGCACCCCAATCAACCCCCGTTCGCTCCACAGTGGGATGGCCCAGCCGGCGGCCAGCGGCACGGTGATTTGGGCCGGGGTGTGGAGTTGCGCCAGCAGTTCCGGGGACAGGCTGGCCGGCAGATCGATCCGGGTTGAGGGGTAGGCCAGCGGCCGCAGCAACGGGGCCAGCGATCCCAGCGGCAGCAGCCGGGCCGATTGCGCCTGCAAAACATCCTGGCAGAGCACCACCAACGGCGCGGCGGCTTCAAACTCAACCGGCGCGGCGGTCAGCAGCCGGTCGAACAGGCGCTGGCTGGTCATTAGCGGCCGCAGTTGGCGCAGGTAGCGTTCGCGCCAGGTGTGGCTGCGCCAGTGCGACAGCGCCAGGAACAGCACCAGTATCAGCGTGCCGGCCAGCAGCAGCCCCACCGGCCGGATTCCCAGCGCCAGCGCGCCGCCGGTAATGGCGCTGTAGCCCACGGCCAAAATGATAACGTTGGCCCACTGGCGTTGAAATTCGCGGCGGGGCAGGGTTTGGTCGCTGAAAATTTCAAAGGAGATGGCGGCCTGCCCCAGCAGGGCCACGGTCACGGCGATCAACCCGGAAACCAGCACATCGATCCCGGCGGCGATGGTGGTGAGCCGGCTGATGTCGCTGCGGTGCAGCCCCGCCGCATCGAGCAGCGCCGCCCAGCCGATGGCCCCGGCGGCCAGCCAGCTCACCGCTACCAGCGCGGCGGCGGCGGCGGTTAACCCGGTCCGGGTGCGGCGATGGCGAACATCGGCGGTGAGGGTGGCCGCGGCGGCCGGCCGAAACAGCAGCGCCAGCGCCAACGCCGTACAGAGCACAATGTACAGCGCGTACAGCGCCAGAAAGAGCGGCACGCCGGCGATGGCCGCTGCGCCGGTCAGCTTGAGTTGCACCACCTGGGCAAAGGTGGGCAGCGGCCGGCCCACACCCAGCCAGAGCAGCAGCCCCGCGCTCCAGGCCAGCAGCAGCCAAAACGGCGCTCGCGGCCGGGGCAGGCGCGAGCCATCGGGCCAGCCGCCGGTGTACCACAGCATCACCCCAAACCAAATGAACGGCAGCCCCACCAGCGGCAGCCAGCCCAGCCGCCACCAGATTTCCAGGCCGGGGCCGCTAAACGCCGGCCTGTAGCCCAAAATCGCGGTGTGGCTCACAAAAAACAGCCCGCCCAGCAGCAGCCCGCCGCCGGTGAGCCACACCTGGCGCGGCCGCCGGCTGCTGTTGAGCAGTACGGTTAGCCCCAGCCACAGCATCGCCATTACGTTGGCCAGCGAAACAGCCAGCCCGGCCCAATTAAGCCACAAATTGACGGTCATTCCCACGCTTCCCAGTTACCGTGCGGCCCCATAATTTGCGGCCGGCCGTCGTCATCCCAGGCCAGCAGCCGGCCCTCGCGCAGGATCAGCGCGGCGCGGGTGCGGGCCACTTTTTCATCAGTGGCCGAGGCGTTGAGTCCCCACGCCGCGTAAATTTGGCCGTTGATACGGCTGACAGTGCGCTTGTCTTTAAAACCCAGCCGGGCGGCGATTTGCTCGTTGGTTAGCCCCTGCGCCAGCAGCCGGGCCACTTCCTGCTCGGCCGGCTCCAGCAAATCGAGCGGGGCGTGGGCATCTTTGTGGCGCACTTCCTGCACGCGGGCCTCAATGTCGGGGTCGATGAAACTGCGGCCGGCCACGGCGTCAACCAGCAGCGGCAGGATCATCGCCGGCAGCAGAAAGTTTGACTTTTTCACGTAGGCGTAGTGGCTCAAAATGCCGGAGCGGCGGAAGGCGCGATAATAATCATCGTCATCCTGAATGGAGTAGAAAACCACCGGCAAGCGCGGCAACTCCCGCCGGATGGCTGCCGCCGCGTCGATGCCGTTCATTTGGCCGGCAAGTTGTACGTCCATCAAAATGACTTCCGGCGGCTGCTGCTGGCAGTAGGCCAGCGCCGCTTCGCCGCTGTCGCAATCGTGGCAAATGCGCACCCGACCGGTTTGTTCCAGGCCGGTGCGCAGCGCCGCCCGGAGTTTGGCGTTGTCTTCAACCAGCAGCAGTTGCAGCATAGTGTTCTCCTTAAAAATCGACTGGCCTGGCTCCAAAATCATCGTAGAGCGGCGGCGGGGGGATGTCAAGCACCCGAGTGCAAAAACAGCCGGCCTCAGGGCATCGAACCGGCAACCCGGCGGTGGTAAAGTAGGGTGTGTTCAATAAACGCCGATTCGTTTATTTCAAGGGAGTATTACCGAGTGGGCGACACGACAACGAGAATCAAAGTTGGGTAGGGGCGCTTCGCGAAGCGCTCCTACATCTCGCTGATTTGCAGATTCGCTAAAAGCGGAGTCAAAAACTACAGTTTTGGACTCCTGCCGCAGACTTTATAAGCCGGGTCAGGAACGCCCCTGATTCCTGCACCTGACTCCTGTATCCTGTTTTCAAAGGAGCATATCAATGAAAGTAAAAATGATTCTACCCGCGCTGACCGAAGCGCTGAGTCCCTTTTGGCGGCCCATCAAATATTCGCTGTTTCCGCCGCTGGGACTGGCCACGCTGGCCGCTTATTTGGACGACCACGACGAAGTGGAAATTCAGGATGAGCATGTGGAGCGGCTCACGCTGAACGACGAGCCGGATTTGGTGGTCATTCAGGTGTATATCACGTCCGCCTATCGCGCCTACGAACTGGCCGATCACTACCGCCGCCGTGGGGCGCACGTGGCGCTGGGCGGGCTGCACGTTACCTCGCTGCCGGCCGAGGCGGCCCAACACGCCGACACCATTTTTCTCGGCCCCGGCGAGGACACCTGGCCCCAATTTCTGCGCGATTTCCGGGCCGGGCAGCCGGGCAAGGTCTATCGCTCCACGGTGCGCACGCTGGCCGGCGCGCCGCCCGTGCGCCGGGATTTGATCAAACGGCAGTTGTACCTTGTGCCTAACTCGATTGTTGTTTCGCGGGGCTGCCCGCACACCTGCGATTTTTGCTACAAAGAGGCTTTTTTCAAGGGCGGTAAATCGTTTTACACCCAGGCCGTCGACGCGGCGCTGGCCGAGATTGAGCGGCTGCCGGGGCGGCACCTTTACTTTTTGGATGACCACCTGTTTGGCCAGCCAACGTTTGCCCGCGCCCTGTTCGATGGACTGGCCGGCATGGGGCGGGTGTGGCAGGCGGCGGGCACGGTGCAGTCGGTGCTGCGGCCGGGGCTGCTGGAAAAAGCGGTGCAGGCCGGGCTGCGCAGCCTGTTTGTCGGCTTTGAAACGCTCAACCCGGCCAACCTCAAAGCTCAGCATAAATACCAAAACCTCAACCGGGATTACAGCCTGGCTATCAAACGGCTGCACGATTTGGGGGTGATGATCAACGGCAGTTTTGTCTTTGGCATGGACGATGACGATGCCGGCGTGTTTAGCCGCACTGTCGAGTGGGCCATTGACCACGGTATCGAAACGGCCACCTTTCATATTTTGACCCCCTACCCCGACACCGTGCTCTACCAGCGAATGGCCGCCGCGGGCCGCATCTCGCACACCAACTGGAACCTGTACGATACCCGCCACGTGGTCTTCCGGCCGCGACGGCTGTCGCCGCAGGAGTTGGAGCAGGGCTACTGGCAGGCCTACCACGATTTTTACCGCTGGGGTTCAATTTTGCGGGGGGCGTGGAGCAAAGAGACCGCTGGCGGCAGGCTGCGCCACGCGGCCTACGCCGGGGCGTGGAAAAAATTTGAACCGGCCTGGGATTGGGTGATCAAAGCCAAACGGCTGCCGTTTATGCTGCCGGTACTGGAAAATGTGCTCGATGGGTTGCAGGGGCGACGGGACCTAACGCCTGTCACCTATAAAAATTTGGGGCCGATAGCCCGCGGCCAGAGCGGCCACGGTTGAGCGCGGGGTCAGCACCACCACCTCCGCGCCGCTGCGGCGGGCCGAGGGCTGGCCGTAGCCGCCAAAACTCCACGGCAGCAGGCTTTCTTCCAGCACCAGGTAGGGCCGGGCCGATGGGTCCGGGTTGAGCATAATAAACGTGCCCGGCGGCAGCTCGTCGATGAGGGCGGTGAAGGTCCGTTTTTTGGGCCGCCACGTACGCTGATGCGGCGCAAAACGGTCGCGGTGCAGCACGTCATCCAGTGAGCCGGTTTCGGTGGGGTTGGCCAGCCGCCAAAAATGGACAAACTCGGTGTAGCGTTCGCGGTTGCAGCGGGCGCAGGGGCGGTGTCCGGCGGCCAGTGCGGTGGCTTCATCCAAAAAGAAAAGCTCGGTGTAACTGCCGGGCGTCATCGGCGTGCGCCGGATAGGATCGCCATTTTTGTCGCGGCTTTCCAGCGTGCAGATGATCCAGTTTTTGTGGCGATGGTAATAGCGTAACTGCCGCTGGTTGTTGTGCAAAATACCGCGATTGCCCATGCACGTGCCGCGCTCCGGCACGGCGTGGATAACGCCAAACGGATCAACTCGATTTTGTAACGGCATGGGGTACCCCTGAAAATCAGTGATGAATTATGAGTGATGAATTATGAATAATTCGCCACCCGCGATTCGCCGCCGGTCAATTTACCAAACTTATTTTCAGCGTGACCGTCGGGCCGCAAACCAAGCCTGTTTGTGGCCCAGCAACAAAAAATGCTTGTATCTGGGACAGGTGAAAATTCGGCGTAGGGGCGCTTCGCGAAGCGCCCCTACCTTCGTAAATTCGCTAACCCACTCATTCGCTTACCTTCACAGAAGTGATTTCCTGAATCCTGACTCCCGAATCCTGGCTCCTGGCTCCTGTTTTCACAGGTGAGTATACCGGCATTTAGGTCTGGAAACAAAAAAGGCGCAATTTTGCGCCTTTTCTCAAATTGGCCAGGTTTTTACTGGCTTTCTTCCTGAAATAGTTTCAAAGCTTCGCCTTCATCCCAGGTGTCGTCCAGTTCTTTGGCCACTGTCGCGGCTACCTCTTTGGCCGAACCTTCGCGCTCCTGTTCTTTGCCCCACTTAAACATTGAGGTGTAGGCGGCGGTGCTGTCGTGCCCGGCTCGCGATGAAGCCCGCTGCACTGCTTCCTGAAATCGAGCCGGCAGGTTTTCTCTGACTGTGCCGTTCAAATCCGTTGCTTTTACGCCGAGGGGAATATGTTCCCAATAAAGTATCTGGTATCGTGCCACTGCTCAACTTCCTCCTGATGCCGCATTTTAAAACGCGGGTTATGCTCCGGGTTAGTAAACTCAGTGTATCCTTATTATATCGTCAAAAGCCAATTTTTCAAGGAAAAATCATAGCATTTTATACCTATTTACACTCATACCGCCTCGGCCAAAATGAGAGTTCCATTAGAAACCGGCTAAAATGCTTGAAAAATCTCGGTTATCGGCTACAATAGTCAATGTTCAGAGATTGGTTGCTGGTATCGCAGCTAATCTATTTTTTTTGACATAACGAATCCACCATCTGGAGGCCCCGCTTTACATCATGGAAATGACAACAATCAGGCAGTTAAACGAGGCCGTTGAGCGCGAAGCCCTGTTTTTGCAGAATCTGCTGGTTGAAGTAAACAAAGTGATTGTGGGGCAGGAAAAGCTCATTGAGCGCCTGCTCATCGGTTTGCTGGCCAATGGCCACATTCTGCTGGAGGGTGTGCCTGGTTTGGCCAAAACGCTGGCTGTCAATACGCTGGCCCAGGCAGTACAGGGAAATTTTCAGCGCATTCAGTTTACGCCCGATCTGCTCCCGGCCGACCTGATCGGCACGGAGATTTACAACCCGCGCACCAACGAGTTCACTCCCCATCTGGGGCCGATTTTTGCCAATTTTATCCTGGCCGACGAAATCAACCGCGCCCCGGCCAAAGTGCAGAGCGCGCTGCTTGAGGCCATGCAGGAGCGGCAGGTTACCATTAGCGACCAGACTTACCGGCTGGAAGAGCCGTTTTTGGTGCTGGCCACCCAAAACCCCATCGAGCAGGAAGGCACCTACCCCCTGCCGGAGGCCCAGGTTGACCGCTTTATGCTCAAAGTGATTGTGGGCTATCCCACCCGCGATGAAGAACGGGTGATTATGGACCGCATGACCGGCGTTGAACTGCCTCGGGTCAACCCGGTGATTCGCCCTCAGGATTTACTCCACGCCCGCGAAGTGGTCAAAGGGATTTACATCGACGAAAAAATTAAAGAGTACATTCTGGATTTGATTTTTGCCACCCGCTACCCGGCCCAAAGCGGCCTGACCGATATGCAGCACCTCATCAGCTTTGGCGCGTCGCCGCGGGCCACCATTTATTTGATTATGGCTGCTCGCGCCCACGCCTTTTTGCACGGGCGCGGTTTTGTAACGCCCGAAGACATCAAACAGATTGCCCCCGATATTCTGCGCCACCGCATCGTGATTAGCTACGAAGCCGAGGCCGAAGAAATTACCAGCGCCGACATTATTCAGCGAATTCTGGACCGGATCGAAGTTCCGTAAGCCTGACCTATGCTGACCAGCGAACTGATCAAAAAAATCCGCCGCATCGAAATCCGTACCCGGCGGCTGGTAAACAGCAGCTTTGCCGGTGAATATCACGCCATTTTTAAAGGGCGCGGCATGGAGTTTGACGAGGTGCGCCCCTACACCCCCGGCGACGAAGTCCGCACCATCGACTGGAACGTGACCGCCCGCACCGGCGACCTGTTTGTGAAGCGGTACGTTGAAGAGCGCGAACTGACCGTGATGCTGCTGGTTGATGCCAGCGCCTCCGGCCAGTTTGGCACCGTCAACCGCTTCAAACGAGAGATCGCCGCGGAACTGGCCGCGGTGCTGGCCTTTTCGGCCATCAGCAACAACGATAAAGTGGGGCTGTTGATCTTCACCGATCAAATTGAGTTGTTCATTGCGCCGCGCAAAGGCCGGCGGCATGTGCTACGCCTCATTCGAGATTTGCTGGCGTTTACCCCTCAGGGTTACAAAACCGATCTGAAAATGGGGCTGGAAACGCTCAACCACATGCTCAAACGGCGCGGCATCATCTTTTTGTTATCCGACTTTTTAGCGCCGCCCAATTCGTACAGTTCTGTGTTGCAGGTGGCCAACCGCCGCCACGACATCATCGCCGTGACGCTGAGCGACCCGCGCGAGCAGGAGTGGCCCAATGTGGGGCTGGTGGCGCTGGAAGATGCCGAAACCGGCCAGGTAAAATGGGTTGATACCGGCAGCCGGCAGTGGCGGCAGGAATTTGCCGAGCGCGTGCTGGAGTTGAAACTGGCCCGCGAGCGCGTTTTCCGCAAAGCCAAGGTTGACCGGATCAACGTTTCAACGGATCGGGACTACGTTTTGCCGCTGACCAACTTTTTTGAACAGCGCTCCCGCCGCATCCGAAGGCGAGTCCGATAGAGTTATGAAGCAACTACTTTTGCGAATGTCGCCGCTGTGGTTGGCCCTGCTGCTGGGCATCCTGCTGGTTGGCCCGGCGCTGGCCCAATCGCCGGACGCCGACGTGGATTTTTACGCCGTTCAACCGGCCAACGGCCACCCCTACACCGTGGGCGACCGCATTACTTTGCGGCTTGAAGTTCGCCACCCGGCCAATTCAACCGTCGATTTGCCCAACCTTGACCCCGAATGGGGTGATTTTGAGGTGGTGAATCAAACCGGGCAGGACACCGTTACCAACAACGATGGCACCTCCACAACGCGCAAAGATTATGTTGTTTCCCTGTTCGCGCCGGGCAGTTACCAAACGCCGCCGCTGGTGGTGACTCACCGCGTGCCGGGCGCGGCCCAACCCGAAGAACTGGGCGCGCCGGTCATCCCCCTTAAAATCGACAGCGTGCTTGTTGAAGGCGATACTGAGCTGCGCGATTTAAAAGAACAGGCCGATCTGCCGGTGCCGCCGTTGTGGCCGCTGTTTGTGGCCGGGGTGGTGGCGCTGGCCGCCGTAATTGGCGGCGGTTATTTGGCCGGCCAGTGGGCCTACAATCGCTGGTGGCGCAAAATCCCCGCCGAGCTGTTCCCGCAACCGATCATCGACACCCGCCCGCCAGAGGTCATCGCCCTGACCGAACTGGAGCGAATTGAGTCGCTCAACCTGCCGGCCCGGCAGCAGTTTAAAGACCACTACTCGCTGGTGACCGATTGTCTGCGCGATTACATTGAGCGTCGCTACCAAATTCCGGCGCTGGAACAGACCACCCAGGAACTACAAAATGCGTTTCGGTTTTCAACCGTGCCGGCCACAATTACCGGCGCATTTTTGGATATGTTTTACAGCAGCGATCTGGTGAAATTTGCCCGCTACCGGCCCAATACCGATGACGCCTACCAGCTTGTGCCCCGGGCGCGGCAAATTGTGGCCAGCACCACCCCGCCGCCCGAACCGCCGCCAGTTGCGCCGGCAGAAACGGAGTCGCCGCGTGATCTTTAAATTTGGCTCGCCGTGGCTGCTGGTGTTGCTGCTCATCCCGCTGGTGCTGGCCCTGTGGCCGCTGTTTACCCGCCACCGGCTGCGCACCGCTACCCTGCAATATTCTGATTTGCGGCTGACCACCAACCTGTCGCCCTCAATCCGGCAGCGATTGCGTTTTATTTTGCCCGCGCTGCGGCTGCTGGCGCTGGCGCTGCTGATTTTGGCGCTGGCCCGGCCCCAATCCGGCAACGCCCGCGAAATCATCTCCGGTGAGGGGGTAGACATCGCCATTGTGCTGGACATATCCGGCAGCATGGCCGCTCTGGATTTTGAACCCAACCGGCTGGGTGCGGCCCGGCAGGTGATTGAAGAATTTATTGGCCGCCGCCAGTACGACCGCATCGGTCTGGTGATTTTTGCCACCGAAGCCTTTAGCCAGGTGCCGCCCACGCTCGATTACGATGTGCTCAAGCGCATCCTCGATGAAACGCAGGTGTCGTGGGATATTGGGCTTGACAGCGGCACGGCCATCGGCCTGGGGCTGGCCAACGGGGCCAACATGCTGCGCGATTCCGAAGCCGAGAGCAAGGTCATTATTTTGCTCACGGACGGGGCCAACAACTCTGGCCAGATTGACCCGCTGACCGCGGCCCAAATTGCCAAGGCGCTCGATATTCGGGTGTACACTATTGGCGCGGCGCGGCCCGGCCCGGCGGCGCTGCCCTTCCCCGACGGCCGCATTGAATACCGCGATTCTGAAATTGATGAGGAAACGCTCAAAGAGATTGCCGATATTACCGGCGGCCTCTATTTTCGGGCCGAGGACAAAGCCGGGCTGCAAGAAATTTACGATACCATCAGCCAGTTGGAGCGTTCGCAGGTGGAGGTGCGCACCTTTACCCGCTACACCGAGCTGGCCATCTGGTTCATTTTACCGGCGGTGGCGCTGCTGATTTTAGAAGTGCTGCTGCGGCGCACCTTATTGCGCAAAATTCCGTAGGCAACGTCAATGAGATTTGCTGAACCGACCTATTTTTTGTGTTTAATTCCGCTGGCTGGGCTGGCGCTGGCCTTTTTTGCGCTGAACCGCTACCAGTACAAAACCCTGCAGCGGCTCGGCACGCCGGAGCTGATCCAAAAACTGAGCGCCTCGGTTAACTGGCGCGGCAGAAAATGGCAAAGCCGGTTGTGGTATATTTCGCTGTTTTTTGTGATTGTGACTCTGGCCCGGCCGCAGTGGGGCAGCCAGGTGGAGTACATTGAGCGGCGCGGTGTGGAAATTATGGTGGTACTCGATGTTTCCGAGAGCATGATGGCCGAGGATTTTAAACCCAACCGGCTGGCCCGGGCCAAGCTGGAAATCAGCGAGCTGATGGACAATTTAGCCGGCAACGAGCTGGGGCTGGTGCTTTTTTCCGGGGCGGCCTTTGTTCAATTCCCGCTTACCTCAGATTTTGCCACGGCCCGGATTTTTTTGGACGCGGCCAACCCCGAGATCATTTCCCGGCCCGGCACCGCCATCGCCGAGGCGATTCAGGTGGCGATGAACGGCCTTAATCAGGAACGCGCCACGCAAAAAGTCATCCTGCTGCTGACCGACGGCGAGAATCACGAAGGCGATGTGCTCGAAGCGGCCCAAACCGCCGCCGACCAGGGCGTGATCATTTACGCCATCGGCTTTGGCTCGCCGGATGGTGAACCGATTCCGCAGTACGATGAGTTGGGCAACCCGCTGGGCTACAAAAAAGACCGCGAGGGCAACACGGTGATGACCCGGCTTGATGAACTGATCCTTCAGCAGATGGCCAACATTACCAACGGGCTGTACTTTCAGGCGCGGCCCGATGGCCGTGAAGTCGATGTTTTGGCCAACGAAATTGGCAAACTGCAAACCGCCGAAATGGAAAGCCGCTTTGAAACGCGCGGCATCGAGCGGTTTCAGTGGTTTTTAGCGGTGGCGGTGGCCGCGCTGGTGATTTTTGAGCTGATCCCCGACCGGGCCAGATCGGCGCTCACCCGCCGGCACAGTGAGTCAACCCCGCAGCCGAAAGGAATGAAAATTAATTAACTTCCGCACATGTCATTCTGAACGGAGCGTAGCGGAGTGAAGAATCTCCACTTTGCCCGGACTAGCGCCGCCGAATGTGGAGATTCTTTGCTCCCGTTGGTCGCTCAGAATGACATAAAATGGGGAATTTACTTAATTTACGATCCAAAGGAGTGGCTGATGCATAAACAATTTACGCTGCTACTGCTGGCGCTGGCGCTGCTGCTTTCGGCATGCGGCTCGGTGGCGGCACGGGCAAACAACCGCGGCAACGATCAATTTGACGAGGGCAACTACGGCGAGGCGCTCAGTTACTACCGCGACGCCCAGCAGGAAGACCCGGATCTGGCCGCGCCGTACTACAATT
>CAYOXS010000092.1:11813-18338 GCA_964407935.1 uncultured Caldilineaceae bacterium
TACTACCGCGACGCCCAGCAGGAAGACCCGGATCTGGCCGCGCCGTACTACAATTCCGGCAACACCTACCACCGCGAGGGCAACACCGATTCCGCGATTATGCAGTACAAGCAGTCCAACCGCACCGCCGAGAACGAACTGGCCCAGCATTCAAACTACAATTTGGGCAACACCTACTTTAAAGCGCAGGACTGGGCCAACGCCATCGATGCTTACAAACAGGCGCTGCGGTTGAACCCGGACGACGCGCAGGCCAAGTATAATCTTGAGCTGGCGCTCAAACAGCAACAGCAGCAACAACAGCAACAACAGCAGCAGCAACAACAGAGCGGCGGTGGCGGCGGCCAACCCCCACCCCCCGATCAGCAGCAGCAACAGGGCGGCGGCGGTCAGGGCCAGCAGGACCAGCAACAGGGCCAGGGCGACCAGCAGCAGGAGGACGGCGGCGGGCAACCTCAACCCGATGAGCAGGGCCAATCGGGGGGGCAGGGCCGGCAGCAGCCCAATGGCGGCCGCGGGTTAACCCCGCAGGAAGCCGAACAACTGCTCGACGCGCTGGGGCAGGACAGCCAGACTTTGCAGGAACGGCTGCAGGAAGGCTTTTACGCGCCCGGTATGCCGCCCGCAGAAGATTGGTAAGGCAGGCATTGCCAATTACCGGCCCTCGAGGTAAAGTAACAGAGATATTTGCTGGGTATTGGAGACAGGATTGACTGACAGAAAGCAGGCGGTCATCTCAAAAAAAATAGCGCCGGCGCTGGTAACGATACTGACGCTTTTGTGGGGATTGTCCGGCAGCGCGCTGGCGCAGACGCCCATCACCGCCCGGGTTGACCGCACCACCATTGCCGCCGATGAACAACTGGTGCTGACGGTGACCGTTACCGGCGATTTTTTAACCATCCCCCGGCCCGATTTGTCCCAGATTGAAGATTTTGTGGTGGTTAACAGCAGCACCTCTACCCAGGTGAGCATTGTCAACGGTAAAATGACCTCGCAGGGGGTGTACATTTACCGGGTTCAACCGCTGGCCGAAGGCGCGCTGACCATTGCGCCTGTCAGCATTAACCTCAACGGCCAGGTCTACCAAACCGACCCCATCGATATTGAAGTGCTGCCGGCCGGCACGCAGACTCAGCCCCCGGCCGCGCCGGATAACGGCACGCCCTCCACCACCGAGCAGGATTTTTTTGTGGAAGCCGAGGTTGACAACGACACTCCCTATTTGGGCGAGCAGGTAATTTACGTTTTTCGCTTTTATCAGGCGGTCAACTTTTTTGGCCAGCCCGATTATCGTCCGCCCGCCTTCACCGATTTCTGGAGCCGCCAGATTATCGACCAGCCGCACTACAACCGGCAGGTGAACGGCAAAAACTATCTGGTTACCGAAATCCGCACGGCGCTGTTTCCGGCCAATTTGGGCCAGCTAACCATCGACCCGGCCCGGCTGGTTATCCCCGGCGGCATGTTTGAACCGGATATCCGGCTGGAGTCGGAGCCGGTTACGGTTACCGCCAAACCCCTGCCCGATGGCGCGCCGCCGGACTTTTCCGGCTCGGTGGGCGAGTTTGAAGTCCGCGCCCGGCTCAATCAGCAGGAAACCAAAGTTAACGAACCGCTCACGCTGGTGGTAGAGATTGAAGGCGAGGGCAACATTGAAACCATCACCGAGCCGGCCATGCCCGATATGCCCAACTGGCGCTTTTTTGACAGCCAGGCCAGCTCGCGGATCGACTCCAAAAAAGATGTGCTGAGCGGGATTCGCTCTTTTGAACGGCTGGTGGTGCCGGGGCAGGCCGGCTCGCAGGAATTTCCCTCGATTCAGTTCACATTTTACAACCCCAAATCCGGCCAGTACGAAACCGTTCGCACCGAGCCGATACCGGTGAATATTTTGCCCGATGACAACTCGCAGGGGTTGCCGCTAATTACCGGCTCCGGGGCCGGTCAGCAGCCGGTAGATTTATTGGCCACAGACATCCAGCATATCAAGCCGGCCCCGTCTTCGCTCAACACGCCGCAGGTAGTCTCGGTGGTGGGCCGGGTGGTTTATTGGACCGCCTGGATTATGCCGCTGTTTGCCATTGGCGGGGCGTGGGTCTGGAAGCGCCGCCAGCTTCGGCTGGAGCGCGACCCGGCGTATGCCCGCTCGATTATCGCCCGCAAAAAGGCGCTGGCTATTCTGTCTGAGGCCCAACTGGCCGGCAGTGATGTTCCCGGGGCGGCCGGCCGGGCGCTGCTGGGATTTTTGTCTGATAAATTGGACAAGCCCACAGCCGGCCTGACGATTGCCGAATTGACCGCTCTGCTGCAAAAATCGGGCGTCGATGGCGGGCTGGTGGCGCGCATCAAAGATGTGCTGCTGCAAGTGGATGTGGGCCGCTACGCGCCCATCTCTGCCGGCGACGAAAAGACGCTGGTTTCAGAAACGCGGCTGCTGATTAACGATCTCGAAAAATCCTTTGGTGGGCGCGTATGAAAAAGCTTGTCTGGTTGCTGGCTGTAGTTGGCCTGTTGCTGCTGACGCCGCTCTCGCTGGCCCAAACGGAGGTTACGCCGGTTGAGGCGATGGAAGCCGGCAACCGCAGCTACGAAGCCGGCCAGTTCCCCGAAGCGGTGGCCATTTACCAATCAATTATCACGGCCGGGATTCAGGACAGCGCCCTTTATTTTAATTTGGGCAACGCCTATTTTAAAGAGGGCGATGTTGGCCGCGCCATTTTGAACTATCGCCGGGCGCAGCGGCTTGATCCCCGCGATGCGGAGACGCGCGCCAATCTGGCCATTGCCCGGCTGCAAACGCTGGACCGGCTGGACAAAGCCGACGACAACGCGTTTGCCAATCTGGTTGAACTGGCCGAAGAGTGGTTGACCCTCCGTGAGGCGGCGATTTTGGCGTTGCTGCTGTGGCTGCTGGTGAGCGCCTGCTTGATTGTGGCGATTCTGGTGGAGCCGCTGCGCCGCTACAGTTTGTGGACCGCCGGGGTTATCGGCCTTTTTCTCATTGCCGGGCTGGTGTCGATGGCCAGCCGCACCTACCGCGAATCGACCGCACCGGAGGCGGTGGTGGTTGCCGACGAAATTGATGTGACCAGCGGCCCCGGCAGCGCCGAGCAGTACGTGGTAGAGTTTAACCTGCACAGCGGCGCGGAGGTGCGCATTACCGAAAGCCGGCCGGATTGGCGGCGGGTGGCCCTGCCCGGCAACGATTTTCAGGGCTGGGTGCCGGCCAACGCCGTCGAGTTGGTGGCCGTGAAATAAAAAAGAGCGCCGCAGGCCGGGGGGCGCTCCAGCGGAACATCAGTGAGAATCAAAAGGAGTCCAAAACTACAGTTTTGGACTCCTGCAATTTTGTGGGGGCGCGTTGCCCTCGCTATTCGCAGATTCGCAGATTCGCAGATTCGCTTGTTTTTACCGCAACTTAATGTGCAGCTCTTTGAGCTGCGCCTCCGACACCTCGGTCGGTGCGTTGGCCATCAAATCCATAGCCGCCTGGCTTTTGGGGAAGGCAATCACTTCCCGAATGTTCGGCTCACCGGCCAGCAGCATTGTGATCCGGTCAATGCCGGGGGCGATGCCGCCGTGCGGCGGCGTGCCGTACTCAAACGCTTCCAGCATATGCCCAAAGCGCTGGCGCGCCTCTTCCATTTCCAGCCCAATCAGGCCGAAGATTTTTTCCTGCAACTCCCGCTGGTGAATCCTGATGCTGCCCCCGGCGATCTCGTAGCCGTTGAGCACCAGATCGTACTGTTTGCCGCGGGCCTGGCCTGGCTCGGTGTCGAGCAGTGGAATGTCCTCGTCCATCGGCGCGGTAAACAGGTGATGGCTGGGGTCCCAGCGGTCCTCTTCTTCGTTCCACATCAAAAACGGAAAATCGATGACCCAGCAGAAGGCCAGCACGCTGTCGTCGCGCAGGCCCAGCCGGTCGCCCAACTCCAGCCGCAGCCGGCCCAGCGATTCGTTGGTTACGGCAAATTTATCGGCGACAAACAGCAGCAGGTCGCCCGGCTGCCCTTTAAGCCGCCGAATAATAGCGGCCACGTCGGCTTCGGCCAAAAACTTGGCAAACGACGAGCGCTCGGCCACCGGTTGGCCGTCCTGCTCACCCACCACCAGCCAGGCCAGCCCTTTGGCCCCAAAATCCTTCACAAAATCGGTCAGTTCGTCAACCTGCTTGCGGCTGTAGTGGCCCAACCCTTTGGCGTTGAGCCCCTTCACCAGCCCGCCGCCGGCCACGGTCTCGCTGAAAACTTTAAAACTGCTGCTGGCCGCAATATCGCTGATGTCGCTCAGTTCCAGTCCAAAACGGATGTCGGGGTTATCCCGGCCAAAACGAGCCAGCGCCTCATCGTAGCTCAGGCGCGGGAACGGTTTGTGCAAGATTTTCTTGGGTGAAATGCTCTCGGCCATGCCGGTCATCAACCGCTCGATGAGATTCATCACGTCATCGCGGTCCACAAAACTCAACTCCATATCGAGCTGGGTGAACTCCGGCTGGCGGTCGCCGCGCTGGTCCTCATCCCGAAAACAGCGGGCGATTTGAAAATAGCGGTCAAAGCCGGCCACCATCAGCAGTTGCTTGAGCTGCTGCGGGCTTTGCGGCAGCGCGTAAAATTTGCCGGGATGAACGCGGCTGGGCACCAGATAATCGCGCGCCCCTTCCGGGGTGGTTTTGAACAGGATGGGTGTTTCAATTTCCACAAAACCCGCTTCGGCCAAAAAATTGCGAATGTAGCGCACGGCTTCGTGGCGCATCACAATGTTGCGCTGCATGCGCTCGCGGCGCAGGTCCAGGTAGCGGTAGCGCAGCCGCACCGATTCATCCACCGGGGTTTCTTTGTTAATGTCGAAGGGCGGTGTTTTGGCCTGGTTGAGGATTTTTAGCCCGTGAGCTTCAACCTCAATATCGCCGGTGGCCAGTTTGGGATTTTGCTGGCCTTCCGGGCGGCGGCGCACCAGCCCGGCCACCTGAATCACGTACTCGTTCCGCAGCGATTGGGCCAGGTTGTGCATTTCGGCGTTAACGTTGGGGTCAAAAACAATTTGGGTCAGGCCCCAGCGGTCGCGCAGGTCAATAAAAACCAGCCCGCCGTGGTCGCGGCGGCGATGCACCCAACCGGCCAGGGTCACTTCCTCGCTTACCTGGGCAGCGGTAAGCTCGTTGCAGGTGTGTGTTCTGAACATGCTCTCTTTCCTTGGCAAAAAATTTGGGGAGACCGCTCAATTTTCGCAGCCACCCCAATGTGCGTGCGTGACAATAAGCTGCAATTCTAGCACAAATCCGGCAAATCAGCGAAAAAACGGCGTGGCGCATTTTGCCATTTGTCACTCGTCACTCGCCATTCGCAACACCAGATAAAGCGCGGTCAGCCCCAGCAGCGCCCCCACCGCCAGCGACAGCCGGCTGCCCCAAACCACCGTTTGGGGGCGGTATGCCAGCACAATGCGGGCCGGGCCGGGTTGGGCCAAAAAGACGCCGCGCAGCAGTCCATCAACCCGGCTTACCGGTTGGGGCGCGCCGTTTACCGTGGCCTGCCAGCCCGGATACCAGATTTCGCTGAGGATGAGCCAGCCCGGTTCGGCAATGTCGGTCTCCAATTCGATGACGTTGGCAGCGAAGCGGGAAATGCGGGCCGGGCTGGCCGGTCGCGTCGAACCTAGCTGCGGCAAAGCGGCGTCGATCACGGCAACATCGGCTAAATTGTCCAGCGCGTCGAGCTGCCTCAGCCAATTGGCCTGCGCCGGTTCGGTTTGATGCGCGATCCAGGCGCGGGGTAACGCCAACTCATTCGTGTAGACAAAAGTGTGATCAATTTGGCTTGCCTGTTCCAAACCGGGCCACGGCATGGGAAAGGCGGCAGCCAGATAACGCACGTTCAGCAGCCCCAGCAGTTTGAGGTTGGGCGGCGTGTTTTTCAGCGCCGATTCGAAGGGGCCGTCGCCAAAATTGGGGATGGTCACGCTGAAGCCCGGCTCGTTGTAGCCGCCGGCGCGGGCCATAAATTCATCAACCACCGCCAGATGAACCGGCTCAACGCCATCGGCCAACTGCAAATGGGCCGCGGCGGCGGTCTGCATGGGCAGGCTGTAGCTGGGCGAGTAGACCCGGAACAGCCCCGGCTGCCGGACCAAAAATTCGGCGGCGGGCCGGCCGGGGGCCAGCACCTGCTCCGGCGGCACAAAACGCAGCAGCGACGTGTCGAACCAGGCCAGATCAATAAAAACCAGCGCGCCCAGCAGACCGCCGGTCAGCGCGGCCGAGAGCCAGCGCCGGCTGGCCAGCGCCATCACGGCCAGCGTGGCCGGGACTACCAATGCCAGCGCCAGCGCCGAACGGCGCACCGGCTCAACGGTGATGGCCAGTCCCAGCCCCACCAGCAGGGCCACGCCGCCCAGCCCCACCGCGAGCCGGCTGAGCCACGCCTGGCTGCGCCGCGACCAGCGTTCGGCGATCAGCCGCTCGGCGGCCAGCCCGGCCAGCAGGGCCACGGCCAGCCCGGCCACAAAAAAGATGCGGGCCGGGGT
>CAYOXS010000093.1:0-6986 GCA_964407935.1 uncultured Caldilineaceae bacterium
TAACAGCCCCCGGTTGTCCAGGCTGACAGCCACGCCGTCGCGATTACCAATCATTTGGTGGCCGGTGTAGGCGCGCTCGTAATAGCGAATTGCTTTGTGCCAGTTACCCTGCTGGTAATACAGAATGCCCAGGTTACCGTAGGCAACGGCCGCGCCATAAAGATAGCCAAGGTCATCGTACAATTGCAGGCTTTGCTGTACGTGTGAAATGGCTTTGGCCAGATCGTTTTGCTGCCAGGCAATGCCGCCCAGGGTGTTGTGCAGGCTGGCCAGTGAAATTACGCTGTCGGCAGCGCCCCGGGTAACGCCATCAACCGCCGGCTGGGCCACAGCCAGCGCCGCATCGAGCTTGCCCTGCCGGAAATGCACCCAGGCAATCCGGTCGAGCAGGGCTAACCGGGCAGCCGGATTGTGCTGATTGGCTGTTTCAGTGAGGAGTTGCAGCCCCACCTGGAGATAATTGAACGCCTGATCAAAAATACCGCCGCGCTGCCGGATATCGGCCATCTGGCGCAGGCTCTCAATCAGGATTTGCTCCAGGCTGCCGGCGTTGGCTGACAAACTGGAATACCACAAATTGAGCAACATATCCGACAAAGTTTCGTCGGCCTCGGCCAAAGCGCCGGTGAATTTGAGCGCCGTGGCCAAGCCAATGCGCCCCAGAAAATATTCGGGTTGAAACTGATTGTCCGGGCGGGTGGGCAGCAGTGATTTTACCTGGCGATAATGATGAATGGCCGTTTCATAGGCGCAGCGCCGCAGGGCATTATCGCCGGCGGTCATTAAATGCGGGATAGCTTTGAGCGGCACGTTACTTTCGGCGTAGTGATAGGCCAAGACTTCGGCCTGTTCATCGGCCAGCCACAAACTGCTTTGCTCGATGACCTGAGCAGCCAGCGTGTGAATTTTCTGCCGGTCTCGTTTGACCAGGGTGTTGTAAATGGTTTCTTGCATCAATTTATGACGGAAAATGTAACCCGGTGAAGAGCGGAAGCTGCGCGACACCAGAAATTGGCGCGATTCCATTTCATTGAGCTGCTCGGCCACCACCATCGCCGGCAGGCTGCTAACCTGCAACAGCACTTCCGTGGCAAAATCTGTGCCAAATACGGCCGCCTGTTGCAGGGTGCGGCGCATCGCCTCCGGCAAACTGTCAACCCGGGCCAGCAGCAGCCCTTTAACCGTGCCGGGAATGGTCTGGAGCAGATTGGCGGCGCAACCGGTTACTTGCCACTGGCCGTTATTGGGATCGCGCTGCAACCCTTTTTGATCGATCAGCGTGCGCACAATTTCCTCAAGAAACAGCGGGTTGCCTTCGGCGCGTTCAATGATTTTTTGCTTTAACTGGTGAGCCTCAACTGAAAAATGGGAGTTGAGCTGATCCAGCAAATGCCAGGCTTCCTGCTGAGTCAGGGGACTCAGTTGCAGGTCAAACCACTGCTCGGGGCGATGATTGGCCTGGGCAATAATGGGTTGCAGCACCGTTTTTCGCTCGGCGGCCCGCGCCACAAACAGCAGGAATAACGGCGCATCATCTGTGGTTTGCACCAGGTATTCCAAAAAGCAGCGAGAAGCGGCATCGACCCACTGCAAATCCTCAAAAATCAGGACCGTGGGCTGGCGGCGAGCCAGCGCCAAAATAACCTGTCTCAGTGCGGCGTGGGTTTGTCGCTGGAGCATGGCCGCGTCGAGAGCCTGCAACCGTGCCAAATGCAGGGGCTGGATTTGCGGTAACCCCAACACGTGCAGCAGATAGGGCGAAATTTCGTGCTTTTCCGGCAGCGGCAGCGATTGCAAAAAGCTGTCCAGTTTTTGCTGCTGCGCCTCGGCGGGAGTTGTTTCAGTTACACCGATGAGGCTGCGCAACAAGTTGGTGATAACCCCCAGCGGCACGGCGCGCGTGTAAGCCAGACAGGTTCCCTGAGCAAATGTTACTTCGGAAGAGAGGGTCAGGTGCCGAAATTCTGCCACCAGCCGGCTTTTGCCCAAACCGGCCTCGCCGGTAATCAGGCCCACCCGGCTGCGCCCGTGCTCGATCACCGCTGCCAGCGTGGTGCGCAGTTGGTCCAGCTCTTTGGCCCGGCCTATCATCAAAAGCTGCGGCATCAACGCATCGGTTTTGATCTCTGAACTGTCTAACAGACCGGTCACTTTAAACCGTTCAATGGCCGCGGGCGGGTCGGATTGAGTCATGGGCGACAGTGCGGTGCAGTCACAAATTGAGCGCACCTGCTGGTAGGTTGCTCCGCTGATCAGAATATCTTCCGCGGCGGCGCTCAATTCAAGCTCGCGCGTTACCTGCACGGCGTTGCCAACTACGGTATAATCGGCGTAGATGGCGTTGTTCCCCACCGTACCGGCCACCACCAAACCGGTGTGCAGCCCAAACCGGGCCGACAGTGTCAGATCGGTTTGCGGCTGCAGCTCACGCTGCCGGGCCTGGATAAGCTGGCGCATTTCAAGAGCCGCCCGCACCGCCCGTTCCGGGTCGTTTTCGTGGGCTATCGGCGCGCCGAAAAAGGCAACCAGACCGTTTTGTGTAAATTTTTCAAGCGTGCCTTCATATTTTTTTACAACCCGCCCCAGTGCTTTTAATGTTTCATCCTGGATAAAATAAATTTCTTCTTCATCCAGCTCGGTCTCGTCGAGGCCGGCAAAAATCAGGCTCATTGCCAGCAGGGTTACATCCCGGTTTTCACCAAATACTTCGCCACTGCCGCCGGCGGCCCTCAATTTATTGACCAGAGTTTTGGGCGCCAGCGCCTGCCGCTGCTGGTGCATTTGGGCAGATGTGGCTTCCAGGCCGGTTGGCGCTGCCACCGAAAGTTTTGCCCCGCACGCCCCGCAGAAATTACTCCCGGCCGGAACCGAATGCCCGCACAGAGGACATTGGGTTGCCATCGCAGCGTTGCAATTCAGGCAAATGGCAGCCGTTACCGGATTGTGATAACCACAAGTTCCGCAAATGGCTGCCTGTTTGGGTTGACCGTTTAATTTTGGCATTGCTGTAGCATACGGTTCTATCATTATTGTAGGCTCCAAACAAATTTGGGTTGTATTTCAACACCCCGCATGGCAATACGCCGAGCGTGCAACCCGGCTGGATCGCACAGAGCGGCGTACAATTCTAATGCTTTGGCTGCGCCTGTTTGAGTTGGCCCAACTCTGCTTTGGCTACGCGCAAATCGTGAGTGGCGCCGAGCGAGCGAAACTCATCGATGGCTCGCAGCAGATGTTGCTCGGCGTTATCCCGCGCCGTGGGCAAACCGGAATTCATGGTCCGGTAAACGCGGGCCAATTCCAGTTGCGTTCTGGCAACCGGATAACGGGCCTGCAATTTTTTGCCGAGAACCAACGCCTGTTCCAGATACTCCAGCGCGGCCGGCAGGTTGCCGCCCCACACGTGATGAATAACGCCCAACGCCTGCAAACAATCAATTTCGGCCTCTTTGTAACTGCCGGCCCGCGCCTGGGCCAGCGCCTGCTGGCCAATCTCAACTGCGGCGTCCAGCTCACCCTGTTCCGCTTTGGTCAGGCCGATGACCCAATTGGCGTTACACTTTACTTCGTCATCGCCAATGTTTTCCCCCAGGGCCAGCGCCGAACTGGCATGGGCCAAAGCTTCATTGGCTTGCCCGGTGCGAACCGCCAGCACCGCCAGATTAACGTGCGCCTGGGCCATGCCCCAGGTATCGCCCAGGCGTTTGCGCAGGGTTAAACTTTCCTGCAATTCCCTGCGGCCGGTATCGTGCTTACCCATAGCAATATTGAGCAGCCCCAGGTTTTCAAGGCTGATGGCCTGATGCGGCAGATCACCAATGGTTTGTTGCAGGTTGTAGGCCTGTTTGTAGTAATAGCGAGCCTTCATCCAATTGCCCAGGCCGTAATTGAGAACACCCAGATTGGCGTAGGCCACGCTGCGTCCCCACAAATAGCCAACGCCGCCGTAAAGCTGCAAACTCTGTTCCACGTGGCTGATGGCCTGTTCAAGGTTGCCCTGTTTCCAGGAAACGCCCCCGAGCGTATTGAAAATTGTGGCCAGTTGAATGGGATCGTCAAGGTTATTGGCGGTGATGGCGGCAACAGCGGCGTTTGCCAGTTTGCCGGCTTCTTCCAACTGCCCCTGGCGAAACCGGATCCAGGCCAACCGGTCCATCAGTGAACTCCAGACCACCGGGTATTCCTGCTCGCCGTCTTCGCCCAAAAGCTGAAGCCCGGAGTTGAGATAATCTACGGCTTCGTCATAATGGCCTTCGCGCTGTTTCACATCGGCCAGCTCGATCATGCTCTCAATCAGGATAGACAACAATACAGTAGAGTCGGTGGATAACTGGTTGTGCCACAGATATTGCACATTTTCAGAGATTGCCTGGCTGGCGGCCGCAAAATCACCCATAAATTTCAGCGCGCGCCCCAGGTTGAGATGCACCTCAAAGAATTCGCGGCCGTAGTCGCTGTGGTCATCGCCCATTAATTGGCGGGCCTGCTGGTAATGTTCGGCGGCAACTTCATAGGCGCAGCGGCGGGCCGCCCGGTCAGCTACGGTGATCAAATGCGGGATGGCCTGCCGCGGTTTGCTGCTGCGAGTAAGGTGATAGGCCAGCGCTTCGGCCCGGGCAGCACCCTGCCAGGCCGGATCGTTGGCAATAACCTGGGCAACGCGGCCGTGTAATTGGCGGCTGTCGCGTTTGAGGAGGGTGCTGTAAACGGCTTCCTGCATTAGAGCGTGCTCAAAACCGTAGCCCCACCCGCTGCCAAGCTGGCGTGGAGCCAAAAATTGCCGGTTTTCCAGCTCTTTAAGGTGAACTTTCAGAACGTCGTGACTCACGCCAATCACTTTTCCCAGCAGGTCAAGGCCAAAGGTGTGGCCAATGATCGATGCCTTTTGCAGGGTTTGGCGCAACCCCTCCGGCAGTTGATCAAACCGGGCCAGAATCAGCCCTTTAATCGTACCCGGCATCGATTTGAGCTTTTCCATAGCGCCGGGCATAATCAGCCACTCGTTGCTGTCCGGTGAATGCACCAGCCCTTTCTGGTCGATGAGCATGCGAATGATCTCTTCAACATAAAAGGGGTTGCCTTCGGCCCGCTTAACGATGACTCTTTTTAGCTGGTTGGCGGCAGGGTCGGTGTGCGGAATAAGTTTATCAACCAGTTGCTGGCCCTCCACCTCCGACAGCGCCCGCAGTTGCAAATCGACCATTTGCTCGCTGTCGTGCATGGCAATTTCAAACAGCGGGTGCATTACTGTTTCGCGTTCGCTGCTGCGGGAAACCAGCACCAACAATAGCGGGGCGTCGCTGCTGCTTTGGGTAAAGAACTCTAAAAAGTCCCGCGAGGCCGGGTCTACCCAGTGCAAATCTTCAAAAATCAGAACGGTGGGGGTTTGGCCAATTTCGGCCATTAAAAACTGGCGCAAAGCGGCGTAGATTTGCCGCTGCATAATGGCCGGGTCTAACTGTTCAAGCCGGGCTGCCCAGTCCGGGTCTGCTTCTGGAAGTTCCAGAATATGGGCCAGATAGGGCAGGGTTTCATCGACCGGGAGGTTGAGCTGGTGGAGATGATTTTGCAGGATTTTGCGCTGGAGCGAACCCGACGCCCCATCCGGCAGGCGCAGAATATCTTTTATCAGATCGATCACCACCCACAACGGCCGGGTGCGGGTGTAATCCAGACACGCGCCCTGAAATATTTTTACATCCAGCCGGTACAGTGTTTTTCTGAATTCAGAGATCAATCTGCTTTTGCCAACACCCGCTTCGCCGGTGATGAATACGATTTGCCGGTTTTTTTCCACCTGAGTTTGTTTCAGGGCCTCAAACAGGCGGTCCAGCGACTCTTCCCGGCCGACCATTGGGGCTTCTAATCCGGGCAGGCCGCGCAGCCGGCTGGGTTTTTCCAATATGCTGATCGGGCGGAAGGCCCGCACTGAGTCAGGGATACCTTTCACCGAAAAGGGCAGCAGGGCTTCAAAATCAAAGAGGGGACGGGTGTGATGGTAGGTTTCTTCGCTCACCAAGATTGTGCCGGGGTTGGCCGCGGTTTCCAGCCGGGAAGCCAGGTTTACTGTATCGCCAATAACCGTGTATTCCATATGGACATCACTGCCCAAATTACCGGCAATCACCGGCCCGGTGTTGATCCCAATCCGGGCTTCAAATTCAAAGCCGTGGCTCTTTTTGAGCCGCTCCTGGAGCGGTCTCAGCGCGCTTTGCATTTCAAGCGCAGCCCGCACCGCCCGTTCGGGGTCATTTTCGTGGGCGATGGGCGCGCCAAATAGCGCCATCAGGCCATCGCCGGTGAACTTATCAACCGTGCCCTCATACTTTTGCAGCACTTCTACCAGCAGCGACATCGCCTCGTCGATAAAAATGTAAACATCTTCGTTATCCAGATAGTAGGAGGTAGCGGTGAAGTTGGAAATATCCAGAAACAGGACGGTAACCTCGCGCCGTTCACCCGTTGTTTTTCCTGAGGCGGCCTTAATTTTGTCGGACAGGGCGGCTGGCAAAGGCGATGGCGCTACCACGGGCGCCGGGGATTCCAGGGCGATGGCCTGGGCACGGCTCAATTGGGTGCCACATTGGCCACAGAAATTACTCCCCGCTGAGATCGGCCCGAGACATACCGGGCAGCTCTGGCCCATAGCCGAGCCGCAATTGAGGCAAAAACGGGCATCGTGCTGATTCTCATAGCCGCAGGTTGGGCAGGATTGCAGTTGGAATTGTTGCGCGACAAAGCCATCCAGGGAAATCTTTGAGCCTTGTTCGGTAATGTTGTTAGCAAAACCGTCTTTGGTAAGGGTCGGCACAAAGGCCAGTTGATCACTCATTGAGTATTCTCCCAGGGTATAGATCGGGTCAAACTGAGGATAATACTGTAGCCCGGTAAGCGAACGCTTTACCGCCGTTACCCCCCTATTATGGCCTACTCCAAAACAAAAAAATAGGGGGCAAACCCTATCATTGTACCGGAATCCCCCTATT
>CAYOXS010000093.1:7086-18304 GCA_964407935.1 uncultured Caldilineaceae bacterium
TCCAAAACAAAAAAATAGGGGGCAAACCCTATCATTGTACCGGAATCCCCCTATTTGATTTTTTTGGTAGCGGTAAAATTGTAAGTGATGGGCTGTCGTTGCGAATAGGACTCTTTTGCCACTTATGAGGTTGACAGCAAAGTTGTGAACAGAGCCGGGATGAGCAATTCTACCCGGCCTGCGCCCGCCGAAATTCCGAAGGGGTACGGCCGGTAAATTTTTGAAACGCCGTGGCAAAATATTGGCTGGAGTTGAAACCGCAGGCGTAGGCCACCTCGGTGATGCTTGGCGCCGGGCTGTTGCTCAGCAGCCGCGCGGCGGCCTCTACCCGGCAGGCGGTTAAATATTCAATGGGCGTCATATTGGTAATTTGCTTGCAGTAGGTTGAAAACTGGCTGCGCGACAGGCCACATTCGCCGGCCATGGTGTGCAGCGTCCAGCGCGCCTCAAGGTAGCGGGGCAGTTCGGCCAGAAACAGTTCTACCATTCGCTGAGTGGTAGAAAGATGCTCGTCCAGCGGAATGTGCTTGCGCTCCAGCATCTCCATCAGTGCTACAATCAACTCGTTGAGGTACAGGGTGAGCCTGGTCTGGCTTTGGGCCGGCTGCTGCTCCTCCAGCAGGGTATCCAGTCTGGCAAAACAGCGGGCAATCTCGTCGTCGGCCTGCCACACCGGCTGCTCGTTGTGACGCAGCAGGTGGGTGAGTCGCTTTAAATCCGGCGGGGCGCAGATGAGCCAGTCGGGCCACTGCCAGGGCTGGTTGGGGCGGCGCACGTCAACATCAATAATCAGCCAGATCAGCCGGCTGGCCCCGATGGTGGGGTTGCCCACCCGGTGAAACTGCCAGGGGCGGGTAATGGTTAAATCGCCCTTGCGCAGCAGCCAGCTTTTGCCGTCAACCTCAAAAGCGGTTTTTCCCCGGGCCAGGTAGGTAAACTCGATTCCCTCGTTACAGTGCAAATCCAGCCCCCACGATTGCGGCCGGGCGGCATCCCACACGCCGATGGAGCGCAGTTGGGGCAGCATGCCATCGGGCAGCGGCAGGCCGGGGTAGCTGCCGCGCGCCCAGCCGCGCAACTGCACCTCGTCTCGCTGCGCGGCAGCCTTCAACGGTTCACAGGTGTCGGCAAAATATACTTTATCCCTGTCCTGAAAAATCACCGGTTCTGTCATAGAGCCTCTGTCCAATGTGTTTAAAATTTACCAGTCCGAAATGCTGAAAGACTCGGGGCATAAAACGGAGTATAGTAAAATTGTGCGAATCTCGTCACAATTATAGCATGATTAAGTTTCAAAGGAGAAACAAAATGAAAGTTGGATGTTTTGCACTCGTCGATCCCTTCTCTGTGGTGGATCATCAGTTGGAACGGATTGCCGGTTTGGGCTTTAAATATGCCGACGTGACCGATAATCACTCCGGCGGGCTGCTGGGCGCCGAGTTTGGTTTTACCGGCGCGCTCAGCCTTGACTCAAACCCGGCGGACGTAAAAGCGCTGTTTGCCAAACACGGGCTAACCATTACCAGCGTCTGCGCCCACGCCAACCTGCTCGATGCCTCCTCGCCGGCAGTGTACGGCACGGTTGAAATCCTCAAAGCCATCCGGCTGGCCGCCGGCCTGGGCGTAACCGATGTTATCACCACCGAAGGCGACCCCAAAACCGAGTGGGGTCATAATCTTTCCCCCACCGAACGAGTTTTCATAGTTGCCGAAAAATTACGGGAGCCGGTGCGCCTGGCCAAAGCGATGGGCGTGCGCCTGCTGCTGGAGCCGCACGGTATCCTCACCGATTCCATCGACGGGATGCAGGCCATTTTGGAACGGCTGGGCAACCCCGATAACCTGGGCGTTAATATGGACACCGGCAACTCGTGGCTGGGCGGCGCGGACCCGGTGGAAATGGCCAAAACCTTTAAAGAGATCATCTGGCACGTCCACTGGAAAGACCTGCCCGCCGATTGGGAAGCCAAACGGGGCACAATGTACGGCTGCGGTTTTGGCCCTATTGCCCTGGGCGAGGGCGTTATCGACGTGGCCGGCGTGTTTGAGGTGCTCAAGGATGGCAAAGCCCAGTACAGCACGCTGGAAGTTGGCGGCGACGACAACATGCTCAAGAGCTACGCCTATCTCAAGTCGCTGGGTGCGGAATAAGGTTGCAAACTTTATACCATTTCAACTGAGCGCCTACAAAGGTGTAGCGCTCACCACCGGCAGGTGAAAAAGGGCGGAACGGGCTGCACCGGCCTGCCGGTTATTATTCAAAGGAGAATAAAGTTATGAAAGAAAAGCTGGTTGAGGCGATAGCCAACATTCAGGAAGAGGAGGCGCATAAACTGGCGCAGGCCATGCTTGACGCCGGCGAAAGTCCGCAGGTGATTTTGGCCGCCTGCCGCGAAGCCATGGCCATTGTTGGCGCGCGCTACGAGGCCAAAGATTACTTTTTGCCGGAGCTGCTGCTGGCCGGCGATATGCTGCGGGAAATCAGCGAACTCATCAAACCCAAAATGAAAGAGGCGGCTGTCGATACCGAGCCGCTGGGCAAAGTGGTGATTGGCACCGTGGCTGGCGACGTGCACGACGTGGGCAAAGATATGGTGGTGTTCATGCTCGATGCCAACAACTTTGAAGTCCACGATCTGGGCATCGATGTAGCGGCAGCTACCTTTGTTGAAAAAATTCAGGAAGTAAAGCCGGAAGTGGTGGCCCTGAGCGGCTTTCTCACGCTGGCTTTTGACGAAATGAAGGCCACCGTGCAGGCGTTCAAAGACGCCGGCGTGCGCGAGTCCGTCAAAGTGATGATTGGCGGCGCGCCGATGGATGAGGCTATTAAAGAATATGTGGGCGCCGACGCCTTTGGGCTGGACGCCGCTGCCGCCGTTAACCTGGCCAAAACATTTGTAGGGAGGGCATAATCATGGCACCTGAAAAATCGCCGGAAGAACTGTATCAGGAACGCATCAAACGGGTGATGGATGTGGTCCAATTGAAAGTGCCGGATCGCGTGCCCGTTTTTGGCCCGTACCAGGCTTTCCCCTACTTTTGGAAGGGCGTAACCATTAAAGAAGCGATGAATGATTACGCCAAAGCCCGCGAGGTGTGCCATCAATTTGTGGACGAATACCAGCCCGACCTTGACTTTGGCCCTATCTTTGCCTACCCCGCCAAACCAATGGAAATTTTGGGGCTGAACTGGTTTAAATGGGCCGGCCACGGGCTGGGCGACAACGTGATGTACCAGTACATGGAAGATGAGTTTATGACCGCCAAAGAGTACGACGAATTTCTGTACGATCCGTCGCACTTTATGGCCTCCAAGTGGCTGCCGCGCTCGTTTGCCAATTTAAGCGGGCTGGCCGGTTTTCCGCCGATGCGCCTGATGATGTGGTTTGGCTGGACCGGCCTGCTGGCCGGACTTGCCTCGCCGGAGGTGCAGGAAGCGCTCCGCGTGGCCCGCGAAGCCGGCGAAGAGTTGGGCCGCTGGTTTGGCTCGCTGGGGCAGTACGGCGGCGAAATCAAAGCCAAGGGCTTTCCGCAGGCCTACGCCGGTTTTTCGTGGGCGCCTTTTGACATCATCGGCGATACCCTGCGCGGCACCCGCGGCATTATGATGGACATCATTCGCCACCCGGACAAGCTGCTGGCCGCGGTTGACAAAGCCACCCAGATGACCATCGATTACGGGGCCGGCGCGGCCGGGGCCGATATGCCCATCTGCTGGATCTGGCTGCACAAAGGCTCAGAAGGCTTCATGTCCGACGCCCAGTTTAAAAAGTTCTACTGGCCGTCGCTGAAAAAAGCCATCGAAGCGCTGGTGGACAAGGGCGTGATCCCGCTGGTGTACTGCGAGGGCAACGATACCGCCCGGCTGGAATACTTTGCCGAAGTGCCGCCGGGGAAAGTCATCTTCCACTTTGCCCAAATGGACATGGCCCGCGCCAAAGACGTGCTCAAGGGCATTGCCTGCTTCTCCGGCAACCTGCCCAACCGGCTTATGCTCACCGGCACGCCGGACGATGTGCGCGACTACTGCAAAAAGCTCATCGACACCTGCGGCAAGGACGGCGGCTACATTATGGACACCTCCGCCCTGCTGGACGAGGCCAAACCGGAAAATCTCAAAGCGATGTTCGATTTTACCAGAGAATACGGCGTTTACCGCTAACGCTCACGGCGCTGAAGGCCGGCCACGGTCTTCAGAAGTTATAGTATATCAGGGCGGCCGGCACAAAAACAGCAAAATATCCGGACAAATCAACCCAAATTATGCTAATTTGGGGCCAAAAGTGTCGGTCGCCTCTACTTTTAAAGCAGTTTCTAAACCTCAGTTGTATCCCGTATGGCGAAATATGGTATTATTCTGCCAGGTCTAAAATGGAGATTATTAAAGATTTTACGCTGGCGTTTGACGCCCAAAGTTACATCGACCTGCGCGGCGAACAATTTGCCCGGTTGATGGCCCAGCCCAGCCGGCGGGCCCAGCTTGACGCTGCCATCGACGCCATTGGCCAGATTGCCGCGCCGGCCGCCTGCTTCGACATCTTTCCGATTAAAAAATTTCTGCACGAGCGGCTGCAACTGGCTAACGGGGTGTTGATTGGCGGCGGACCGGTGGTGCAGGTGGTAGGTGGTGCGGAGGCGCTGGTGGTGGCCGTTTGCACGGTGGGGGCCGGCGTTGACCGCAAACTGAGGCTGCTGCAAATTGAAAAGCAGCTTTTTCAAACCATGCTGTTTGATGAACTGGCTTCGTGGGCGGTAGACCAGGTGCGGCAGCAGCTTTACCGGCAAGTTGAAGCGCGGCAGCAGGCGCAGGGCTGGCGGCTAAGTACGCTGCTGTCGCCGGGCGAATCAAGCTGGTCAATGCGCGACCAGGCGACGATATTCAAGCTGATCGATGCCGCGGCCATCGGCGTTACGCTGAACAGTTCCGGGGTGATGCAGCCGCTCAAATCGCTGTCGATGATTATGGGCACGGGCAGTTGCCAGATGGGGGTAGAAGGGCTGACCAACTGCGATTTTTGCTCGCTCAAAGACCGCTGCCGCTACAGCCGCACCCGGCCCGGCGGCCAGGGCCATCCCGTTCAACTGGCGTAACCTATTTGCGGCAAATCTGACCACCGCCCCCGGTTCTGCCTGACTCCTGCAAAAATAAACGAAACTGCGAAAAGGCTCACCACTGAAAATACAATTGAACAGTTGCCAGACTGGCTTTAGCAAATCAAGGTACAACAAAGATGAGGTCAGTTTGGCTAATAATCGCCGACACGTTTATACTGTAATCACCATGCAGTCAGTAACGTCAGTGAGTTGTGCCCGGATAATCGCTTTGATTGGGTGTGAGACTGCCGCTGCGCTGATACAAACTGTAAAAAAAATTTATCATCTTCTTAACTTAACCTTCATCTCTTCTTAACAGCGGGTTAAACGGCTTTGTCTACTATGATTGGGTTGTAAGCGATTATCGGCGGCAAACAGCGCCGTTTTGCTGCGCAATACCCCAAACAGGAGGTGAAGGTTTTCGTTTTAAATCCACAAGTTCGTACGCAAGCAAGCCCCAAACTAATTTCAAAACAAAGTTTACGCGAGGAGAACCTGTCATGAAAAAAGCAGTAATGCTGTTGCTGTTGCTGGTGTTATTGTTCACCCTGGCCCCGGCGGCGACGCTGGCTCAGGAAGAAGTGGTTTGCGAATCTGATGTGGTTGTCCAGGCCGATGACTGGCTGTCGAAAATTGCCGACAAGGTTTACGGTGATGTACTGGCCTACCAGGTTATTGCCGATGCCACCAACGCCAAAGCGGCTGCCGATAGCAGCTACGCCACCATTACCAATGTCGATGTGATTGAGCCGGGCTGGAAGCTGTGCCTGCCGCCGGCTTCCGCTGCTCAGGCCGGCGTTGAAAGCGCCGCTGCCGAAACTGCGGTCCAAATGGATGCGCTGATCGCCGCCGCCCAGGCCGAAGGAATGCTGACCACCATCGCTCTGCCGCACGACTGGCTGAACTACGGGGTAATGATTGAAAACTTCAAAGCAAAATACGGTCTGGAAGTGAACGAGCTTAACCCCAACGCCGGTTCCGGGGACGAACTGGAAGCCATTCGGGCTAACAAAGACAACACCGGGCCGCAAGCCCCGGATGTTATAGACGTTGGTTTTGCCTTTGGGCCTCAATCTCAGGCCGAAGGGTTGATCCAGCCCTACAAAGTCTCTACCTGGGCTTCCATTCCTCAGGATGTGAAAGACCCCGAAGGCTACTGGTACGGCGATTATTACGGCGTACTAGCCTTTGAAGTCAACACCGATGTGGTGCAAAACGTGCCCCAGGATTGGGCCGACCTGCTGAAACCGGAATATAAAGGGCAAGTGGCTCTGGCGGGCGATCCCCGCACCTCCAACCAGGCCATTCAATCGGTAATCGCCGCCGGGTTGTCCCGTACCGGCGATCTGGAGACCGCTGCCCAGGCCGGGCTGGAATTCTTTGCCGAACTGAGTCAGGCCGGCAACTTTGTGCCGGTTATCGCCAACTCCGGCACCATCGCCAGCGGCGAAACGCCCATCGTTATCCGCAACGACTATCTGGCCCTGACCGACCGGGACGCGCTGGCCGGCAACCCCAATGTTGAAGTTGTAGTACCCCAATCCGGCGTGCTGGGTGGCGTGTATGTTCAGGCGATCAGCGCCTACGCGCCGCACCCCAACGCCGCCAAACTGTGGATGGAATACCTCTACTCCGATGAAGGCCAGTTGGTTTGGCTGAGCGGCTACGGCCACCCCATTCGCTACAACGATATGGTTAAACGGGGTGTCATCCCCGCCGAACTGTCCGCCAAGCTGCCCCCGGCCGAATTGTACGCCAAAGCGGTTTTCCCCACCCTGTCCCAGCTTGAAACCTCCAAAGCAACCATCACCGGTAATTGGGACTCGGTAGTTAACGTTAACGTGCAGTAACTAAAACAGTGTCGTTAAAACGGTGTGGTTTTGAGCGGCTTGCGCTCAAAACCACACCGTAATTTGTTATGAGGAGGCGAAAGGAATCACCTGTGGCCCAATTAGCGCAAAACAATGCGCCCCGGCCGGTGATCGCCGGCCTGAAGCGGGCAAACTTTTCGTGGGCGTGGCTGGGCGTGGCCCCGTTTTTTTTGTTCGCCTTCGCGTTTATGATTTTACCGGCCCTGTCGCTGTTTACCGGCAGTTTTGTTGACCGGCAGGGCAATTTTACGCTCGACAATATTATCGGCCTGTCCCAGCCGTTTATCCTCAACGCCTACTGGTTGAGCATCAGGATCAGTCTGGTCACGGCCATTGTCGGCGGCCTGCTGGGTTTTTTCCTGGCTTACGCGGTCACTGTCGGCGGGCTGCCTCTGCCCGTCCGCAATTTATTGATGACTTTTAGCGGCGTAGCCTCTAACTTTGCCGGCGTGCCGCTGGCTTTTGCCTTTATCGCTACGCTGGGTCGGGTGGGTTTTGTGACCGTTTTGCTCAAAAGCCTGCTGGGCATCAATATTTACGATGCCGGGTTTAATCTGTACAGCTTTACCGGTTTGAGCCTGACGTACATGTATTTCCAATTTCCGCTGATGGTGCTGATCATCACTCCTGCGCTCGATGGCCTCAAGCGCGAATGGCGTGAAGCCGCCGAAAATCTGGGGGCGAGCAACTGGCACTACTGGCGCTACGTGGCCCTGCCCATTCTGCTGCCATCGCTGCTGGGAACGATGATTTTGCTGTTTGGCAACTCGTTTGGCGCGTACGCCACCGCCTTTGCCCTCACCGGCGGCTCGCTCAATCTGGTGCCGATTGTCATTGGCGCGCAAATTCGCGGTGATGTGCTCAACAATCCTGGTTTGGGCTACGCATTGGCCCTCGGGATGGTGGTGGTGATGGCTATTTCCATTGCCGGCTACACGGCCCTCCAGCGCAAAACAGAACGGTGGCTGCGATGAGAAAAGGTTCGCTCTGGTCCTGGTTTTGGGTGGCGCTGGGCGCTACCTACTTGTTGCTGCCGCTCGCCGGCACCTTTGTTTTTTCGCTGCGGGCCAAAAAAGATACGCTCAGTTTTGTGGCCTATCAAAACGCCTTCAGCGACCCCAAATTTCTGGAGTCGTTTGGCTTTTCGGTGTTGATGGCCGTGCTGACTATTATTGTCAGCCTGTTGATCACCGTGCCCACGGCCTACTGGGTGCAGTTACGTCTGCCCCGGCTCCGGCCGGTGGTCGAGCTGCTGACGCTGCTGCCGTTTGTGATTCCGGCGGTGGTGCTGGTTTTTGGCCTGATCAGAATTTACAGCCGCCCGCCGCTGGCACTCACCGGCAGTAGTTTTACCAGCAATATTTTGCTGATTGCCGGCTACACGGTGCTGTCACTGCCGTACATGTACCGGGCGGTGGATAACGGCCTGCGAACCATCGACATTCGCACCCTCACCGAGGCGGCCCAGAGTTTGGGCGCGGGCTGGCCGATCATCATTTTGCAGGTGATTTTTCCCAATTTGCGCGGCGCGCTGCTCAGTGGCGCGTTTTTAACGTTTGCCATCGTTATTGGCGAACTGGTGCTGGCCGCGTTTCTGGCTCGACCGGCCTTTGGCCCCTACCTGGCACTGCTGGGCCAAAATCGGGCCTACGAACCGGCGGCGCTGGCTATCGTCAGTTTTGCGCTCACCTGGGCCTGCGTCGGGCTGATCCAGTTTTTGGGCCGCGGCAAAACTGACCGGGATCGCGGGTTGGCCGGCCCCGGCTGATCCCTGATTCCTATCCCCATTTTCAGAGGAACATGTATGACGTTTCTTGAACTAACAAACATTCGCAAGGATTTTGGCCCGGTTACGGCTGTTGACGCCTTTAATTTGCAGGTGATCGGCGGCGAATTCATTTCGTTTTTAGGGCCGAGCGGCTGCGGCAAAACCACCACCCTGCGTATGATCGCCGGCTTTGAAAAACCCACCGCCGGCCAGATCAAAATTGGCAACAACGACGTAACATTTGCCCCGCCCAATCAGCGCAACATTGGCATGGTCTTTCAAAGTTACGCGCTGTTTCCCAATATGACCGTGGCCGGCAACATCGGTTTTGGGCTGAAAATTGCCGGCACGCCCCAAAGCGACATCAAACAGCGGGTTGACGACATGCTGGCGCTGATCCACCTGCCCAATTTTGGCGACCGCTACCCCTACCAGCTTTCCGGCGGGCAGCAGCAGCGGGTGGCGCTGGCCCGGGCGCTGGCTATCCAGCCCCAACTTTTACTGCTCGATGAACCGCTGTCCGCGCTCGACGCCAAAATCCGGCTCGAACTGCGGAGCGAGATTCGGCGCATCCAGCAGGAGTTGGGCATCACCACCATTTACGTTACCCACGATCAGGAAGAGGCGCTGTCGTTATCTGACCGGATTGTGGTAATGAACAAGGGCAAAATTGAACAGGTCGGCACGCCGTTTGAAATTTACAACTACCCGCAAACCCAATTTGTGGCCTCGTTTGTGGGCATGCTCAACCAGCTCCACTGCACCGTGGCCAACGCGGCACAGGGCGTGCTGCTGTACCAAAACCAGCCGCTCAACACCGGCGCGCCGCTGGCCTACGCCGATGGGACCGCAGTGAACGTGCTGCTCCGCCCGGAAGAGCTGCACTTTGGCAACGGCCACGGCGACAACCAACTGACCGGCCGCATCGAAACGGTGAGTTTTCTGGGCGCGACGGTGCGGGTTCAGCTCAACATCGGCGATACCACGCTGACAATGGACGTTCAAAACGAGCGCCAGCTCAAACTGCCGCGCGCCGGCCAAACGCAAGTTGTCTCTTTTCCACCGCACGCCTGCTGGGTGATGTCGCACAATGGCTCGGGGCAGTGATACAGCCGGCATGCCAGAAAATGCGATTCACGTGACCAAGCCGCACCGGCTGCCGCCAAATGTCTGGGTGCTGACGCTCACCTCGCTGCTCACCGACATCTCTTCTGAAATGTTAATCAACGTGCTGCCGCTTTTTTTGGCCAACGTGCTGGGCGTGCGTACAACAGTGATCGGCCTGATTGAAGGCATCGCCGAAACCACCGCCAGTCTGGTCAAATTGTACTCCGGCTCGCTCTCCGATCGCTGGCAGAAACGAAAACGGCTGGCCGTGCTGGGTTACGGTTTGTCGGCCCTGAGCAAGCCGTTTTTGTATTTTGCCGGCAGTTGGGGTTGGGTGCTGGGAGTGCGCTTTGCCGACCGGGTGGGCAAGGGCATTCGCACCGCCCCCCGCGATGCCCTGCTGGCCGGCAGCGTGCAGCCCAACCAGCGCGGGCTGGCTTTTGGCCTGCACCGGGCCGGCGATACGGCCGGGGCTTTTATCGGCCTGGCCCTGGCTACACTGATCATTTGGGCCACGCAAACCAACGCGCTCAGCCTCAGCCGGCAAAGCTTTCAGTGGCTGGTTGTGGCCAGCATCATCCCGGCGGCGCTAAGCGTGCTGGTGCTGGCGTTGGGCGCAAAAGAAATTGAACTGCCGCAGGCCCGGCCGGGCGCGCCAACGCTGCAACTGCGCTGGCAAGCGCTGGATGGTCGGTTTCGGGCTTTTTTGGGGGTGATGGTTCTGTTCACGCTGGGCAATTCGGCGGACGCCTTTATTATTTTGCGCGGCCAGGAACGCGGATTGAGCGTGTTGGGGGTGATGGGCATGCTGCTCACGTTCAATGCTGTGTACAGCCTGCTGTCCGGGCCGTTCGGCTCGCTTTCTGACCGGATTGGCCGGGCGCGGTTGATGCTGGGTGGCTGGCTGCTGTACAGCCTCATCTACCTGGGCTTTGCCGCCGCCCAAACCGGCTGGCAGGTGTGGCTGCTGTTTGGCGCATACGGCGTGTATTATGCCGCCACCGAAGGCACCGCCAAAGCGCTGGTGGCTGATCTGGCGCCGGCCGAGCATCGGGGCACGGCTTACGGCCTGTTTCATGCGGGTGTGGGGCTGGCCGTACTGCCGGCGTCGGTGGTGGCCGGGCTGTTGTGGCAGGGGTTGGGGTCGTGGCCGGGATTTGGGCCGGCGGCGCCGTTTCTTTTTGGCGCAGCGATGGCGCTGCTGGCGGCGGTATTGTTCAAACGGTGGCTGCTGCCGGGCCGGCAGCAGGGCTGATTTCGACCGGCAGCCCGAGGAACTGGCCGTACGGTTCCGCCGCGGCAATGGCTGCCGCCATGTGGGCCGGGCTGAGGGGTTCAAAGGGGTCGAGCCGCACGATCACTTTTGTTTTGCGCAGGG
>CAYOXS010000094.1:0-10101 GCA_964407935.1 uncultured Caldilineaceae bacterium
TCTCGGCGGCGAGCATGCGCCGGTACAGACCAAGTCCAAGTTTCATAGTGTTGTCTCCTTTTGAGAATAGGATTCAGGAGTCAGGAGTTAGAAATTAGGGAAATACTCCTGTGAAAATTAACGATTTGCGAATAAGCGAATCGGCAACGGGTAGGGGCGCTTCGCGAAGCGCCCCTTTGTTACCCAACCGCAGCAGTGATTTTATTTGTGAAAATCGGCGCTTGTTCTTGGTGGCGCGCTCGTTTTGCACTACAATATCACGCACAGGCTAACGCGGGCAAGGCCCGCATCACATTTACCCCTAATTTTCAAATGCAAGGAGATCAAACAATGACCACAAATTTAGGGCTACACGCAACATTGGATATTTCTTACGAGCAGGCCATTGAGCAGGTAACCACTGCGCTCAAAGAACAGGGTTTTGGCGTGCTGACCGAGATTGATGTGAAAGCTACCCTCAAAAAAAAGATCGATGCTGACTTCCGGCGATACGTGATTTTGGGGGCGTGCAACCCCAATCTGGCGCACAAAGCGCTGCAAACCGAACTGGACCTGGGGCTGCTGCTGCCGTGTAATGTTATTGTGTATGAAACAGACGCCGGCCAGACCACGGTTGGCATTGTTGACCCCATTTCGATGTTGGGTGTGGTTGAAAATGAGGAATTGACCCCGGTTGCCAGCGAAGCGCGCCGCCGGCTGGAAAAAGTCATCGATAAGCTGGCCGGCTAGCGAGATTTCAGCTCAGGCTGCCGGGTTTTGGGCGGGTGGAGTGGTTTCGGCAGCCGTTACCCGGTCCAGCGCAATATCCTGCCAGGAAGTTGAGTCTTGCAGCGACTCCAGGTGAGTAAACACTACCGCGGTGGGCAATTCGCGGCGCAAGCCGCTTTCAATCTGCTCCAAAAGTTGATGACCTTTCTGTACAGTCCAATCGCCGGGCACCAGCACGTGCAGCGAAATAAAAGCGCGCGCGCCGGCCTGGCGGGTTCTGACGGCGTGGAACTGGATGCCTTCCGGCTCAAACCCGGCCAACACCTGCTGAATTCTGTCCCGGTCTGCCGCCGGCAGGGCGGTGTCCATCAAACCAAAAACCGTGCGCCGCAGCAGTTTCCAGCCTTCCCAGACAATATTGGCAGCCACCACCAGCGCCACCAGTGGATCAAGCCGCTCCCAGCCGGTAAGGGCTACCGCTGCCACGCCAATTACCACACCAATCGAGGTCAGCACATCGGTCATCAGGTGGCGGCCATCGGCCTCAAGGGCAATGGAATTGTGTTGTTTGCCGGCCCTGAGCAGAATGCGCGCCACTGCAAAATTTACCGATGAGGCGATGATCGAAACCGTTAACCCCCACCCCACCTGTTCAATGGGCTGCGGAGCCAGCAATCGCTGCACGGCCGCCCAGCCAATACTGGCGGCGGCAATAATAATGAGCGTGCCTTCAACCCCGCTGGAAAAATACTCGGCTTTGTCGTGGCCGTAAGAGTGCTCGTCGTCTGGCGGGTGAGCGGCCACCACCAGCATGGCCATAGCCACCATCGCGCCCACCAAATTGACCAGCGATTCCAGGGCATCGGACAGCAGCCCCACCGAGCCGGTGAGCCAATAGGCCGCGGATTTTAGGCCGATGGTGGCAATGGCCGCGATGATTGACAACCAGGCGTAACGGGTAAGTGATGAGCGATTCATGGCGGTCGGCCTCCTTCAACCTGGCTAAATAATCAACCGGCAAGGGAACCTGTCGGGTACAATAAAATGGTTTTACAAGCCGTGCGAGGGCGTGATCGGTTGATTATAGCATAACTCAAGCCGGGTTGTCACAAACGCTGCGCCTCAACACAGGGGCATAAGTTTTTACTTATAGGTTGACTTGATATACACTACCGTCAACATTTATTAGCCAGCAAACACTATGCTTAACCTGTACCAACTCCACATTTTTCAAACTGTGGCCCAGCAGGGCAGTTTTAGCCGGGCCGCAGAACAGTTGTATCTTACCCAACCGGCTGTGAGCCAGCATATTCAAACGCTTGAAACAAATTTGGGTGTGCAGCTTTTTAAACGAGGCCGGCGGGGCATCAAACTAACCTCATCCGGCAAAATCCTCACCGACTACGCCCACTGCTTGCTTCGCCTGGCCGAAGAAACCCGCGAGGCCGTAACCAAGGTGGATGAGCTTGAAGTGCCGCAACAGGTAAAAATTGGGGCCAGCCCGGGCGTTGGCATTTATCTGCTGCCCAACTGGATCAGGTCTTTTCACCACCGCTATCCCAGCCTGTCCGTTACAATGAAAACAGCCGTGACGCCATTAATCATCGAAGCTATTTTAAATGACGATGTAAAAATCGGTATCATCGAGGGTGAACTGGCCGACGAACCCATTCAATGGGCGCCGCTGTGGGATGAAGAAATTGCGGTTGTGGTTTCTGCGGCGCACGCCTGGCATGAAAAAGAAACGGTTACCATCAACGATTTGGCCGGCCAATATTTTGTTGTCCGTGAAAAAGGCAGCCTGACCCGCGCCTGGGAGGAGCAAGTCTTTAAAGAAAACGGCATCGCTGCCCAAATCATCGCCGAATTTGACTCGCCGGCGGCCATCAAACAGGCGGTGGCGTCCGGGCTGGGGATTGCCCTGCTGCCGTGCTTTGCCGTAGCCTCAGACTACAATTTGCATACGCTGCGCCTGTCTACCGGTCCGCTGGGGCGAACCCTCAAGCTGGTCTGGGGCAAAAACAGCCTCGATTCCCAGGCGGTACAGGCGTTTATCAGCCATCTCTCTAACGAGTTTCCGCACCTGCCGCTGCAAATTCTGGATGATATCGAAGAGCTGGAGCTGCTCCGCCGTACGCAAAATTTACGGTTGGATAATCCAACCACACCAACCTGCCTATGACTCACGAAGAAAAATCTCTGGTTCAGGCTCTCAACCGTGGCGACAGATACGCCTGCCACGATCTGGTAGAAAAATATTCCGGCAAAATATACAACGTCGCGCTGCGCCTCACCGGTCACCCTGAAGAGGCCGAAGAGGTACTGCAGGAAACTTTTATCAACGCCTGCAAAAGCGCCGAGTCGTTTAAAGGCAACTCCAGTTTGGGCACGTGGTTGTATCGCATTGCCACCAACAACGGCTTAATGCGGCTGCGCCGCCGCCAGCCGCCCACCGTACCGCTCGATACCCCACCGGATCAGGGCGATGGCGAGTTTTGGCCCACTCAGCTTGAAGACTGGGACTGGAACCCGGAAAACCTGACCCTGAGCGACGAACTGCGGCAGGTGATGGACGAGGCCGTGGCCTCGCTGCCGGATCAACTGCGGGCGGCGTTTGTGCTGCGAGACCTGGAAGGGCTGTCAACCAAAGAAGCCGCCGACGCGCTGGAGATTTCACCCAGCAACCTCAAAGTGCGGCTGCACCGGGCCAGATTTATGCTCCGCGAACGGCTCACCCTTTACTTTAATGAGCGTTCGCCCAATGGAGGCCACAACAATGGCTGAACATTACCATCGCTCGGCGCAGTGCCGGGAGCTGTTGGGGCAAATCTCTGATTATCTTGATGGCGAACTTGAGGCCAAACTCTGCGCCGAACTGGAAACGCACCTGTCCAGCTGCAAAGATTGCCAGGTACTGGTTGACACCACCAAAAAGACCATCTCTCTGTTTCGGCTGCACCACCGCCAAACCAAAGCCGAAATCTCGGCCGATGTCTCGGCCCGGCTGTGGCAGGCCCTCGACGACGCCGGCTGTAGCTCACCGGAAGAATAATCCTCCCCGCTTATCGTAAAGCCCCGCCCCGAGCGGGGCTTTTTTGTGACACATATCACTAAAAATAGTGACAAATGTTACTACAAACCATCGCTCCCCTGGTTTATCATGAGTACAGTCAGCCTGTTCTCAAAATCCCCCTCCATTTCATTGTTTGACCGCCGCAACCCACGCCGAAAAAATTCCCGACACCGACGCAATTGAAGATAGTGGAAGATTAAGTCTTCCAGAAATATTGTTGGTCTCAATGATGATGACTGAACACTTTTTTGGGTAACGTAGCAGATCGATTAACCGTGGCTACGTTTTTTTATTTTGCGTAAGGAGCAAACCATGAACATCAGTAAAGAAACTGCTTTACGCTATCACGAAGAAGGCCGCCCCGGCAAAATTGAAGTCACACTGACCAAGCCGGCCAGCAGCCAACTGGATTTATCGCTGGCGTACACGCCGGGGGTAGCTGTGCCGGTTTTGGCCATCGCCGACGAGCCGCACGACGCCTATCGCTACACGGCCAAAGGTAATCTGGTGGCGGTGGTGTCTAACGGTACGGCCATTTTGGGACTGGGCAACCGCGGGCCGCTGGCCTCAAAACCGGTTATGGAAGGCAAAGGAGTCCTCTTCAAACGTTTTGCCGACATCGACGTGTTTGATATTGAAATAGACGCCACCACGCCGGAAGAAATCATTAACGTGGTCAAAGCCATCGCCCCCACCTTTGGCGGCATTAATCTGGAAGACATCAAAGCCCCCGAGTGTTTTGTGGTTGAAGAAACGCTCAAAGAGATGCTCGATATTCCAGTTTTTCACGATGACCAGCACGGCACGGCCATTATTGCCACCGCCGGGTTATTGAATGCGCTGGAAATTGTGGGCAAATCGATTTCGACGGCCAAGATCACCATCAACGGGGCTGGCGCTTCGGCAATTGCCTGCGGCGAAATGTTTGTGCTGGCCGGGGCTAACCGCAACAACATCACCATGCTCGACTCGCGGGGGGTCATTCACCCCGGCCGGGATCGTGGCATGAACAAATACAAAGCCCGCTTTGCCAGAGAAACATCTGCCCGCACCCTGGCCGACGCCATGCGCAACGCCGATGTCTTTGTGGGGCTGTCGGTGGCCGATGTGGTGACGCAGGATATGGTCCGTTCAATGGCCGATAATCCCATTATTTTTGCGATGGCCAACCCCGACCCCGAAATTCCGTACGAGTTGGCCAAAGAAGCTCGCCCGGACGCGATTGTCGCCACCGGCCGCAGCGATTTTCCCAACCAGGTGAACAACGTGCTGGGCTTTCCGTTTATCTTTCGGGGGGCGCTGGATGTACAGGCCCGCCAGATTAATGACACGATGAAGCTGGCGGCCTCGCAGGCGCTGGCCGCGCTGGCCCACGAAGACGTCCCCGACTCCGTGCTGAAGGCCTACGATCTGGAAGCACTCAAGTTTGGGCGGGATTACATCATCCCCAAACCGTTTGATCCCCGGGTGCTGCTGTGGGTGGCTCCGGCCGTGGCCAACGCTGCCATCGAATCCGGTGTGGCGCGCCGTCCCTTTGAAGCGGTTGTTTACCGTGAACAGTTGGAAGCCCGGCTGGGCAAAGGTTGGGAACTGATGCGGCGCATCATTAACAAAGCCCGTCATCACCCCAAACGCATTGCCTTTGGCGAAGGCGAAGAACCCAAAATTATCAGGGCCGCGGCCATCATTGAGGAAGAGGGGATTGGCCAGCCAATTTTGCTGGGCCGGCCAGAGGTTATCCACTCAAAAATTATGGATATTGGGCTGCAATACAATCCAACAGTCATCAACCCGGAGTGCTGTGATACCTACCACCGCTATTGCCAGCTTCTGTTTGAACGCCGGCAGAGAAAAGGGCTGACGATGTCTCGCACCAAACGGCTGATGCAACTGAGTGAATATTTTGGCCCGATGATGGTCCAAACGGGCGACGCCGATGCCTACATCTCGGGGATTGCGCACAACTACCCGGAGGTCATTCGGCCGGCATTGCAGGTGGTGGGCACCGCGCCGAATACGCACAAAGTAGCCGGGTTGTACATCATCATTATCCGGGGCAAAATCTACTTTTTTGCAGACACCACGGTAAACATTGATCCTTCGGCAGAAGATTTGGCTGAAATTGCCATAATGACGGCGAATGAAGCCCGGCAGTTTGATATTGAACCCCAGGTTGCCATGCTCAGTTTTTCTAACTTTGGCAGCACCCGGCACCCCTTTGCCGAAAAAGTTAAACAGGCCGTGCAGCTTATCCGCCAGCAGGCACCGGATCTGGTTGTTGATGGCGAAATGATGGCCGACACGGCAGTAGTGCCGGCGATTATTGATAACCAGTATCCCTTTAGCCGCGTTAAAGATGCCAATGTCCTGATCTTTCCCAACCTGGAAGCCGCCAATATTGCCTATAAACTGATTCAGCGGCTTGGCCATGCCGAGGCGATCGGCCCTGTTTTGTTGGGTATGAACAAGCCCGTCCACGTTTTGCAGAGAGACGATGAAGTCCGCGACATTGTTAATATTACCGCGTTAGCCGTAGTTGAGGCGCAAAAGCACCAATAACCAGCGTAACACCCCGGAGTCTGGGTCAGCCGGGTTGGCCCAGACTCTTCTGCCGCTCATTCTCCACAAAGTGACAAATGTCACTATTTTGACGTGACATTTGTCACTAGCGGGATTCTTGTTGCCAATATACTATTGCATTGTATTGCAAACAATAGCAAGCACGCACCGTTAACTGACTTATTTTCCCCGTATTGTGACAAAATAACAGGTAAAAAACAGCTCAATCGCTGCAACATAGGTAACAAAAAGGATTTTTGGACGGTTTCAATATAGCAACGTATAGCAAACGCTAGCAAACGATAGCAAATCGCCAGTGGAAACATTACTTTCAACAAAGCAGTTACAGGAATTACTGAACATTGACCGCACCACCGTTTATCGCATGCTGAAGGATGGGCGGCTGACGGGGGTGAAGGTTGGCAACCAATGGCGCTTCTCTCGCGAGGAAGTTGACACGTTGCTGTCCGGCAATTCGACTTCAAAAGGTGAAATCAGCATCAAAAAGAGCCGCGCGACGCTCCCGGTAGAGACTGTACCCCTCAGATGTATTCAGGCGATGCAGGATGTGTTTGCCGAGATACTTGGCATTGGAGCCACTACAACCAACCTCGCTGGCGACCCCATCACTATGATCAGTAATTCGTGCCGGTTTTGCCACCTGATCCTGGCCAGCGAATCCGGCCAGCAAGCATGTTATGAGTCGTGGCGCAAGCTGGCCCAGCAATCCAGTGACGAGATTGAATTTACCACCTGTCACGCCGGATTGCAGTATGCTCGGGCCAAAATCGCCATCAAAGATCAATTTGACGCCATCTTTGTGGCCGGCCAGTTTTACGCCGAAAAACCGTCGCCGGCAGAAGAGGACGAACGGCTGCAAGCCCTGGCCAACAAGCATCAAATTAATTTGCAGCAACTGAAAAGCGCGGCGCAAACCCTGCCCGTGCTTAATGAGCAGGCACAGGCCCATATTGGCGATTGGCTGCGTATGCAGGCCCGGACTTTTGAAGAAATTGGTCAGGAACGGCTGGATTTGATCGACCGGCTGCAAAATATGAACTTGCACAACTCAAGGTAACGCCCGGTGAAGCGCAAAACCATCACCCTTTTAGCTTACGGATTACCCATTTTGCTGGTGGCGGCAATTATGTCGTTTACTATTTTCCGGCCCATTCAGGTGTTACCGCGGGTAGCCCTGGGGCCGGGTTTTGGCCTTTCTGATACCGAGGGAACCAAAATTACCAACGAGTCGGTGCGCGGCAAAATTGTCCTGTACAGTTTTACCTACACGCACTGCACCGCAGCCTGCCCCAAACTGATGAGCAAAATGCAAGAGGTGCGGGACAGAATGGGCGAAGTTGAACTGGGCGATGTTGACTTTGAACTGGTCACCATCACCATCGACCCGGAACGAGACACGCCGCAGCAACTGGCCCAATACGCCGCTGGCTATGGCGCCACGCCAGAGTCAAACGAGACAATGACCCCGTGGCATTTTGTGACCGGCAATAACCCGGAGCTGGTGAAAATCATGGTCAGCAGCGGGTTTGAGCTGTACCACGAAAAAATATCCGCCGGCCAGGAATATCAATTTAAATTTACGCCGATGGCCGTGTTGATCGACGGTTGGGGCATTATTCGGGCCGAATACCGGCAGTACGAAGCGACCGAGCGGTTGAGTTACAGCGAAGGCACTACCGATATCGACCCCAATATCATTTTGCGTGATATTGGCCTGGTAGCTCAGGAAGCCCGCAACAGCCGGGGGGTTGCCAAATCGGCCTACGAAGCCGCCCACCTGTTTGCCTGCTACCCACCGTGACATCGGGAGAACAGTTTATGTTTAGCAAGCGCACAAAAGTTGTGTTGTATTCAATGGCCGGGATTGTGGTAATCCTGGCATTACTGATTGGCTGGCGCTATCGCCCGTATGCCTTTCATGGCATGGTAATGAGTTCGCCGGAGTTTGCGCCCAATTTCACGCTGATCTCCTCTCGCACCGGCGAACTGGTCAGCCTGCGCGATTTCAAAGGCAAAGTGGTGCTGCTGTATTTTGGCTACACCACCTGCCCCGATGTTTGCCCGGCCAGCCTGTCTGATGTGGCCAAAGCGCTGGATCGACTCGGCCGCAAAGCCGATCAGGTACAGCTATTGTTCATTACCGTTGACCCCGAACGCGACAGCCCGGAAGAAATGGAGAAATACGTTCAGCACTTTGGCGGGCATTTTTTGGGCCTGGTCCCGCAGTCGCCGGAAGAAACCTTTGCCGTGGCCACCCAGTACGGCATTTATTACGAAAAACGGGATTATGGTTCGGCCACCGGCTACCTGATGGACCACACCGCCACGTTAACGCTCATCGACAAAGACAGCTATATTCGCGTGGTTTACCCATTTGGTACCGAACCACGTGATTTGGCGGCAGATCTGAACTACGTACTGAGCCGATGGTGACCCCATGAACACAACCACCACCCCCAATCCGGCTGTGTCCACGCGCCAACCCTACGGTTGGCTTAAATGGTTGGTATTGGGTGGACTGCTTTTGGCCGTGGTGATGGGTGCTTCTGCTTACATGCTCGGGCGGGCGCTACGGCCGTACTCTATAAAGGGGTTACAGTTGGAACCGCCGCTACCCGTAGCCGATTTTACAATGACCTCGTCTCGAACCGGGCAGCCGGTCAGCCTGAGCGATTTTCGCGGCAAATTTGTGCTGGTTTACTTTGGCTACGCCACCTGCCCCGATGTTTGCCCGGCCAGCCTGTCGGCTTACAAAAAAACGTACGCCATGCTGAGCGATCGAACCAAACCCAACGTGCAGTTCCTGTGGATTACCGTTGACCCCGAACGCGATACGTCGGAGATTTTAGAAGATTACGTCAACCATTTCTCGCCCGAGTTTATGCTGGGTCTGATCCCGCGCACCCCGGCCGAACTGGCGGACACGGCCAAAATCTTTGGAGCGCATTACGAAAAGGTGGATTACGGCTCGCAAGCCGGCTATTTAATGGACCATTCCGCATCGGTGGCTTTGGTTGATCCCCAGGGCAACTGGCGTATTGTGTACGCGTTTGAAACGCCGCCAGAAACCGTGGCCGCCGACCTGGATTATCTGGTTAAAACCGAGCTTGAGTAAAGGTGTATTCCAACCACACTTCGAAAGGAGGAGAGGAGTTGAGAGGAGGGGAATAATAATTTTGCTGCCTTGCACTTTTTGTCAACCCAAGAAAAAAGACGGAGGGAAACTGTGAGCAAATTAGAGAAATCGGGCCACGATGAGTACGATGAAAAAACTTATCTGGAAGTGGCCAAAAACGCACTGATTTTTGCCTTGCTGTTTATTGTGGTCACAATTGCATTGTGGGGTTATGTTTACCTGATTTTACTTGAAAGAGGGATGGCGCAATGACATCGGGAACTCAATCTGTTAAAGAACACGGCTGGATAGACCCCTACGAGAAAATCTGGATTATTGTCAGTATTACGGTGCTGGTATTGATGGTGGCTGCCCTCACTATCGCGTCCATCGCTTTTGGAATTCAGGTGCCGGTGCCGGAAAAACGGGTCGATCCCCGCGTTGTCACCGAGTCCGGCCCCTTCAGCGAACCCGGCCTGCGCGATCTGGGCGGCGGCAAATACGAAGCCTACATTATCGGCCAGGTATGGAACTGGACTCCGAAAGAAATCCGGGTGCCGGTTGGCTCAACGGTCACCTTTTTCATCACCAGCAAAGACGTGCAGCACGGTTTTATGCTGTGGAA
>CAYOXS010000094.1:10201-18141 GCA_964407935.1 uncultured Caldilineaceae bacterium
CGGTCACCTTTTTCATCACCAGCAAAGACGTGCAGCACGGTTTTATGCTGTGGAATACCAACTTAAACATTATGACAATTCCAGGCCAGGTTTCCCGGGTGACCATCACGTTTGAAGAAACGGGTGAATATCCGTTTGTTTGCAACGAATATTGCGGCATTGGTCACCACACTATGGCCGGCAAGGTGATTGTAGAGGGACGATAAGCCTGATTGTCAGCGCCTTGCAGTTGTAATTATTCCGGTTGAACACCGCCTGACCAACGCCCTGCATTGTTCAGAGGTTCAGCCAAAACCTAAATACCAGGAGGAATTCGACCCGGCCTGTGCCAACTCGCAAGCCCGGCGAATCACTTATTTTTACGGGAGGTACTCTACATGACCGTTGCGACTTCAGCCAAACCGAAGTTTGCTTTTGAGAAGCGAATCACCCTCATTCATCTTGGAGTGGCCTTTTTTGCCCTGTTTTTGGGCTCACTGTATGGGCCGCTGCAAGCGCTGGAGCAAATGGGGGTTGACCTGTACTTTTTGGTACCGTGGACTCAATCCTACTATCAGGGATTAACCCTGCATGGCGTGCTCAACGCGCTGGTTTTTACTACCTGGTTTATTACCGGCTTTTTAACCTATGCCACTGCCCGCAGTTTGGATCGCCCCATGCGCTACCAATGGCTCAGCAACCTGGGCCTGATTCTGATGGCGTTGGGGCTGGTAGTGGCGGCTATCCCGCTGCTGCTGGATATGGCCACCGTGCTCTACACCTTTTACCCGCCGCTGCAAGCCAACCCCGCCTTTTATATTGGCGTCACCGTAATGGTAGTTGGCAGTTGGGTAGTGGGGTTTAGCTTGTATTTTACGCTGGTTGCCTGGTACAGAGATAACCCCGGCAAACGCGCCCCGTTCATTGCCCTGGCCGCCGTGATCACAATGGCTCTGTGGCAAATTGCAACTCTGGGCGTTGCCGTTGAAGAATTGATTATGCTCATCCCCTGGTCGCTGGGTTTGGTGCAGGGGGTTGACCCGCAGTTGGCCCGCACTTTCTTCTGGTTTACCGGCCACCCGCTGGTTTACTTCTGGCTGCTGCCGGCGTACCTGTCGTGGTACGCAATGGCCCCCAAACTGGCCGGCGGCAAACTCTTCAGCGACCCGATGGCCCGGCTGGCATTTTTCCTGTTTCTGGCGCTGTCGGTGCCGCTGGGCTTTCACCACCAGTATGTTGACCCTGGCATCGCGGCCGGTTGGAAATATCTGCATGCCGTGCTAACATATGCGGTGTTTGTGCCCAGTCTGCTGACCGCGTTTAATGTGTACGCCTCGCTCAACATTGCCGGCAAAGCCAACGGCGGCAGCGGCACCTTTGGCTGGATTTTGAAGCTCCCCTGGGGCAAGCCGGAACTCACCTCCCAACTGCTGGCCATGATTCTCTTTATTTTTGGCGGCATTGGCGGATTGATCAACGCCTCGTACAATATGAACATTGTTATCCACAACACCGCCTGGGTGCCCGGCCACTTCCACTTAACGGTTGGCTCGGCCGTTACCCTCACTTTTATGGGGACAATGTACTGGCTGCTGCCGCACCTCACCGGCCGCAAACTGTGGAATACGCAAGTAGCGCTGGCTCAAGCCTGGACGTGGTTCATTGGCATGGTCCTTTTCTCGCGGGGGCTGCATCTGGTGGGCCTGCAAGGCGCACCGCGCCGCACGATGCTGGGCGCGGCCATCAAAGCCGAAGTTTTCTTTAACCCGGACTGGCGCGTGCCGTTGATCTTTGTGGGCATTGGCGGGGTCATCCTCTTTATTTCGGTGTTGCTGCTGTACACCAACCTTATCGCCACGCCCTTCTTTGGCAAAAAACTGGCCGAAGACGAAGTGCCGCAAATGCCCGAAGCCGAAGCGATGGTGGCCCCGGAAACCGGCCCTATGTGGCTTTCGCAATGGAAACCCTGGCTGGCCGCCACAGCGCTGTTGATTGTGCTGGCTTACGGCCCCATCCTGTATGAACTGATCCGAACCGCAGAGGCGACCTCGCCCGGTTTTAAACCGTGGTAGGTTAGAAATTAACTCAACAAGTTGAATACGGGGGCAGAGAGTCACATCTCTTCCCCCTTTTTAAGGTCTATTCAAAACCATTCAACCCAATTTTCAGGAGAGGTAAAATAATGCGTAAACTCACCATCTTACTTGTACTTGTTGTGGCCATTAGCCTGGCTGCCTGCGGCGGCAGCTCGGGTGGCAGCGGCGGCGCGGCCAACACTGCGGCCGGTGAAGAGCTGTTCAATGAAAAGCTCATTGGCGCGCAGCCGGGCTGCGTCACCTGCCACTCGTTTGAACCGGGCGTTAAAATTGTTGGCCCGTCGCTGGCCGGGATTGCCACCACGGCGGCTACCCGTGAAGCCGGCAAGTCCGCCGAAGAGTACCTGACCGAATCGATCACCCAGCCCGATGTCTACACTGTAGAAGGTTTTGATGTCGGCACCATGCCGGTTGCCCTGGCCAAGGAACTGTCTGAACAACAGGTGAAGGACCTGGTAGCTTTTTTGATGACTCACAAATAGATTCTTCCGGCCCGGCGGACAACGCGCTGCCCGCCGGGCCGGCTTTTGCTCAATCGTCCGGTCGTATCGCTCTGATGCGGCCAGATGATCGCGCAAAAGCGAACAGGATATCCAAAATGCCAGACTCGACCCCACCTGAACAGATCGAACCAAAAAAAACCAAACCCCGGCTGACTACCTGGGACAAACTGCCCCCGGCCGACCGGCGCTCCGCCGGCAAACAAGCCATCGATTGGGACGCTCGTTCCGGCACAGAGCGCGGGTTGTTGCGCCGGGTTGAGCAGTTGGCGCTGCTGGCCAAAGAACCCATCAATAAACTAGTGGGCACATCTCAACTCAACCCGCTCTACTACAGCGACACCATCGCCTTTTTTATGCTGGTGGTGGTGGTCATCACCGGCGTTTACGTGCTGATGTTCTACCAGTACGGCTACGACATCTCTTACACCTCCGTTGAAAGTATGGAACGGTTTATTGTTTCGCGCGCGGCGCGGGCCATCCACCGCTACGCATCGGGCGGGTTGATGATTTTTGGCATGCTGCACGCCATCCGTATGTTTTTTATGGATCGATTCCGCGGGCCGCGCTGGCTGGGCTGGGCCGCCGGGGTAATTTCTGTGGCCTGGCTGTGGCTGGCCGGCCTTACCGGCTACTGGCTGCTGTGGGACCAGGGCGCGCAACTGATCACCGATGCCTTTGTTAACCTGCTCAACGCCGCGCCGGCGCTGGCTACCGGCTTTTATTTTCAGTTTATGGACGCCTCTGTGGCTGGCCAAAACGGCTGGCTGCTGATGCTGTTGCTGGTGGTTGTGCACGTGGGGCTAACAGCAATTGCCGGCGTGTTTTACTGGCTGCACATCAAACGGCTGCAGCGGCCCAAATTTTTCCCGCCACGCTACTGGATCATCGGCATGGGCGCGCTGCTGGTAATTGCCGGCGTCGCGTTTCCGGCGGGCATGCTGCCGCCGGCCAATTTCAACATCATGCCCGGCACCACTCCGCTCGACCCCATTTTTCTGTTTTACCTGCCGCCGTCGCTGCGCAGCGTTCCCGCCGCAATCTGGATAAGCCTGCTGATTCTGGCTGCCACCGCGCTGGTAACGGTTATTCCGTGGCTCTTTCCGCGCCCCAAACTGAAACCGGTCACCATTACCGCCGAACGCTGCACCGGCTGCACCCACTGCGTGCTCGATTGCCCCTACACCGCCCTGTCGATGGTGCCGCGCAGCGACAACACCCCTTTTGCCGAACTGGCCGTGGTTGACCCCAACCTGTGCGTTTCGTGCGGCATTTGCATTGGCAGTTGCGACACAATGGCCATTTCGCTGGGCGATAACCAGCCCGAACTGCTCTGGCAAGACATCGCCGCCCGGCTGGATAGCGCCAAAACCACCAACCGGCCCGTCAAACTGGTTTTCACCTGCGAGCGCCATGCGGCGCACAACACCCACACCTACGCCCAATCCATCGAGCCGGATCGGGCTGAGGACGCGCTGGCCGAAGTGGTGCCGGTCACCTGCGTGGCCATGGTTAATCCCGGCTTGATGACTCACGCTCTGGATGCCGGCGCGGCCGAAGTGCAGGTGGTCGGCTGCCCGCCCAACGACTGCACCAACCGCGAGGGCAACATCTGGACCGCCGAACGGTTGGAGCGAATGCGCGCGCCCAAACTCAAACCACGCTTTAAAGACGCGCCCATCTTTACTACCTGGCTGGCCCCCGACCACTTCACCGACGCCCTGCCCCTGCATCGCGCTGAAAACAAGGCCGATGAACAGCACGCGCCCACCAGCCTGAGCCAGGTGATGGCCATGTTCAGCCGGCGCAATCTGATCGTCGCGGCCATCATTCTGGCGGTGGGGCTGCTGCTGCAAGTGCGGCTCACCTACACTCCATTTACGCCCTACCAAAACGCCCAGGCCGGCATCAACGTGGCCGTGCGTCAGTCCGCCGCCGCACCGGTAGAGTTGACAGTAGACGGCGTGCCCGCGCTGGCCGTAACTTCGGCCAACGTGTTGCAGCCGGTTGCGGTTACCGCCGGCCAGCACCAGATTCGATTAACGGCCGCCGGCCGGCCGTTGTTTGACCAAACAATCACCATCGAGCAGGGCACGGTGCTGCACCTGGCCTTTGACCAAACAAAAGAGGAGTGAGAAGTGAGGAGTGAGGAGGGTCGCAGACTCGTTCATTCGCAATTCGCCATTCGCAGGGTTGAAGGGCCGCAGAGTCACAGAGTCGCTGACTCACAGACTCGCTCATTCGCAACTCGCAATTCGGTTATTCGCAATTTCAGTAAAACCGGGTCAGGAATCCCCTAAATCCTAAATCCTGACTCCTGATTCCTGACTCCTATCTTTGGGGGTAATCCGTGGCTAACGGCAAATTCACCGTAACCGTGCCAGATGTCAACCACTGGCGCAGCCAGATCAAATGCCAGGCGGCCTGCCCGGTGCAAACCGACGCCCGCGGCTATGTAACCGCCGTTGCCCGCGGCGAGTTTGAAACCGGCTACCAGATTGCCCACGACCCCAACCCGCTTTCCACCATTTGCGGCCGCATTTGCGGCGCACCCTGCGAAGCCGCCTGCCGCCGCGCCGCCCTTTCGCCGCAGGCCGAAGCCGTGGCCATTCGCCCGCTCAAACGGGTGGTCACCGAGCGCCACGGCCCCGAAGCCGGCGTCCGGCTGCCCGGCCGGGTACCGGCGGCGGCCTTTGTGCCGCTGGAAACCGTTACCCAAAATGCAGCCGCCCTGTTTTCTGCCAACCCCGGCAAAACTGCTCGCGGCGCCCGGCCGGGAACCGGGCCAATCTCTCAATTTTCCGCCGTGCGCTGGTCCCGCGAGGAGTTGCGCAAGCTGGCCGCTCAACCGGGCCGCCGTCGGAGCCGGGTGGCGGTCATCGGGGCCGGGCCATCGGGCTTAACCGTTGCCCATGATCTGGCTTTACTGGGCCACCACGTCACCATCTTTGAAGCCGGTTCCAAACTCGGCGGGATGATCCGCTATGGCGTACCGGCCTTCCGCTTCGATCAGGAAGCCTTTGATCTGGAAATCCAGCAAATTCTGGACATGGGCGTTGAAGTCAAACTGAACACGCCCATCGGCAAAAAAATCAAACTGGCCGACCTGCGCCGCCAGTTCGACGCCATTTACCTGGGGCTGGGGCTGATGAAAGGCCGTCTGCTCAACATTGAAGGCGTCACGCTGGATGGCGTGATCACCGCGGTTGACCTGCTGCTCAACTACAACAGCGGGTACAAAGTGGAGTTGGGCCGGCGGGTGCTGGTGGTTGGCGGCGGCGATGTGGCCATGGACGCCGCCCGCACCGCCCTGCGACTGGGCCAGCTTTCCGCCGAGCAGCAATCGGCGTTGCGGGATGTGCCGGCCCGCACCAGTGAAGGGAGCGACACCGTTCGCACCGCGCTGGATGTGGCCCGCACCGCCCTGCGGCTGGGTGTGACCGACGTGCGCATGATCGCGCTGGAAAGCTGGGACGAGCTGCCGGCCTCGAAATTTGAGGTTGAAGAGGCGCTGGAAGAGGGCATCCAGATTTTTCCCCGGCGCGGCCCCCACCGGATTGTTGGTGTTGAAGGCAAAGTGGCCGGCGTGGAAGTCATCGACGTGGCAGCGGTTTTTGACAGCCAGGGCCGCTTTGCGCCCACCTTTAAACCCAACACCGCCCGCGTGTGGGAGTGCGATACCGTGATTTTGGCCATTGGCCAGCAGGCCGATCTGGACGCGCTGGGCGGGGCCAACGACATCAACCTGACCCCGCGCGGTTTTGTGGCCATCAACCCCGACACCGGCCAGACTTCCGCCCCGGATGTGTTTGCCGGCGGCGATATTGCCTACGGCCCGCGCCTGCTCATCGACGCGGTAAAGCACGGCCATCTGGCGGCGCTGGGCATGGAACAGCACCTGCAAAACCGGCGGCTGCGCATTTACACCCAGCCGGAATGGACCGAACTGCCCAACCACGTCATGTTCGACAACTGGTGCAAGCTGGAACGCCGCCCCGTGCCAACGGTGCCCATCGACCGGCGCACCGGCATTTCGGTGGTTGAGCTGGGCTACTCCGAGGCCGAAGCCGCGGAACAGGGCGCGCGCTGTCTGGAATGCAGCGTCAACACCATTTTTGACGGCAGCAAGTGTATTTTGTGCAACGGCTGCGTGGATGTTTGCCCCTGGAATTGTCTGAAAATTGTCAGCCTCAGCCAGATTGATGGCGATGCCGCCCTGCGCCGCGCCGTTGAAACCCACCTGGGCGCACCGCTGGCCAACTGGCAGGCCGAATCTGCGCCCACGGCGGCGGCCATGCTCAAAGATGACGACGCCTGCACCCGCTGCGCCCTCTGCGCCGAGCGCTGCCCCACCGGGGCCATCAGCATGGAAGCCTTCCGTTTTCAGGAGGCGCTGACCTATGCGTGAACGGCTGACGCGCTCGCGGGTGTGGCGCTCCATTTTTCGGCACGGCTGGCCGGATAACCCGCTGGACCGCTCGCTGGTGATGACCACCAACCTGTTTTTGCACCTGCACCCGGTCAAAGTGAGCCGCCGCAGTTTGCGGCCCACCTACTCGTTTGGGCTGGGCGTTATTTGCGCCATCCTCTTCACCGAGCTGGTGCTGACCGGCATCCTGTTAATGTTTTATTACGTGCCCACCGTTGAGCGCGCCTACAGTTACATTATCACGCTGCAAACGGTGGTGCCGTTTGGCCAGCTACTGCGCAATTTGCATCGCTGGGGCGGCCATTTGATGCTGCTGGCCGCGATTTTGCACATGGCCCGCGTGTTTTACACCGGCGCGTACAAACCGCCCCGCGAATTCAACTGGGTGGTGGGTGTGTTTTTGCTGCTGCTGACGCTGGCGGCCAGTTTTACCGGCTACCTGCTGCCGTGGGACCAACTGGCCTTTTGGGCCATCACCGTGGGCACCAGCGTGGCCGGCTACGCCCCCGGCATCGGCGGGCAGGCACGGAGCTTTTTGCTCGGCGGGCCGGAAGTGGGGCAGGAGGCGCTGACTCGTTTTTACGCCCTGCACGTGATGCTCATTCCGCTGGGCATTGGCCTGCTGACCAGCCTGCATATCTGGCGGGTGCGCAAAGACGGCGGCCTGGCCGCCAACGAGGTAGAAAGCAAGGAGTAGGAAGTAAAGAGTAGGAAAAAAGCGTTCAAATAAGAGCAGCAGAGTTGTCATTCTGAGGCCATAGGCCGAAGAATCTCAATGAGATTCTTCGTTCCCTGCGGCCACTCAGAATGACATACTCCCTACTCCCGGTAAAGTAAAAATGGACGAAACATCACCCCAGCAACCGTTTGCTGACAAAACTAAAACCTACACGCTGGTAGAACTGGTCAAAGGCCCGCCCACATTGATGGTTGATC
>CAYOXS010000095.1:0-16037 GCA_964407935.1 uncultured Caldilineaceae bacterium
CTCGCCAAACAGCTCCCACAGCAGGGCCAGCGCCACCCGGCGCGGCTCTTTCACCGCCGCGTCACCGCCGGGCAGCCGGAAGGGCCGCAGGTGCGCCACCCGCTCAAAATCGGCGGCATCGCCCCGCAAAAATTCGCCGCCCCAAATAGCGCCGTCCGTGCCGTAGCCGGTGCCATCCCAAATAATGCCCAACGCCGGGCCGGTTTCGCCGTTTTCAGCCAGACACGCGGCCAGGTGGGCGTGGTGATGCTGCACGCCGATTAACTCGATTTTGGATTTACGATTTACGATTTTCGACTGGGTTGAGTCATCAGCCATTGGTAATTGGTAATTGATAATTGATAATTGTTCCTGCGCCCACCTGGTTGATAAATACTCCGGGTGCAAATCGTGGGCAATGGCCACGGGTTCGGCTTCGTACAGGCGCAGAAAATCGGCGATGACCCGCTCAAAAGCGGTTAGCGATTCGGCGGTTTCCAGATCGCCGATGTGCTGGCTGATAAACACCTGATTTTTTACACTGAGGGCGACGGTATTTTTGAGGTGCGCGCCCACGGCCAGAATCGGGGGCAGGTCATCGCGCAGCAAAACCGGCAGCGGGGCAAACCCGCGCGCCCGGCGCAGCAGTCGCGGCGCGCCATCGAGCAGCCAGGCCACGCTGTCGTCAACGTGGCGCTCGATGGGGCGGTTGTGCAGCAAAAAAGCGTCGGCGATGTGGCCCAGCCGCTGGCGGGCTTCGGCGTTGTCAATGCAGATGGGTTCGTCTGACAGGTTGCCGCTGGTGGCCACCACCGGCCGGCCAAACTGAGCCAGCAGCAGGTGGTGCAGCGGGGTGTAGGGCAGCATCACGCCCAAATAGGGGTTGCCGGGGGCGATGCCCTCGGCGATGGGCGCGTTGGGCCGGCGCGGCAGCAGCACAATGGGCGCTTCGGCGCTGGTGAGCAGCGTTTCCGCCAGCGGCGAAATTTCCACCAACGCGCGGGCCTGCTCGATGGTGGGGGCCATGAGGGCCAGCGGTTTATCGGTGCGCTGCTTGCGCTGGCGCAGGCGGGCCACGGCGTCGGCGTTGGCCGCATCGACCATCAAATGGAAGCCGCCCAGCCCTTTGACGGCAACAATTAATCCGGCACTTAACGCCGCTACAGTTTGGTCAATTTTAGATTTTAGACGAAGTGCCCTTTGGGTATTTTGGATTTTGGAGATAATCGATGGGTCGTCTAATCGTAAATCGTCAATCCCACTCCGCTTCGCTGCGGGGACCGTTGTCGTCAATCGTAAATCGGTATATTCCAACTGCGGCCCGCACTCGGGACAGGCGTTGGGTTGGGCGTGAAAGCGGCGATCAAGCGGGTTGGTGTACTCGGCCAGGCAAGCCGGGCACATTTCAAACTGGCGCATGGTGGTGTTGGGGCGGTCGTAGGGCAACGCCTGAATAATACTGAAGCGCGGGCCACAGTTGGTACAATTGGTAAAGGGGTATCCGGCACGGCGGTCAGATGGAGTGAGCACTTCTGCCAGGCAATCTGCGCAGGTCGCAACATCGGGCAAGACGAGCACGGTTTTAGCGCCGTGCTCCTCGCTGTGCCGGATTTCAAACTGCTTGTATCCAAGCGGTAGCCGCTGGTCGGCAGACAGGCTGTGGATAATGGCTCGGGGTGGTTTTTCTTTGGACAGACGCTCCAAAAAGCTATCTAAAGCAGCTTGATCCCCCTCAACCTCAATAAAAACACCTTTTGAATTGTTAATGACCCAACCGGTCAGGGCCAGTTCGGTGGCCAGCCGGTATACAAACGGGCGAAAACCAACGCCCTGCACCGCGCCGTTGATCTCGACGCACAGGCGCTGGCCGGCAGCAGGCGCAGAGGCGGACATCACCTACCCTTTGCGCGAGGTTTGCTGCGCCAGCCAGGTTAGCCAGTCGTCCAGCCCGGCGCCGGTTTTGCTGGAGACAATGAAAATAGGGGCGTTTGGATTGACCATCTGCACGCCGCGCCGGAAATAATCGACGTCGAATTCAAATACTTCGATCATATCGGCTTTGTTGAGAATGACCGCATTGGCGGCCACAAACATGGTGGGGTACTTGTAGGGTTTATCGTGGCCTTCCGGCACGCTGGCCACAACGATGTTCAGATCGCTGCCAAGTTTAAAGTTAGCCGGGCAAACCAGGTTGCCCACGTTTTCAATAAACAGCAGGGTGATGTCGTTTAGCGGGAGTTGTGAAAGGCCGGAGCGGATCATGGGGGCGTCGAGGTGACAGCCGCCGCCGGTGTTAATCTGGACTACGGGAATACCTCGTGCCGATATTTTATCAGCATCAATGCTGGATGCCAAATCGCCCTCGATGACGCCGGGCCGGAGCGCGAGCGGCAGACGGTCGCAGGTGGCCAGAATGAAGGTGGTTTTGCCTGCGCCGGGGGAAGCCATCAAATTGAGGGCGAAAATCCGGTGGGATTTCAGGAGGATGTCATTTTCTTGGGCAATTTGATCGTTGGCGTTGAGAATTTCTTTAACTACCGGAATGGTTTTCATCATCAACCTCAATACTTTCTACATAAAATTCTTTGCCGCCGGTCACAACCAGGCGGCTGCCGCCACACCGGAGGCACACCGACGCCAGCGGCGGTTTGACGGGCGTTTGCTGCTGGCAATCCAGGCAGGTGGCGGTGGCCGGTTCGCGCCGAAAATTGAGCGCCGCGCCCTCGGCCAGGGTATCTTTGCTCAGAATATCAAAATAAAACTGCACCGAGTCATCGATAATGCTGGCCATCTCGCCGATGACCAGGTTGATGGCCAGCACCCGCCCGCCGCCGTTATTTTGGGCGGCGTCAACGGCAATAGACAGGACGCTTTGGGTTACGGGGAGTTCGTGCATGGCTGGGTTGGGTCTTTCAGAATTTTGCCGCCGGGAACCCGGGTGCCAGGTTGGTTACGGGCATTGCACAAAACCCTGGCTCCACAGGCAACCGCCGCAGGTGGGAAACGTGTTGTGCGAGCAATCGACCCAGTTGCCGGGGAAGCGCTCGCAGCCGCCGCAGGTGCTGCACGGCGAAAACGGAAAATCGAGCAGCCGCTGGCGGTGGGCGGCAAACTCCGGCGATTCCCAAATTTGCCCCAGCGATTGCTGGTTGATGTTGCCCAAACTGAGATGGGTAATCTGCTTGCGGCGGTTGAGCAGGTAGGTGGGGTGATCGTGCAGCAGCGGCAGGCAGGGGCTAACCTCGCCATCCTGGCGAATGGCGGCGTAGCCTTCCTGGGCAAAGCGGCAATAGTTATTGCGCCGGCTCAGGCTCTGGTCCAGCCAGCTCAGGCTGACGGTTGAGTCGTACAGGTCGCTCACCGGGCCGCGGATGTCGGTATCCATGTCCATTTTGGGCAGGTTCATATCCGGCACCCAGCGCGAGGCGCGGTAGGCCGCCGAACGCAGTGAGCGGCCGTACAGAATTTCGTTTTCCATATCCGGGGTGTGCGGCACCAGATTTGAAACCTGGATTTCCCACGCGCCCAGGTAGGTGGCCAGCGCCGGCAGTTTGGGCAGATCGGCCACGTTGCTGCGCATGGCCACAAATGAAATGCCGACCTGCGGGTTGCTGTGGCGGCCTTTGCCGCGCAGTTTTAGCCGGCGCAGGTGGCGCAAATTGTCGATGACCGTTTTGTAGTCGCTGCGAACGCGGATGTCGTTATACAACTCCGGGCGTACTGAGTCGATGGAGACCATTAGCCGGTTGAGGTCCAGATCGATCAACGCCTGGGCCATTTTTGGGGTGAGCAGCATGCCGTTGGTGGTGATTTCAACTTTGGCGCCGGTAGCTTTGGCCAGCCGCACCATTTCCAGAAAATGGGGGTGGGCCAGCGGTTCGCCGTAACCGCTCAGGTGGATGGTCGGCGGGGCGGGCAGTTGGGCCACATCGTCCATCAATTTGGCAAAGGTGGCCAGCGGCATGTGGCCGATGGGTTCGTCCCAGGTGCGGCGCAGGCACATCTGGCAATCCAGGTTGCAGGCGGTGGTCGCTTCGACATAAAGTTTGTTGAGAGAATCGGTTTGTAACATCGGTGTCACTCCTTTAGCGCGTTAAACCTGAGTCTGAGTCTATCACACGCCGGCCTGTTGGTGATAGTGCCTAAAGTCACTATTTTTTATGACATTTGTTACTAAAAATAACCTGGAATGAAGAGGCACATTCGGCGGATAAGGGCCAAATCAGGCCGCCGCATCTTCGGCCAAGCGATGGTGGCGGGTCATCACATCACCCAGAATGCTGCGCATGATTTCCAGCGCCTCCAGCACGCGCGGGTCGGCCAGCCGATAGTACACGTACGGGCCATCGCGCCGGGTGATAACCAGCGTCCGGTCTCGCAGAATTTTAAGGTGCCGGGAAACTGTGGCTTGCGGCAGTTCCAGCGCTTCTACCAGTTGGTTGACGTGTTTGGGGCTTTCGCCCAGTTCGTACAACAGGGCGATCCGGGTGGGGTCGGCAATGGCCTGGCACAGGTTGGCATGCATATTTCTAAGTTCCTGAATGTCGGGTTTATTCATTAAGTTCTGCCCTCTCTGAAGATCACATCCGTGTATACGAATATTCAATTACTTTGATAGTATACAAAATATCTGGCAAAGATCAGTAGCAACAGGCGCTTTTGTGGCGATATTTGTCGCGCCGCCCAGCCAAAAGGTGGTGCATATTGCATTTAATGCAACTTATTACAATACATTGCAATAGTAATAACTTATAAAAAGATGTGATAGTGACAAATGTCACATCTTTTTGTGACATTTGTCACTATCACGGAATCGGTCTGCGTGTTATATTTTTCACGAAGTAATGTATTCGGAATTGCGAATATTATCATACCGGTTGAGATCGGCGCTGTGCCATCGGCTGCAAACCGCGGATTTTGCCAGGTATGAAAATCGCCGGGCCTGCGAGACTGGATATCCCTTGCAGGTCTTTATCTTGCCCGGCTCCAACCCGTGTTACTATTTGAACCGGATTGACCGGTGAATCCAAACGAGGCGTTATGAAAAATTCTAAATATATCTGGCTGCTTGGCACCACCGTTACCCTGGCCATTATCATTATCCCCATTTTGCTCTTTGTGCAGCCGCCAACCCCACCGCGAGACAACTCCCAGGCGCACCTGCCCACCCCCACCCTGCACACCGACCACAAAGAGCTGCTGCCCGGCCCCTACGAAACCGGCCAGGAAGTAACCGCCGCCTGCCGCACCTGCCACCCCCAATCCGCCGAGCAGGTGATCCACACCTCCCACTGGCGCTGGGAAAGCGACCCCGTCTACTCGCCGGAGCACAACAAAGAGATTGCCCTGGGCAAAAAGAACGCCATCAACAACTTCTGCATTGGCATCGAAGGCAACTGGCCGGGCTGCACCAGTTGCCACACCGGCTACGGCTGGCAGGATGACACCTTTGATTTTTCTAACACCGCCGCGGTTGACTGCCTGGTCTGCCACGACCAGACCGGCGGCTACAAAAAGGGGCAGGCCGGTCTCCCAAAAGAGGGTGTTGATTTGGCGGCGGCGGCGCAAAGCGTGGCCAGCCCCACCCGCGAAAATTGCGGTAGCTGTCACTTTAACGGCGGCGGCGGTAACGCCGTCAAGCACGGCGACCTTGACGAAAGTCTCTACTACCCCACCGCCCGCATCGACGTGCACATGGGCGAGCTGGGTTTTCAGTGCATCACCTGCCACCAAACCAGCGACCACAACATCAAAGGCCGCTCATCGTCGGTGAGCATTGGCGCGCTGGCCACCCAAAATCAGGTCTACTGCACCGATTGCCACAACGAAACGCCGCACACCGACCAGCGGCTCAACGACCACACCAACGCCGTGGCCTGCCAAACCTGCCACATCCCCACTATGGCCAAAAAAGAGGCCACCAAAATTGACTGGGACTGGAGCCAGGCCGGCCAGGATCGCGCGGAAGACCCGCACCAGTACCTCAAAATCAAGGGGCAATTTGAGTACCAAAAAGATTTGCCGCCGGAATATTTCTGGTACAACGGCACCACTCAGCGTTACATCAAGGGTGATAAAATTGACCCCGCCGGCGTTACGGCCATGAATCAGCCCAACGGCGACATCCACGACCCCACCGCCAAAATCTGGCCGTTCAAAGTGCATCGCGGCAAGCAGGTGTTTGATGCCGAATACAACTACTTTTTAATCCCCAAAACCTTTGGCGAAGGCGGCTACTGGACCGATTTTAACTGGGAACAGGCGCTGCGGCTCGGCTCGCAAACGTCCGGGCTGGCCTTTAGCGGCCAGTACAACTTTGCCGAAACCGAAATGGTCTGGCCCACCACCCACATGGTCTCGCCCCAGGAAGATGCCCTGCAATGCGTAGATTGCCACAGCGAAGCCGGCGGCCGGCTCGATTGGACGGCGCTGGGCTACGAAGGCGACCCGGTAAAGCACGGCGGGCGTAAATTTTCTATCGCCGTTTCGCAAAAACTCCAAAAGGATGCCCAATGAACGCCTCCCTCAGATTTTCCGGTCTCAAACTGATTATCGCCGCCGGGTTGCTGGCCGGGCTGCTGGCGGCCGCCGGCGCGGCCCTGGCCCAGGAGCCAACCGGCAACCTGCACCCCACCTTTTCGGTTTTGAATGCCGACGGCAACAATGTGCTCACCAGCGGCCAGCCAATTTCAACCATGAAAACCTGCGGCGGCTGCCACGATACCGCCTACATTGCCGGCCACAGCTTCCACGCCGATGTGGGCCAGAGCGCCGCTACCGAAGCGGGCGGCGTGCCGGGCGGCCATCCGTGGGATACCAGCCCCGGCTTTTTTGGCAAATGGAACCCCATTACCTACCGCTATCTTAGCCCCGCCGGCGATGACCGGCTGGATTTGAGCACCGCCGACTGGCTGCGGCAGTTTGGCTTTCGGCATGTGGGCGGCGGTCCGGCTCAAACCACCGCCGATGGCGCGCCCCTCACCGCCCTGCCGCCCGACGCGGCCAACCCCGCCGCCAGCACGCTTAACCCGCAAACCGGCCAGCCGGAGCCGTGGAACTGGGCCGAGTCTGGCACGGTTGAAATGAACTGTTTTTTGTGCCACATCCCCAACCCCAACGGCCAGGCCCGCGGCGAAGCCCTGTCCGGCGGCAACTTTGCCTGGGCCAATACCGCCACCCTGCTGGGCACCGGCATTGTGACCCAAACCAACGGCCAGCTTGCCTGGAATCCCGCCGCCTTTACCCCCGACGGCCAACTGGCGCAGCCGTATGTAACCATGCAAGACCCCACCAACAGCAACTGCGGCCAGTGCCACGGCCTGGTCCACACCAGCAACGATACCCCGGTGGTTTTGCAGCAGTGCGACTGGCGCACCGCCACCACCGGCGAAATCTTCTCGCCGCAGCGGCTCAATGAAACCGGCATGAACCTGCAAAACAAAGAGTCGCTGGCGCGGGCGTGGGATATTCACGCCGAGCGGGTGGTAGATTGCGTGGATTGTCACGCCTCGCTCAACAACCCGGTTTACTTTCAGGGCAGCAAAGACAACAGCCTCACCCACCTTATTTTCGACGCCCGGCGCATCGATATTGCCGATTACCTCTACCGGCCTTCGCACCAGTTTGCCAAGGGCCAGAGCGCGCAGGGCACCGCCGCCCCGGAATACAACGACAGCATGCGCCGCTGCCAGGGCTGCCACGATGCCAACGCCGTGCACAATTGGCTGCCCTACAAACAGGCCCACTTTGACAGCGTTAGCTGCGAAAGCTGCCACGTGCCGCAAATGCACGCGCCGGCCTTTCAACAGCTAGATTGGACGGTGGTTAACCCGGATGGCCAGAATTTGCGGGTGTGCCGCGGCGCAGAAGGCGATACCGGCAACATCAACACCCTCATCACCGGTTTTGCCCCCATTTTGATGCCGCAGCAGCGCCCGGAAGGCGGCGCGCCGCTGAGTCCCTTTAATTTGGTGGCGGCCTGGTACTGGGTGTACGGCCAGCCGGAGCGCCCGGTGCGCCAGATTGATTTGCAGGCCGCTTTTTTGGAGGATGGCGGCTACCGCGCCGGCGTGCTGGCCGTGTTTGACGCCAACAAGGACGGCGCGCTGGACAACAGCGAGCTGCGGCTGGACATGCCGGAAAAAGAATCGCTCATCAGGCAGAATCTGGAAGCGCTGGGGCTGGACAACGTTCACATTAAAGCCGAAGTGCAGCCGTACAGCATCAGCCACAACGTAACCAACGGCGAGTGGGCTACCCGCGATTGCACCGCCTGCCACAGCAGCGCCTCGCGGGTGGCCGCACCGATGCAGGTGGCCGCCTACCTGCCCGGCGGCGTGCTGCCGCAATTCTTTGGCGATGGCCAGATTCACCACGCCGGCGCTTTTGAAAGCGCGCCGGATGGCAGCCTGAGCTACCGGCCCAACGTGGCCGGCCAGGGGCTGTACGTGTTTGGTTACAGCTCGGTGCCGTGGATTGACTGGCTAGGCGTGCTGGCCTTTTTGGGCACCGCCTTGGGGGTAATGGCGCACGCCGGGCTGCGGGTGGTTGCCGCCGCCCGCGCGCCGCACCGCGCCCGCCAAACCCGGCGGGTGTACATGTACACCATCTATGAACGGTTGTGGCACTGGCTGCAAGCGGCCACCATCTTCCTGCTGATTTTTACCGGGTTGATTATCCACAAGCCGGATATGTTCGGCCTGTTCTCCTTTTCGTATGTGGTGCAGGTGCATAACGTGCTGGGCTTTATTTTGCTGGCAAACGCCTTTTTGGCCGTGTTTTACCACGTGGCCAGCGGCGAGATCAGGCAGTACATCCCCAAACCCAGCGGCTTTTTTGTGCAGATGATTACCCAGGCCACCTTTTATGTGCGCGGCATCTTTAAAAACGAACAGCATCCCTTTGCCAAGACGCCGCAGAAAAAGCTCAACCCGCTCCAGCAGATGACCTACTTTGGCCTGCTCAATGTGCTGCTGCCGCTGCAAGTGATTACCGGCGTGGTTATCTGGGGCATGCAAATCTGGCCGGATTGGGCGCAGATGCTCGGCGGGCTGCCGGTGCTGGCCCCGCTGCACAGCCTGATCGCCTGGCTGCTGGCCTCGTTTATTGTTATGCACATTTACCTGACCACCACCGGCCACACGGTGCTGGGCGGGATTGAATCGATGATTAACGGTTGGGACGAAGTGGAAGTTGCCAACGGCCAGCCCGCCGCCCCAACTGACCGCGCCCAGGGCGCGCAACCTGAAGCGATGGAGGCAATTTAAAAATGGATGGCATGGCTAAAAAACAAGCCAAACCGTACTCAAACCCGTACATGGTCGGGCTGCTGTTGGGGGTGGTGCTGTTTGCCGCCTTCTTTCTCACCGGCAGCGGGCTGGGGGCGTCTGGCCCGCTTAACCGCTACGTGGTTTTTTTAGAAGACGCCCTTGCCCCGCAGCACGTTAATGTGGTGCCGTATCTGGTGAGCATGGCCGGCGGCGAGAAAAATCCGCTGGATGACTACTGGGTCTTTTTGAGCCTGGGCGTGATAATTGGCGGCTTTGCCTCCGGGTTAATTCACCACCGGGTTAAGTTTGAAACCAACAAAGGGCCGCAGATTACCCCCAAAACGCGCTGGCTGATGGCCTTTTTGGGCGGAATTTTAATGGGCTACGGGGCCAGGTTTGCCCGCGGCTGCACCTCCGGCCAGGGGTTGTCGGGCGGGGCGGTGCTGTCGGTGGGGAGCTGGGCCTTTTTACTGGCGGTGTTTGTGGGCGCGTACGCGCTGGCCTACACCCTGCGCCGGCTGTGGATTTAGGAGGACTCATGGACCTGTTCGCATCTTTTCCCGGCCCGTTTCCAATAGAGGCCGTTTACGGCAAAATCGGTTACTACCTGGTGGGGCTGCTCATCGGCGTGGGCTTTGGCTACGTGCTGGAAATGGGCGGCTTTGGCAACTCAACCAAGCTGGCCGCCCAGTTTTACCTGACCGATATGACGGTGTTCAAAGTGATGTTCACCGCCATTGTGGTGGCTATGGTGCTGGTCTTTAGCGCAACCGGCCTGGGGCTGCTCGATTTTAACCGGGTGTACGTTAACCCCACTTACCTGTGGCCCGGCATTGTCGGCGGCATCATTATGGGGGTGGGTTTTGTGATTGGCGGTTTTTGCCCCGGCACATCGCTGGTGGGGCTGGCCACGCTCAAAAAGGATGCCATATTCTTTGTGCTGGGGCTGCTGGGCGGTATCTTTGTGTTTGGCGAAACCATCGACGCCTGGTTCAGCGATTTCTGGAATTCATCCAACATGGGCCGCTTTACCCTGCCGGAGCTGTTTGGCCTGCCGGCGGGCGTGGTGGTGGTGGCCGTTATTGTGATGGCGGTGTTTCTGTTCTGGCTGGTGGAAAAAACAGAAACGTGGATGACCGGCGCAGCGCCCCAAACCGGGCCGCGGCGCGCCAAACTGGCCGGCGCGGCGGCGCTGATTGCCGTCGCCGTGGCGGTGATGTTCATTGGCCAGCCCACCCCCGCCGATAAATGGCAGCAGATGGCCGCCGAAAAGCAGCCGCTGCTAGACAACCGCGAGGTGTACATCCACCCCGCCGAGTTGCTGGAGTACATTTACAACGACCGGGTGTCCACGGTAATGCTTGATGTGCGGCCCGAAAGCGACTACAACCTGTTCCACGTGGGCGACGCGCAGTTGGTTGCGCCGGATAAGCTGCCGGCGCTGGCCCAAACATTGCGCCAGAAACCGGCCAACACCCTGTTTGTGGTTATGAGCAACGACGAAACCGCCGCCACCGCCGTTTGGCAAACGCTGGCCGCCGAAAGCGTGGCCAACGTTTATATTTTGGAAGGCGGGGTGAACAACTGGCTGGACACCTTTAACATTCACCCGGAAGGGGCCACCGCAGTGGCCGTGGCCATGCTGCTGCCCACGCCCATCCCCACCGCCCAGCCCGGCAGCGACACGCTGCGCTATCGCTTCCCGGCGGCGCTGGGGGCGCAGTATCCCGCCGCCTACCCGGAGCCGCATGAATTTGAGGATATTGAGTTTGTGCCAAAAGTGAAGCTGGAAATGAAGGCCGCCACCGGCGGTGGCTGAGGCTGATAAATTAAGCCGCCGTTGGCGGCTATCCGCGAATGAACTCAAAATAGAGAAGGGCAACGGGGCGGGCGCATTGCGTCCGCCCCGATTTTTAATCGCCGGGGAACCGGCTCATTTGGGCGATAATCTGCAAGCGGCCCATCAAATCGGCGCGCTCGCAACTGATCTGTTCAAACGTTTGGGCTACGCTTTCCAACCAACTGCTAATCCGTTCCCGTTTGCGGGTATTGAGCACCGGCAATTCCGTGGCGGCCAGCGCCAGCGCCGTTTCATCGATGCCATGTTTTTGGGCCAGCCGGACAATCCGGGCCTGTTCTTCGGCCCGGTCGGGGGGGATGGCGTAAAACTGCCCGGCAATCAACATTCCCTCCAGCCGGTCATTCACCTCGATGCGGGCGCGGGCGTATTGCAGCCCGGCGTGGCAGGCGACAAACTCCGGTTTGCGCCGGGATTGATCGGCCAGTTTGCGCCAACTGCCAATACAGGCCTGTTTGCCGCTGTCGCTGTTTAGCATAAGCTGGCAAAAGTTGCAGCAGTTGCTGATCTCGGTCAGCGGCTCGCCGCCGGGAGCGGTAGTCACTGCGCCCACCTCGGCCACCTCGGCAAACACATTTTGGATAACCTGCACGCAGTTCAGCGGGATAATCGGGATGGCCCGCGAAGTTTGCCCGCCTGCCGGCTCATTGGATGCGCTGCCCGACAACAAACCTTCGACCTGTTCCCGTGGAAAACGCCACTGGTTGCCCACCTTTACCCCGGATAGCTGCCCATTTTTAAGCATCCGGTAAACTGTGGTGCGGTCAACTTTAAGGAGTTCGATCAGTTGTTGAGTAGTCAGTAATTCAGCCATCGGGTTACCACAATTTCGATAAAGTCGCAGCGTGCGGCTACTATACCACAAAGCACGGATTTTTGCGAGGGTTTTACTGCGCCCGGGCCAGCGGCCGGCCCTGATAGGCCAGCTCTTCTTCCACCAGCCGCACCAGCAGCCTGTCCAAATTCTCCACCGAATAATCATCAACGTGATGGGTGGTTACATCGCCGGGCGCGCCGCTATTAGAGTCATCGGCGTAGGTTAAAAAGATGAAGCGGCCCTGGGTGTACTGCGCCATCTGCCGGAAAATATATTCGCCCTGATCATCCAGCCCGCTGCTGGCGATGGGGAAAATTTTGATGCCGCGCCGGGCGGCGGTGTCCATCTCCACGGCGTAATCGTAATCCTGGGCGTAATCCAGGTGCGGCGGCGCGTCGGCAATGAGGAAGATCAGTTTGACCGTTTCCGCGCCGCGCCATTCTACTTTGTGCAGGGCGTTGTGCAGCCCTTCGTTGAGCGATTCCGGGTAGTCGCCGCCGCCATCGGCCCGCACGGTGTTCAGGTTGGCCGAGAAGTCGCGCACGTCCGGCGTAAATTCGTAGCTGTGGGTGACAAAACTGTCGTCCCGGTCACGGTAGGTGACCAGCCCGTAGCGCACATTGGGGTTTTCCGGCAGGGCGTCAATTTGGGCCGAGACATCAAAAATGGTGTTCTGGATTTTGGCAATCTCGTCGGCCATGCTGCCGGTGGCATCGACCAGGAACAGCACATCCAGATTCAGCGACTGCGCCGGCTGGCCGGGCGCGTTGAGCGCCACCCGCCACACATCGGTAAAACTGGTGGCCGGCTGGGCGTCAATCCGGCTCAGCACAAACTGCTGGCTGGTCTGCCCAAAGGTCACCGTCACCGGAAAGCTGTCAATCTGCTCCAGCGCGGCATCCAGCGCCAGCGGGTGAAACAGTACCCGCCCGTCGGCCGGAGTGACGGCGCTAAAAATTTCCTGCCGCTTCTGGCCCGGCAGCGTCACGCTTACCTGCGCGCCGAGCACCGGGTAACCCTGGCCGTCCGTCACTTCGATGACGTACCGCTCGGAAATGTCGCGGTTGTGGACGCCCGGGCCGGCGTAGTTGCGCCGAAACAGCAAGTAATCATCCCACTGGGCGTTGTCATCCACCTCGCCGGCGCGCAGGGCCGGAGTTTGCTGCGGCGCGTAGGCGTCGGTGCTGGCCTCGCTGCTGGGGGCAAAACTGGCGGTGGGCATAGCCGCCAACTCCATTTCCGGCGCGGCAACGGCCTCATCGGCCATGTAGGCCGGTTCGGCGGCGGGCATTTCTTTGGCTGCTCCAACTTCAACTTTGGCCGGCGCGCCGGCGCGGTCGTTGGTCACGGTAACTTCGGCGCTCTCCGCCGGCGCTCCGCCGGCAATCAGGCCGCAGCCGGTGAGCATTACTCCGGCCAGCAGTACGGCAGCCATCACGCTTTGCGACTGTTTTAGAATTGACATCTTGCCTCTCCTTTAGATAATAAGGGTTAAACTTGTTGGTGGATAGACGCGATACACGACAAAAAGGTTCCCGGCAAAAACTGTTCCGCCGGATGAGGAAACGCATGGCCAAAAAAGCGGATTCAAAAGTGGTGCTGATTGTCGATGACGAAGCCCGGATGCGGCGCTTTATGCAAATGAACCTGGATTTGGAGGGCTACCGGGTGATCGAGGCCAGCAACGGGCTGGAAGCGATTGACCGGGTGCGCGAGGATTTGCCCGATCTGGTGCTGATGGACGTGATGATGCCGGAAATAGACGGTTTTGAGGCGTTGCGCATTATCCGCGAAACCTCCACCGTGCCGGTAATTATGCTGACCGTGCGCGATGACGAAAGCGACAAAGTGAAGGGGCTGGAGCTGGGCGCGGACGACTACGTCACCAAACCTTTCAGCCCGCGCGAACTGGCCAGCCGCATCAAAGCCGTGCTGCGCCGCATCGATATGGACTCGCCGGGGCCATCGGCCGGGTCAATGGTCAAAATCGATGACTATTTGCAGATTGATTTTAACCGGCGGCTGGTCATTGTTGACGGCAAAGAGGTAAAACTGCGCCCCACCGAATACCGGCTGCTCTATCACCTGGTGCAAAATGTCGGGCACGTGCTCACCCATGAAATGATCCTGTCCAAAGTGTGGGGCTACGAGTATCGCGATGAAAGCCAGTACGTGCGGCTGTACATTACCTATCTCCGCCAAAAAATCGAGCCTGATCCGGCCAACCCCAAATACATTTTAACCGAACGCGGCGTGGGCTACAGTTTTGTCAATTTTCAAGACCAGGTTCAATGAAAATCCTGTTAATTGTTAATCCCAATGCCGGCCCCAACATATTTAAGAAACAGTTGCGCACCGCCCAGGATTATCTGTTGCAGCAGGGCTGCCAACTAAAACAGGTTGAAACCCAGGCCAAAGGCGATGCCACCCGGCTGGCGCGCCAGGCCGCCGCCGAGGGGTTTGATGTGGCCGTGGCCGTTGGCGGCGATGGCACCGTCAACGAGGTGTGCAACGGGCTGGCCAATTCCGGGGTGGCCCTGGGCGTGCTGCCGGCCGGCACCGCCAACGTTTACGCCGCCGATGTGGGCATCCCCATCTGGAGTCCGCTCACCCCGGACGCTGTCACCAAAGGCGCAGAGATCATCGCCCGCGGCCATCGCCGCCAGATTGATTTGGGCCGGGTTCGCTTTGCGGATGGCTCCTCCCGCTATTTTTTAATGTGGTGCGGCATTGGGCTGGATGCCGCCATTTCCCAATCCAAAGAGGCGGCCCGCAGCCCGCGCCCGCTCAATTACGCCGCCTGGCTCATCTCCGGCGTGATGGTCACTTATGATTTTATGGGCACGCCGGCCACAGTCACCATGGACGATGGCGAAATCAAAGAGCGGGTGCTGATGGCTGTGGTCAGCAACGGCCAGCTTTACGGGCGGGTGTGGCGGCTGGCCCCGGAAGCCAGACTTGACGACGGCTTGCTCGATGTGGCGGTGATGGCCGGTTATCGCTGGCCGTCGGCCATTAAACATTTATTGACCATCACCTTTCGCAATCAAATGCGGGACCCGGATTTTCACCTGCACCGCACCCGCCGGCTCACCATTTCTGCCAGAGAGGCGCTGCCCGTTCACGTTGACGCCGAAACCATCGGCATGACGCCGGTGGAGGTTGAAATTGCGCCGGGCGCGCTCACCGTTATTTTGCCGCCGGATGCGCCCGCGCGTTTGTTTGTAAGTTGAAAGGGAGTTCTTATGCCGCTGAACATCAAAAAAAGCACCAAACAACTGGTGGCCGAAGCCGAACAACAAATCGAAACCATCAGCCTGGCCGAGGCGCTGGCCCTGCACGGCAGCGACGACGCGATTTTTGTTGACCTGCGCGACGTCCGCGAGCTGCAGCGCGAGGGTTTCATTCCCGGCGCGTTCCACTGCCCGCGCGGCATGCTGGAGTTCTGGATTGACCCCGACAGCCCGTACTACAAAAACATATTTGCCAGCGGCAAAAAATTTGTTTTTTACTGCAACCTGGGCTGGCGCTCGGCGCTGGCCGCGCAAATTTCGCAGGAGATGGGCCTCACCCCGGTGTGCCACGTGGCCGGCGGCTTTGACGCCTGGAAACAGGCTGGCGGCCCGGTAGCCACCAAAGAGGCAAAGGCGTAGGGTTACGCTGACACAGGTAAAAATTCCGGGTAGGGGCGCTTCGCGAAGCGCCCCTACCATTCGCAATTCGCCTATTTTCAGAGGAGACAACTTTGACTTCTTCCCCCACCGGACTCGAAGACGCCGTGGTTGGCCGGCAAGACATCAGCTTTTTGGATGGCGAGCAGGGCCGGCTGCTGTACCGCGGCTACAACATAAATGACCTGGCCGCCCACGCCCACTACGAAGAAGTGGTCTACCTGTTGTGGTACGGCCAGTTGCCCACCCCGGCTCAGCTCGATGACTTTCGCGCCGAGCTGGCCGCTGCCGGCCAGTTGCCGGCCCCGCTGGCCGAATTTGTCCGCAGCCTGCCCGCCGATGCCCATCCGATGGCCGTGCTGCGCACCGGCATATCGCTGCTGGGGCTGCTGGACCGTGACAAACCGGCCTTTGAGCGGGCCGCAGTGCTGCCCAAAGCCCGG
>CAYOXS010000095.1:16137-17823 GCA_964407935.1 uncultured Caldilineaceae bacterium
TTTGCCTGCCGGGTAACCGCCGCCACCTGGGCCGATGTTTACGCCGCGGTGGTCAGCGGCATCAGTGCGCTCAGCGGGCCGGCTCACGGCGGCGCGGTGCAGGAAATTATGGGCCAGTTGGCCGATATTGGCCGGGTAGAAAATGTCGATGACTGGCTGGCCGCGGCCATGCGCGATAAACGGCGGGTGATGGGCGTGGGCCACCGCGTTTTCAAAGTGATCGACCCCCGCGCGCCGCATTTAAAAGCGCGGGTGCGGGCACTGGCCGGCCAGTCGGCCCAGCGGCGCTGGTTTGAAATCGCCGCCGCGCTGGAAGATCGGCTGGCCGAACACCCATTTTTTCAGCAGCGCCGGCTTTATCCCAACGTAGATTACTACGCCGCGCCGCTGCTCAGTATGCTCGGGCTGGAGCCGGATATGTTCACCACCATTTTTGCCATGAGCCGCACCGCCGGCTGGACGGCCCACATTATGCACCAGTACCAACACAACCGGCTGATCACCCCCCGGGCCGAGTACACCGGCCCGCTGGATTTACCGTGGCGGCCGCTGGCAGAACGCTGAGGAGCAAAACCGATGACGAACCCAACCAAACTGCGCGGCCCGGCACAGCAGCCGCCCCGCCCCGATGACAACAGCTACTGGCTCATCCCCGGCAAATTTTTGGCCGGCGAATACCCCGGTCACCAATTTGAAGCGCCGGCCCGCGCCAAACTCAACCGCTACCTCGATGCGGGCGTCAATTTTTTCATCGACCTGACCGAGCCGCACGAATTGACCCCCTACCACGATTTTCTGCGCGCTGAAGCCGGCCAACGCGGCCTGCCGGTTGAATATCACCGGCTGTCCATTAAAGACGCCAACCCGCCCCGTTCGCCGCAGCAAATGGTTGAAATTCTTGACACCATCGACGCGGCCATTGCCGCCGGCAAAACGGTGTATGTTCATTGCTGGGGCGGGATTGGCCGCACCGGTACGGTGGTGGGCTGTTATCTGGTGCGCCACGGCAACAGCGGCGATGAGGCGCTGCGAGAAATTGCCCGGTTGTGGCAGAATATGAAGAAGAAAGATTACAAACCTCGCTCGCCGGAAACGGACGAGCAGCATGATTTTGTGCGCCGCTGGGCCGAGTAGCGAGTTGCAAGCGGCGGGTTCTCACTCGCTACCCGCTGCCCGCCACTCGCCATTCGCCATTCGTTTATTCGCCATTCGCTGACTTTTAATAGCCGGGTCAGGCATCGCCCAATCCCTAACCCCTGATTCCTGACTCCCGACTCCTGATTCCTATTTTCGCGGAGAGAATCTCATGACCGATGATCATTTTGACCGCTTTGCCGGGGCGCTGCTGGGGCTGGCCGTAGCCGATGCCGTTGGCACAACGCTGGAATTTAAATCGCCGGGCAGTTTTACGCCGATCAGCGACATGGTGGGCGGCGGGCCGTTTGGGTTGCAGCCCGGCCAATGGACCGATGACACCAGCATGGCCCTCTGCCTGGCGGCCAGCCTGGTTGAAACCCAAACCTTTGACCCCCGCGACCAGATGGAACGGTACGTTCGCTGGCAGCGCGATGGCTACATGAGCAGCACCGGCGTATGCTTTGATATTGGCAACACCGTGGCCGGCGCGCTGCGCCGCTACCGGCAAACCGGCGACCCGCTGGCCGGCTCCACCGACCCGCACACCGC
>CAYOXS010000096.1:0-3533 GCA_964407935.1 uncultured Caldilineaceae bacterium
CCGGGGTTTAGGGGGGATAAATTTTTTGGTGTGTGGGGGGCGCGGCACCCCCCCCCACCCAACACACTTTCAGTAATTCCCCCTTCTCTGGGGAAGGGGGTTAGGGGGATGGGGGCGATTTGGAAAAATCTGGTCGATTTTTGAATTTCCGAGCGCTTTCTTATTTGTTTAACAGCTCAACCAATTCATCCGGGCTGATTTCTACATCGCGTAAAATTTTGCGCAACAACCCCCGGCCAATATCCTGTCCAGAGTGAATGGGGACAGTTACAACTCGGCCATCAGGGTGTTTGAGGCGCAAATGGCTTCCCTTTTGCCGAACAATCACAAAACTCAATCCCTCTAATACCCGTAGCAGTTCTTTGGCAGTAACAATCGGGAGTTTGCCCATCAGACCATTACTTTTTGCACCCCCACAAACTCGGGCCAGATTTCGGCGTCAGTGATTTCCTCAAGGCACATTTCGATCACTTCTTTGATGTTGGTCATCAATTCATCCAAAGTTTTTCCCTGCGAGTAGCAGCCGGCCAGTTGAGGCACTTCGCCAACGTAGACTCCATCTTCGTCTCGTTCAATAACCACGTAAAATTCCCGTTTCATACCATTACCTCCTCAACATTCACAAATAGTATACGTTGCCCCCGTTGCCCCGTCAATCCCCCTCCCGCGCTCACTTGGCTGATTACCGCGCCTCGAATTTGCGCGGATCGGTTTTGAGCGCCTCAACCACCGGCAGGGCGTTACCGGCGCGGTCTTTAAACCAGGCCGCGGTTTCAAAGCGGGGGTCGCTGCTGCCGATGGCGCTGTTGGCGATGAGCCACGGCGTTTGCACTAAAAAATAGTCCGGCGCGGCATCGAGCATAAAATGATAGGCTCGCAGGGTGAGTTGGGTGTGGTCGGCCTCGGACACAGGCGGGTAGCGCGGGTCTTCCGCCGCGCCGATGGTGGCCCCGCCCTCGGTGCCGAGAATGGGCAGGGTGTAGCCAAAGCGGTCGGAGAAAATGTGGGCGTAGGCCTCAAACTTGGCAAAGGCGTTGCTGTCCTCATCGATGGTGTTGCCCACCCAAAAGCCGCCCTGCTCAAACGGCAGTTTGGCGTTTTGGCGCGCCGTGTTGATGGCCGCTGCCTGCGCCGGAGTCAGCCCGCGCGCGGCGATTTCGGCGGCAGTCAGCGGCACGTCAGCCACGTTGACCGGATCGGTGGGGTAATCAAAGGGGTGGTTGAGAAAGTAGTTGTGCACCGGCAGCCAGCTCCCCGGCAGCAGCCCGGCCTGGCCGCGAGCGCGGACGCCATCGAGAAATTCCCGCAGAAACAGCATATCATCGATAGCGCCACCGGCGGCCAGCGGCGGCAGGCTGGGGTAACCACCCCCGGCCTGCACCTCCTGCGCGGCCACAATCCACAGTTCCACCATTTTGCCCACGTCCGGCGACTCGCCCTCGGCCCAGCCGCCGGACGGCCCGGCCAGATTCGGTTCGTTGAACAGCTCAAAATAGCGCACCCCTTTGGCTGCGGCTGCCGGTACCAGCTCTGGCAAATGCCGGTAACGGGTGTTGGCCGGCTGATACACCCGCAGGATTGGCTCGATGCCGTGGGCGGCGAGCTGCTCCAGCAGGTACGGATCGGCCACGGTGGGTGAGTCGTCCTGCAAAAACTTGACCCATTTGATGTTCATTGCCAGCAACTGGTTGACAAAATAGTCGGTAACTTCCGGGGATTGGGGCTGGTTGCCCGGCGACCAGTGCAGCCCGCGGCCGTTGTCGGCGGGGGGGCGGGGGTAGTTGGCCAGCGGGTTGGCCGTTGGCTGCGGCGGCGCGACGCGGCACTTCGCGTTTGATTTTTCGCCGCGTGGCGCAGCGGCGCGCAGTTCGGCTTCAAAGCAGAGCGGGCGGGCTTCGGTTTTGCGCGGCCGGTTTTTCAGCGCATCGACCACCGGCTCCTGATCGCCGCTGCGGTTGTGATACCAGGCATTCTTTTCCCACACCGGCTCATCGTAATCCAGCGCGTGCTGGGCCAGCAGCCAGGTATTGCTGGCAAAATAGTAATCCGGCGCGTCATCGAGCATGTAATTGGCGCTCCACAGCGTCCAGTCGGCCACGGTTTGGCCGTCAATTTGGGGGTAGCGCACATCCTCCGCCGATTCGCGGGTGGCCCCGCCCTCGGTGGAAATGAGCGGGATGTCGAAACCAAAGAGGCGGTAAAACTGCTCACGGTAGCTGATAAAGTGCAGAAACGCGGTTGAGTCATCGCGCAGCAGAAAGCCGTTCATTTTGCCGCGGGTAAAACCCAGGTTGATCTCGCCGACCAGTTCCGGCGGAAAACCGAGCCGGGCGGCGTCGGCGGCGGTGACGGGGCGGTATTTCAAAATGGCGGCGATTTCTCGGCGCAGGTTCATCTCGGCCGCCTGGGTGGGGGTGAGATTGTAGCGGGCAATTTCGGCGGCGGTCAGCGGCGGGCCAAACTGGTTGACCGGGTCGAAAGGGTAGGTGGGCGGGTGGTTGATGGTGTAGTTGTGGATAGCGCCCCAACTGAAATAAAGGACGTCCTCGTTGCCCTGCTGCCGCAGCGCGTTGAAAAAACGGTAAAAAAAGGCGGTCTGCCAGTCAGGCAGTTTTTGATCGGGCGCAAAAAAACTGGGCAGGCTGGGGTAGCCGTCGGCCAGATAAATCACGCGGGCGGCGTCGGCCCAGATTTGGGCCAGAACCTCCGGCTGTGGCTCGCCGTCGCCATCGCACCAGCCGCCGGATTTGCCGGACTGGTTCGGCTCGTTGTAGGTTTCAAAATAATACACGCCCTTTTTTACGTAGTGGCGCACCATCCGGTCGAGGTCGGTGGGGTTGTAGGGCCGGTTGCACTGCCGGTAAATGCGAATAACGGGCATAATGTCGTGGGCCGCCAGCGCGTCGATGGTGTCATCGTAGTCGCGGTTGTTGAGGCCATCGACCAGCAGCTTGACCCATTTGATGTTCATTTGCGCCAGCTCGGAGACAAAATAACTGGTGGCGGCGTCGGATTGGGCGTAAAGGTGGGTGCTCCAGTGGATACCCAGCCCGTTATCGTTTTTGGGGCGGGGATAGCTGCTCAGCGGCAGCGGCGCGGTGGGGAACAGGCTCGATTTGAGCAGGATGGGCAGCCAGGTGACGGAATTGGTGGCGGTCAGCGTGCCAATCGTCGGGGTGATGGCCGGTTGGGCGGCGACGGCGCTCGCGGCGGCCGCGGCCGGCTCAAGACGGGCCAGCGGCAGCAGCGCGGCCAGCGACAGTATGGCCGCCAGAAACAGCGGCGCTGTAGCTCGGCTAAAATGGGTTTTCACGGGCGTTCCTCGATTCCGGCGGCGTCTGCCCCGCCGTACAGGGAGATAATTTTACCATGCCACCTGATAGTTTTAAATTTGGGACACAGATTAACCCGGATCACACAGATTCAGTAATACCCTCCATTTTTGTTTCAGGGGTGGACAAGCACTAAATTTCTGGGATACGTTTCATTCACCCTCATCCCCCCGGCCCCCTTCTCCCTGGGAGAAGGGGGAG
>CAYOXS010000096.1:3543-17783 GCA_964407935.1 uncultured Caldilineaceae bacterium
CCCCCCCCCCCCCCGGGGGGTTCGGGGGTTAGGGGGTTTTTTTGGGGGGGGGGGGGGGGCCCCCCCCCCCCCCACCCCACACTCGGTTAATCGCTCCCCCTCCCCCAATTTTGGGGAAGGGGGAAAAACGCCAATTTTTAACACCTGCCCGCCCCTAAACCCATTTTTGGGAGGGAAAGAAAAAGTGTGGGTTTCATCTTGAATCCAGTACAGAATTAAAACCAGTTTTTTGGCAGAAGTGACAAAGCCGCTAATAATTACGGTTTAGGAATATCGGTTCACAGACAAGAGCTATTAATAGTGTTATACTCGTACCATCTACGGGTTTAGCATTTTGGGGGGAATGACGAATGGAATCGCCAGCTACCTACATTGCGATGGATCGACGCCGGGCGATAGCTCAGCGGGTCAGTTTGCCCAACCACACCCGCGGCGCGGCCCTGTTTGCCGATATTTCCGGTTTTACCCCGCTCACCGAAGCCCTGCTCAAAGAATACGGCCAGCGGCGCGGCCCCGAAGAATTAACGCTCCAGCTCAACCTCATTTACGATGCGCTGGTGACGCAGGTGCATCGCTACGGCGGCAGCGTGATCGCTTTTAGCGGCGACGCCATCACCTGCTGGTTCGATGGCGACGACGGCCTGCGGGCCGTGGCCAGCGGCCTGGCTATGCAGCAGGCGATGGGCCAGTTTGCCGCGCTGAAAACGCCATCGGGCAAAAAAATAACTCTGGCCATGAAAGCGGCCGTGGCGGCCGGGCCGGTGCGCCGTTTTATGGTGGGCGACCCCCGGATTCACTACATGGATACCCTGGCCGGGGCAACGCTCGACCGGATGGCCGCCGCCGAGCACCAGGCCAACAAGGGCGAAGTAGTGGTCGACTCAATCGTGGTTGACCAGATTGGCGCTCAAATTGAGATCAGCGCCTGGCGCGAGGATCACGGCCAGCGGTTTGGCGTGGTGGCGCAAATTCTGGAGCCGCACCGCAGCCAACTGGAACAGGCCGCGCAACCTATCCTGCCGCCCAATGCCCTGCGCTGGGAAGAAACCCGCCCCTGGCTGCTGCCGCCGGTTTACGAGCGATTGCTGGCCGGCGCCGGTGAATTTCTCACCGAACTGCGGCCGGCGGTGGCGGTTTTTCTCAGCTTCAGCGGCATCGATTACGACACCGACGAGGCGGCGGGCGATAAGCTGGATACCTACATTCGCTGGGTGCAAAATATTCTGGTTCGCTACGAAGGCTACCTGTTCCAACTGACTATCGGCGACAAGGGCAGCTACCTGTACACCGCCTTTGGCGCGCCGGTAGCCCACGAAGACGACGCCACGCGGGCCGTATCGGCGGCGCTGGAATTGCAGACGCTCCCGGCGGACCTCAACTTTATCGTCGATATCAAAATTGGTATCAGCCAGGGGGTGATGCGCACCGGCGCTTACGGCGGCACCCGCCGCCGGACGTACGGCGTGCTGGGCGACGAGGTGAACCTGGCGGCGCGGCTGATGCAGGCTGCGTCGCCGGGCCAGATTTTTGTGAGCGACCGGGTTCGCCACGCGGCCGGCGAAGGGTTTTTGTGGGACAGCCTGCCGCCGTTTAAAGTTAAAGGCAAATCCGAGCCGATTGCTGCTTTTAAAGTGACCGGGGCCAGCGCCGACCGGGCCATCCGCTTGCAGGAACCAAAATATACTCTGCCGATGGTTGGCCGCGAAGCCGAACTGCGGCTGATTCAGCAAAAAATAGCGCAGGCGGTGGCCGGCCGCGGCCAGATTGTGGCCATCACCGCCGAGGCCGGCATGGGCAAATCGCGGCTGGTGGCCGAGGCGCTGAGCACCAGCGACACCCGCAATCTGGTCGGTTTCGGCGGCGAATGCGAGTCGTACGGCACCAACATCAGTTATCTGGTGTGGCAGCCCATTTGGCGCGCTTTTTTCGGTATCGATCCGGCCCAGGATTTGGCCGCGCAAACGGCCAGCCTGGAGCGCCAACTGGCCCAGATTGACCCGGCGCTGGCCCCTCGCCTGCCGCTGCTGGGCGCGGTGCTCAACCTGCCCCTGCCCGATAACGATCTGACCCGCTCGTTTGATGCCAAGCTGCGCAAAACCTCGCTGGAGTCGCTGCTGGTTGATTGTGTGCGGCTGCGCGCTGCCGGTACGCCGCTGCTGTTGGTACTGGAAGATTTGCACTGGCTCGACCCGCTGTCGCACGATTTGCTGGAGGTGATTGCCCGGGCCATCAACGATTTGCCGGTGCTGATCATGCTCACCTATCGCCCGGTCACCATCGAGCGGCTGCAAGCGCCGCGGGTGGAGCAGTTGCCCCATTTTTCCAGAGTAGAGCTGGCCGATTTTACGCCGGAGGAGGCCAAACGGCTGATCGGGCTGAAACTGGCCCAATTTTTTGGCAATCAGGCCGAGGTGCCGCCCGAATTTTCCGAGCGAATTACCGCCCGCGCCCAGGGCAATCCGTTTTACATTGAGGAGCTGCTCAACTACCTGCAAGACCAGCAGTTTGACCCCCACGACAACAAAATGCTGGACCGGCTCGATCTGCCGGCCAGCCTGCATACCCTGATTTTGGCCCGCATCGACCGGCTGACCGAGCAGCAAAAAAATACGCTCAAAGTGGCCAGTGTTATTGGGCGGCTGTTTCAGGCCGGCTGGTTGTGGGGCATGTATCCCGATTTGGGCCGGCCGGAGCAGGTTCGCTCCAACCTGGAAACGCTGCACCGGCTGGAAATGACTCCGCTCGACAAACCCGACCCGGAGCTGACCTACCTGTTCAAGCATATTGTTACTCAGGAAGTGGCCTACGAAAGCCTGCCCTACGCCATGCGGGCCATTTTGCACGATCAATTTGGCCGGTTCATTGAGCAATCCTATCACGATGATCTGGAGCAGTACATTGACCTGCTGGCCTTTCATTACGACCGCAGCGAAAACGAGCCAAAACGGCGCGAGTATCTGCGCAAGGCCGGCGAGCTGGCTCAGGCCGAATTTGCCAATGAAACGGCGCTCGATTATTTCCGGCGGCTGCTGCCGCTGCTGGGGGCCACCGAACGCATCCCGGTGCTGGTTAAGGCCGGTGAAGTGCTGGCGCTATCGGGCCAGTACGATGAGGCGCTCACCTACTACGCCGCGGCCCGTTTTCTGCTGGATAACAACCCGGCCATCGCCAACCACCAGCAGCAACTGGCCGAAGTTTACCGCAAAACCGCCGAGGTGCATGATCGCCGCAGCGAGTACGACACGGCGCTGGAACTGCTGGGCCGCAGTTTTGAATACCTGGCCGGGCTTGAGCCGGGTATTGAGGTGGTGCATGGCCACAATCTGTCGGCGCTGGTGCTGCGCCACCAGGGCAACAACGAGGCCGCCATTGAGCAGTGCCAGCACAGCCTGGCCGTGGCCGAGCACATTCTCACCCGCGAAGGGCAGCGGGCCACGGCCCACACCTACTACACGCTGGGCGCGCTCTACTGGCGGCTGGGCAATCTGGATGTCGCGCTCGATTACTGCCGCCAAAGCGTAACCCTGTACCAGCAAATTGACGACATTGTTGGCCTGTCGGACGCCTATAACAACCTGTCCATTGTTTTCAGCGACAAAGGCGACTGGGACAAGGCCGGCGAGGCGCTGAGCCAGAGCCTCGCCTTAAAGCATCAGATTGGCGATATTTTTGGCCAGGGGATGATGGCCAACAACCTGGCCTACAACCATTTGGACCGGGGCGAATGGCCGGAAGCGGCGGCGCTGTTTGAAGAAAGTTACGCCGTTTGGCGGCAGGTGGGGTCGGCCTGGGGCGAGGCCGTAATTTTGAGCAACCTGGCCCAGGTGCGGATTTACCAGGAGCAGTGGCCCGAAGCCGAAACCTGTTTAACCCGCAGCGAGGCCATTTTTGCCGAGATTGGCTCGGAGGAGTTTTTGCCAGAGCTGGAGCGCCGCTGGGGCGAGTACTATCTCAAAACCGGTCAGCCGGAGCAGGCATTGACTCACGTGCAGCGCTCGCTGCAACTGGCCGAGGCCCAGGAAGCCCGGCTGGAAGAGGGCATGTCGTACCGGCTGTTGGGGCAGGTTCACCTGGCCCGCGGCGATCACAACGAGGCCGGCGCGGCGCTGCGGCAGAGCCACCAGATTTTAACCGAGCTGAACAGCGAATTTGAAGCGGCCAAAACTGTAATCCCGCTGGCGCGGCTGGCGCTGGCCGTCGGCCAGTCAGCGGCGGAGCGTGGCCGGCTGGAGCAGGCTGTTTCCCTGTTTGAAGCGCTGGGGGCCAAAGCCGAGCTGGCCAAAGCCCGCGCTTTGCTCACGCAGATGGGGTAATTTTTGCCCTATCCCCCGTTTGATTTTTTGGCGTTGGTGGGGCAGCAAAGCTGCCCCACCAACGCCGTTTTTAATTTAATTTAACGGGCACACCAGCGAGTTTTGTGCTTCAAGCAACCCTGTGGCCTGTTCGTACTTTTTGGTGGCAAACGCATTCTTTACCAGATCAATGACCTGCGCCTGGCTGTAGAAGTAGTTCACCTGCGGGTTGGCCGCGTTGAGCAGCGCCGCGACGGCCTGCCGCCCTAATGCTTTCTCCTTGCCACCAGTTTGCTGCAACGCCTGCAATAGGGTCAACGTTTGGCTGTAACTGACGCCAAAAACACTTTTGAATTTATCGCCAATACGGTACGTTACCCACGAGTCAAAGTGCTGGCTTTGTTTCCAGTAGCCGGGGCTGCACCCCTGAAAATCGTCGTGGGGCGGCTCAACCTCGGTGCGCCGGTTGTTGATGGTTCTAACCACCACATCGCGGTGGGCGGCGTCAAGGGTAATGTTGCTGATCGGCGGCGTGGGGGTAACCCCGGCCGGTGTTGTTGTTTCTTCCAGCCGGTAATTGCTGGCCGACGAGAGTCCATTCCAGACAAACCAGTGAGCGCTGCCGCCACTAAAGGTGTGGCACTGCGGGTTGGCCGAACTGCCCGGAGCGTTGCCGCCCGTCAGCGTAAAGCAAACCTGCCCGGAAGCGTCCGCCGCCATCTGTTTGGGCAGCGAGATTGACCCAAGCCACCATTCCTTGACAAAGGTGGTTGGGCTGGCCGGAACATTAACCGGAAAATCCTGGCCGTTGAAGCGGACCACCACCGTAGCGCTGGGGTTAATGGTCACCACCGACAACCCCGGCGCGCTCGAGGTAAGAATAATCGAGCATTGGCCGCTGCTGGTGCCGACCACCGAGCAGAAACTATTGGGGCTAACCTGGCCCACGCCGCTCACCGTGACAATATCAAGGCCAAAAGTGGTCTGGTCGGGCACCAGTTCCCAGCCGTCGCCAAAGTTGATTTCAAGCTTGATGGGAATCAGGTGCGTGCTTTGAGCGCCAACATTGTTGCTGGCATCCGGTTGCATGCAGGTACGGTAGTAAGCGCCGGTGTTCACTTTAAAGTTGGTGTTGCCCGCGCTGTCGAGCGCCTGCACAAAGTATTCCAGGCCGGGCGCCAGGGAAAAGCTGCCGCTGGCCAGAATACTATCGTCGTTGTCCGGGTGCGGGGTCAGGCTCAGGTCCTCGCTCTGCCAGCCGGTGCTGGTCTGGTGAGTCACCAGCACCCGGGCGATGCCGGCTGCATCCTCAACTTTGACCGCGAAATTGACCATGCCATTGCTGCACGCGCTTTCCACCGACCAGATGCCGGGCGGTTGAAAATCGACGTTGCCGCTGCTGGCGTAAGTGACATCAAAATTCATCTCGCTGTAGCGGCGTTCAATCCGGCCGGCGGTGTTGTACTGGCCCGGCACGACAATCAGCCGCGGCGTGTTGCCAAAGCGGTTGACGCCCCAGAAAATATCGGGGAACCAGCCGTTGGCGTTCAACAGCGCCTCCAGCCGGGTGGTGTCGGTGGCCGGGTTGGTGACCACCGGGTCAAAGTCGGGCAGCTCTTCGTATTTGGCATCCAGCAGCAGCGCGCCGAGCGGCTGGCCGGCAGACGTGCTGAGTTTTACCGTTGTTTTGGGCTGGATGGGCCGGCCCGGCGTTACCTGCACCTGGTCCAAACCGCCTGGCCCGGCGCTGGGTTTCAAAAAACTGCCGCGGGCGGTATCGACTCTGGTCAGCGAAAAGACCAGATTTTGCGGCGCGGCCAGCAGCCCCGGCGACACCGAGTAGGCCGGCTCTTCCGTCACCAGCACCGATTCGTTGGTGGCGGGGTAGGCCAGCCGGGTTGTGCCAGCCAGCGGCGCGATGTCTGGCCGCAGCAGAGCGACCGGCTGGGGTAGCGGCACGCTCACTTTGTGCATCGGCAGGCCGTACAGCGTGGCTTCCATCAGCGATTTGGCCTCGTAGATGCCCATGCTGCCGTTGGAGAAACTGCCGATGAAGCGGTCTTTGGCGTTGAGCATGGCCTGGCCCACCGCCACGCCGGCGCTGTTGCTGCCCAGTTCCTGGGTGTAGTACAGCATCAGCAGTTCGGAGTCGGCAATGGCTTCGTCATCGCCGTAGCCGTAGCCGGTGTTGGCAAACCAGGCCGCCGCGCCCTGCCGGGCAAACATCGACGGAAAGTCGTTGCGAATGCCGGCGGCGATGTTGGGGTTGGTGTTGGGTATCCAGCCGTCCGGCACGTTCAGCCCGGCGTGGCAGCCCATCGAATAGGCCACCACGTTCTGGTTGTTGCTTAACTCGGAACTAAAGAACAACTGCGGCCCCACCGCCGGCAGAGTGCGCCAGTGTTCAAAGTGGCCGTTCACCGAGACGAGTTTCGGGGCCGGGTTGGCCTGCGGCCAGAAGTTGCGCAGGTCGTTGGCGTTCCAGGTGTTGGAGATGAGCGGGTTGGTGGCCAAACCAAACGTTTGCAGGGTGCTGTAAATCTGGGCGGCGCTGTCGGCCAAAAATTCGTAGCCGGTGATCAAACAGGTGGGATTTGATACCACGCCGTTGCTGCCCAGGAAATTGGCGATAACCGCACTCATATCCTCCGGTGTTTCCACCAGCCGGCCAATGGGCGTATCTGGCACGTAGAGCTGCTGGCCCAAAAACTGGAAGGGGTTGTTGTCCACGTAGAAATCGTCGGTGGCGATGCGACCGCCTTGCAGCGCCCAGAACAGCGGGTTGTTGGCATCGACGCCGGCCGCGCTCACGTAATCGGTTTCCGGCGAGATGGTGATGGGGCCTTCCAGCACCTGCCGGGCCGGGATGATTTCCTGGCTGCCGGCCAGCACCACGTACTGCACGTTGGGGTATTGGTTGGCTATCAGCGCCCGGATTTTATCGGTGACGATGTTGGCCGCCTGCATATTGCAGTAGCTGGCGTTCCAGGCGCTGTAGGCGGCAGCGACTGCGCTGTCGCTTTCCAGCGGCACCACTACCCCGCTGGTGGCGTCGGCCAGCGCCTTGAGGCTGTTCCACAGTGACTGCGCCCGGGCCGTGCCGTAAATGGCCTCTACCCGGCCCAGGTTGGTCAAAATCAGGGTTTGCGGCGAGCCGGCCCCGTAAACGCTTTCGCTAAGAGTAACCGGGTTGGCCGGCGTCCACTGGCACTGGCCCACGTCGGTGGCTTTGGTTTGGACTTTCAGCGTGTATTCGGAGCCAAATTCACCTTCAAGGCTGAGCACCTGAACAAAGATGTTCTGGCCGCCCTCTACGGTAGCGACCGCTGTCTCATCGGCGGTGCCAAGCTGGGCCGAACCGGAGGCCATCCGGCCCGAGGCCATGCGCCCCGAGGCCATCCGGCCCGAGGCCATGCGCCCCGAAGCCATCCGCCCCGAAGCCATCCGCCCGGAGGCCATCCGCCCCGAAGCCATCCGCCCGGCCGAGTCAACCGAGGTGCTGTCCATCACAGTGATGAGCGCGTTGGCGTCTGAGGCCGGATTCGGGTCAAGCTGATCGAGGCCGGTGTAAACGGCCAGGTCGTAATCATTTTGCAGGTTAGACAGCGTCACCGTCACAATCGAGCTTGAGTCGACGTGAATCCACCAAAAATCCATATCTTCCGGGCCGCACAATCGCGAAATCCTGATGTCGCCGGGGTTCATCTGGTGCAGGCTGCTCAGCGGCAAAATGTCGGCCACGCTGTCGTTGGGGTCGTAGCCGTCCGGGCAGCCAACCGGCGTGATGCCGCCGATGCTGGCCCGCACCTCAAACCAGTTTTTGGTGGCCGTAACCGCTTCCGTGGCCGATACCGTGCCTTCGGGGGTGGTGATGTCGCCGCTCCAGTTGGCGGTGACGGTGCTGGTGCCCGGCACGGTGGATTGAAGGGTGATCTGGCAGCTACCATCGGCAGCGCCGGTGACGCAACTGAGGCTGCCCGGTGAGCCATCAGCATTGGTGACAGAAAAATCGATGGTTTGACCGGCCGCCGGCAAACTGCCCGCGCCATCGCCGCTGTCCACGGTCAGGGTAGCGGTGAGCACGTGATCGGTGTTGACGGGGTTAATGGCCACGGTGGGGGTGATGGTGAGTTGGGCGTTAACCCAGCGTTTGGCCAGGTCTGCGCCGGAGGCGGTAGCGGCAGATGCGGCCGCGGTCAACCCGCCGGATATTTCAATATCACCGCTCCAACTGGCCGAAACGGTGGTCAGGCCGGTTTCGGCGGAGTCGAGCGTGACCGTGCAAACGCCGCCCGCGGCGGGGTCGCAGGGCGGGCCGGAGAAATTGCCGGGGCCGTTTTTAGCCAGGTTGACCTGCCCCGTGGCTGAAAGCGGCGCGGTAAAGCCGCTGCCGGCGTCAAACTCCAGCCGGGCGGTGATGGTGTGCGGCTGGCCAACGCGGTTGGCCGCCTGCAGTGGTTCCAGCGATAGCCGGACATCGACCCACTGTTTTTGGGCGGTGGCCGCGGCTTCGGCCGGCAGCGACAGGGTTTCATCGATCGCAATCTCGCCGGTCCAGGCGGCGGTCACCTGGCTGAGGCCGGGTGTGCCGGATTGCAGCGTGACCGCACATTGGCCGCTGTCATCGGTGGTGCAGCTTTCGGCCGAGAGGCTGCCAGGGCTGCCATCGCCCAGAACAAAGGTGATGGTTTGGCCGGCGGGCGCGGCCACAAAACCGGCCCCGTCGTCCCGGTCAAATTCCAGCGTGGCTGTGAGGGTGTGATTGCTGCCAAGCTGGTTGGCCGCCAGTTCCGGGTCAAGACTCAGCCGGGCGCTGACCCGGCGGCGCGGGTTGACGGTAGTCACCGCCTGCGCGGTATTGTTGTCACCGTGGTGGTCGTCGGCGGCGGACACGCTGGCGGTGTTGGTCAGCGTCGTCACTTCGGTCACGTCCGGCGCGGTCACCACAATCGTCACCAGCACGGTGGCGTGTTCGGGGATGTCGGCCAGCGTGCAGGTAACCACGCCTTCGGCCTGGCCGCATTCGCCGGCATCGGTGGTGGCCGAAACAAAAGTAGTGCCCGGCGGCAGCGTGTCGGTCAGCACGACATGAGTGGCCGAATCAGACTCGATGTTTTCGACGGCCAGGGTGTAGCTGATATTTTCGCCGCCGGTTACTGCTTCCGGCCCGGTTTTGATCAGGCGCAGGTCGGCTTCCGGCTCCGGTTCTGGCGGGGCTGCGTAGCCCACCTTTATTTCAAGTTTACTCTTTTCATCTTTGCTGAACCGGCCGTCAAGCACAATGACGCCGTTAAGGGTAAAGCCGCCGCTGAGATCGTAGCCGCTGACCATCCAGTCTTGCTGGCCGCGGCCCTGAAAATTGCCCAGCGAGTTACCGTTCAACTCAACCGAGTTGAACGCCACCGACGCATCTTCTTCGCGATTGAACAGGCTGATTTGCAGGGTGTTGAGGCTGCTCAGAATGATTTCATAATTCAGGGTTACGGTTTTTTCCCGATTACTGACCGTGGTGCTGAGTTTGAAGGTGTCGGGGTTGTAGGCAAAAGAAACGTTATTTTCACCTCGAACCCAGGTAAATTCGGCCTCGTGCCGGTTGTCGGCCACGCCGAGATCCGGCACGCCGAGATAGATTTCTCGCGAACCGGTATTGGCAAACGATCTGTAGCGCACCCCACCCAGCATCGTTGCCGATTCGTTCCAGCCCGACTGAACTGTCGGGCCGTCGGCTCTGGCGGTGGCAGAGATCAACCCCAAACTTAGCAGCAGGCCCAGCAGTACGGCCGGCAGAAAAATCAGATGATTGCGCTTGAATAATTTATTGCGGCTCATAACCTTCTCCTCTAAAAATCAGCGAATCTGTGAAGTAGGTCGGGTTTGTAGCCCGACAGTCACGCTACAAGCGTAACCTACTGCTATCCCGTGTTACGGATGGGCGGTGTTGCGGTCCGGTTGCCGGAATCAAAAAACGGGCATCCCTGTAAACTCACACCAGGGATACCCGCTGATTGTTGTGAACCCGCGCTGCGCCACAATTACCGGACCAAACCGATCCAGGTTTTCTACTTAATAATTGAAACAAACCCCAATTCTGCGGCAAACTGTTCATACTCCCCCCCGAACAACAGCGTGTTGTGTTTGTAACGTACAACCGTCACTTTGTTAAGTGACTTGTGAATCTCCAAAGAGTGCTCTGGAATTTAAAAAACTTGTAACTACTCAGAGGGAGCGCCCTAAATTGGCTATTTTGCCGGGATTTGGGGATGAGGAAAAAAATCAGATTAAAAACTCCCCTCATTCCCTCATTCCGGCTAAGAATCCGGCCACACAGGGGCTGGCTGAGGTGTTACAAAAACCTATTGATTTGTATTAGCGGCAAAGGCTCAGCAAATTGGATTTTTGTGCCGGGGATGAAAACAGAACCGGGCAGAGAAGTGCGGCGCAGTTTGTAATGGATGGGAGATGATGAGCAATGTCAAGATTATACGCTAAATCTTAAAAACTATCCACCTGAAAACCATTAGAAACCCGTTAGAAATCGGTTATTTTTGTTGGATTTGGGCGCTTTTAGTACCAATTACCCGCCCCAAATTGTCATTGTGAAAAATATTACCCGTATGGGTAGTTACAAGGCCGCCTGTTACCAGTACAATAGGCAATTGCCTGTTCTCATTAGCGGGCCAAAAACAAAATTCCCACAACCAGGCATCCCATCGCAATGGCGCGACAGAGTCACCGGCGATGGGGTGTTTTTGTTAACTCGGCAGGAGGGATACAAGCCATGCAACATCATACCGTGCAGCCCCCCGTTGGACTGCCCCAACAGCAGGGTCTTTACGACCCGCAGTTTGAGCGCGACGCCTGTGGCGTTGGCTTTGTGGTCAACATCAAAGGCCAAAAATCGCACCAGATCATCCAACAGGCGTTGGAGGTATTGAATAATTTAACGCACCGGGGAGCTACCGGCGCCGAACCCAATACCGGGGATGGCGCCGGTATTTTGTTCCAGCTTCCGCACAAATTCTTTAAAAAAGTGTGCGATTTTGAACTGCCCGAACCGGGCCAGTACGGCGTCGGCATGCTCTTTTTGCCGCCTAACCCGGCCCAGCGCGCTGCCATTGAAGCCCACGTGGAAAAAGTGGTGGTTGACGAAGGACAGGAGTTTTTGGGCTGGCGCACCGTGCCCACCGATAACAGCACGCTCGGCGAGTCGGCGGTGGCGGTGGAGCCGTTTATGCGCCAGTGCTTCATTAAACGCAACCCCAACCTCACCAACGACCTGGCCTTTGAGCGCAAGCTGTACGTGATCCGCCGGCGGGCCGCCAACGAAATCCGCTACACCGACGCCTTCCCCGGCGGCGAATATTTTTACGCCAGCAGCATGTCTTACAAAACCATTGTTTACAAAGGCATGCTGATGTCTGAGCAGATTCCCGAATATTACGCCGACCTGGCCGACCCCGACATCGAATCAGCGCTGGCGATGGTTCACTCCCGCTTCAGCACCAACACCTTCCCCAGTTGGGAACGCGCCCACCCCTACCGCTACCTCATCCACAACGGCGAAATCAACACCCTGCGCGGCAACATCAACTGGATTCACGCCCAGCAAATGCATTTTGAATCGCCGCTGTTTGGCGACGATATGAAAAAGTTGCTGCCCATTGTGGCCCCGGACGGCAGCGACTCGGCCATGTTTGACAACGTGCTGGAATTTTTAACGCTGGCCGGGCGCTCGCTGCCGCACGTGATGATGATGATGATCCCGGAGCCGTGGTCCAACCACGAAAGCATGAGCGACGAAAAGCGCGCCTTTTACGAATTTCACGCCACGCTGATGGAGCCGTGGGACGGCCCGGCCTCCATCGGCTTTACCGATGGCGTGGTCATCGGGGCCACGCTCGACCGCAACGGCCTGCGCCCCTCGCGCTACTACGTCACCAAAGACGATCTGGTGGTGATGGCCTCGGAAGTGGGCGTGCTCGACATCCCGCCGGAGAACATTCTGTACAAAGGCCGGCTGGAGCCGGGCCGCATGTTCCTGGTAGATACCGAGCAGGGCCGCATCATTCACGATGAAGAGTTGAAACACCAGATGGCCAGCGCTCACCCCTACCGCGAGTGGCTGGACAATGATTTGGTCAAGCTGGAAGATTTGCCCCTGCCCGAAGCGCATCACGCGCCGGGCGGCAACGGCCATATGAACGGCAACGCCAAAAACGAGCTGGCCCAGTTGGGCACCCGCATGGCCAAAGACATTGACCACGGTCACGTGTTGCAGCGGCAGCAGGCGTTTGGCTACACCTTTGAAGACCTGCGCATGACCATCGGGCCGATGGCCAAAAACGCCATTGAGCCGGTTGGCTCGATGGGCAACGACGCGCCGCTGGCGGTGCTGTCCAATCGCTCCCGGCTGCTGTACGATTACTTCAAGCAGTTGTTCGCGCAGGTTACCAACCCGCCCATCGACGCTATCCGCGAGGAAATTATCACCGCTACCGAGGTGATGCTCGGCACCGAGGGCAACCTGCTCAGCCCCGGCCCGGAAAGCGCCATTCAGATTAAGCTGAAGCACCCCATTTTAACCAACGCCGAACTGGCCCGGCTGCGCCACGTTAACCACAGAAGCTTCAAATCGATGACCCTGCCCATTCTGTTCCCGGTGGCCAAGGGTGAGGCCGGCCTGGAAGAGGCGCTCGACGACCTGTACGCCGCCGCCGACCACGCCATTGAGACCGGCTACAACATCCTCATTCTGTCAGACCGGGGCATCGGCCCCGTTCACGCCGGCATCCCGGCGCTGCTGGCGGTGTCCGGGCTGCACCACCACCTCATCCGCAACGGCAACCGCACCAGCGCTGCGCTCATTCTGGAAAGCGGCGAACCGCGCGAGGTGCATCACTTTGCCACGCTCATTGGCTACGGCGTCAGCGCCATTAACCCCTACCTGGCCTACGAAACGCTGGCCGATATGATTAACCAGCAGATGCTCACCGGCATCACCTACGAAGAGGCGCAGGCCAAATATGTGAAGGCGTCGGTGAAGGGCGTGGTCAAAACGCTATCAAAAATGGGCATTTCTACCATTCAAAGCTACTGCGGCGCGCAGATTTTTGAGGCCATCGGCCTGAAAAAAGCGCTGGTTGACAAATACTTTACCTGGACGCCCACCCGTGTGGAGGGCATTGGGCTGGATGTGATTGCCAGAGAGGTTGAAACCCGCCATCGCTACGCCTTCCCGGAACGGCAAACCAACGGCCACACCCTGGAAGCGGGCGGCGACTGGCAGTGGCGGCAGGATGGCGAGCATCACCTGTTTAACCCGCAAACCATTCACCTGCTGCAAAAAGCCAGCCGCACCGGAGATTTTAAAACCTTTCAGCAGTACAGCCGGCAGGTCAACGACCAATCGACCAAACTGGGCACGCTGCGCGGGCTGCTCAAATTTAAAGGCGGCGCGCCCATTCCGCTGGACGAAGTGGAGTCGGTGGACTCGATTTGCCGCCGTTTCAAAACCGGGGCCATGAGCTACGGCTCCATCAGCCAGGAAGCGCACGAGGCGCTGGCCATCGCCATGAACCGCATTGGCGGGCGCAGCAACACCGGCGAGGGCGGCGAAGACCCGGCCCGCTTTATCCCCGATGCCAACGGCGACTCGCGCAACAGCGCCATCAAACAGGTGGCTTCGGGCCGCTTTGGCGTAACCAGCGAATATCTGGTGAACGCCCGCGAACTGCAAATTAAAATGGCGCAGGGGGCCAAGCCCGGCGAGGGCGGCCAGTTGCCCGGCGCCAAAGTGTACCCGTGGATTGCCAAAGTGCGCGGCTCCACGCCCGGCGTGGGGCTGATTTCGCCGCCGCCGCACCACGATATTTATTCCATTGAAGATTTGGCCGAGCTGATCCACGATTTGAAAAACGCCAACCACCGCGCCCGCATCAACGTCAAGCT
>CAYOXS010000097.1:0-17431 GCA_964407935.1 uncultured Caldilineaceae bacterium
CGCTGCTGCATGCCGCCGGACAGCGTGGCCGGGTAAGCGCCGGCAAACTGGGCCAGCCCCACCCGCGCCAGCAACTCCTCCGGCGATTGGGCCGGCGACGCGCTGTTGCGTTTGAGCTGGCGCGACAGCCGCACGTTATCCAGCACCGTGCGCCACGGCAGCAAGGCCGATTGCTGGGCCATCCAGCCAATTTCCTGCCGGCGGCGAAGTTCGGCGGCGGGCTGACCGGCCAGCCGCACCTGCCCCGTGCTGGGTTGCAGCAGCCCGGCCGCCAGCCGCAGCAGCGTCGATTTGCCGCAGCCGCTGGGGCCGATCAGCGCCACAAACTCGCCGGGAGCCACAGTCAGCGACACGTTTTGCAGCGCGGTCAGCGGCGGCTGGCCGGCGAAGTGGTGCGTTACGCGGGCAATGTCCACATCGATGGCCGCCATTTATTTGACCAATCCGCGCTGGCCGATGATTTTTTTGGGCGTAATTTTGAAGGCCGCCCAGCCCGCATCCGATTCAGGGGCCGGCAGACCGGCTTCGCCGAGGTAGCGAGCGGCCATGCGCCGGCGGAGCGCCGCCAGCCCGCCGCCGGGAACCTGGCCGGCCGGCACGGCAGCCGCCTCGCCGGAGATGAGGGCGCGGCGCAGCGGCGGCCACGGCTCGTCGATGGTCAGCGCCACGCCGCTGTGTTCGCGCAGGTAGCTGGCCCACGAGGCGCTGGGCGAGGCCGTTACCCAGAAAAATTGCCCGTCCCACTCGTACCACAGCGGTACCACGTGCGGCGAGCCATCGCCGCGAACACAGGCCAGCCGCGCGCCCCACGCGCCGCGCAAAAAACGGGCCAGTTCGTCCGGTTCCAGCGGGGCGGCCGGTTCAACCAGTTCCGGGTTGATGTGACCGTAGGGGCGGTACACCGGCGCGCCCAGCCGCAGCGACAACCGGGCGGCGGCGCTGCGCAGCCCCTGCACCAGCCCGCCAGCGGAGCCAAAGCGGTAGGCCGGCGCCACCAGCAGCAGCGCCGAATCGGGCTGGATGCCGTCCGGGCAGATGGGGCAGGCCAGTTCAACCACATCGGCGGTTTGGATTTGGGCCAGCCCGTTTTGGCGCACCTGGGCCAGCACGGCCCGGTTTTGGGGCTGGCTGTGCTCCAGCGCGCCGGCGGGCAGCCCGGCCAGCAGCGCCAGCCCGTCGGCGGTGGCGGCGGCCGGGCGACGCTGGCCAATAGCCAGCACGGCCCGCACGGTCTGGCTGCTTTCGCGGGCGGCAATGACCACCGTTTCCGGGCCATCGAGCCGGGTGAGGGCGGCGCTTTCGCCCAGCAGGCCCAGTTCGGCATCGGCCTGAAAGGCGTCGATGAGCGCCTGCTGGCTGCGCTGCTGGCTGGGGATCAGCCCGAACAAGGCCGGGCCGGGGCGGTAACGGCGGCCCTCAGTTTGCTCCACGTAGTTGCGAGCCTTGAGTGTGTTGAGCAGGGCAAACAGGCTGCTGCGGGTGATGTTGAGCTGGTCCATCAGCTCGGCGGCGGATAGCCCCTGCGGCGCAGCGACCAGCGCTTCGAGCAGGTACAGGGTGCGCTCGGCGGCGGGGACTTGTTGGGTGTAGGTCATCGGTTTAGTCCAGTATAAAAAACTGGCGTCTATTATACTGGACTATTATTTAGGCGCAAAAAGAGTACCTACGAATGTTTGACAGCGACGCGGCTATGCCGCGCCGCTGTCAAACCCAAATTTTTGACTATTCTGAAAAAACGCGGGAGATGGCTTTGAGCGAAACGTCGTAGCGGAACTGGATATTGCGATGGCCGCCGTCAAACTCTTCGTAGTGGTGGGGCATGGCCAGTTCGGTGAGGCGCTGGCTGAACTGGCGCGCGCCCAAATGCAGGGCGTACTCATCCTGATTGCCGCAATCCAGATAAATCAGCCGCATCTGGCGCAGCGCGGCCCGGTGCTCCGGCTGCTCGAGCATGGTCAGCGGGTCGTGGGCCAGCCAGCGCTGCCATACCTCCGGCCTGAGTTTGCCGGTGTGCAGGTCAAACGGCAAATCGAAGCCGGTGGGCGAGCCGGGGTTGGGCGAGTAGCAGGCCGACATGGCGGCCATATGCAGCACGTCAAAAAAGGCGGGCGGCTTGGGGTACATTTTCGGCGAAAAACTGGCCAGCCAGTCCCGCAAAGACTCGTCTGAGTTGATGCCGTTGCGGGCGGCGGCGTTGATAAATTTCACAAAATCGGGTTGGTAACAGTAGTCAAAGGCCATATCGCCGCTGTGGCAGGCCATCGCCCCAAACAGGTGGGGATGGCGCATCGCCTGCACCAGCGCGCCAAAACCGCCGGACGACTTGCCGGCAATAGCCCGAAAGCTGGCTTCGGGGCGGGTGTGAAAGTGATGGTCAATGTGGGGGATTACCTCGTGGATGAGGTGGTCTTCGTAGCGGCCGGTGGCGCTGGAGTTGAGGTATTGGCTGCCGCCGTAGCGGGTAAATGCATCGGGCAGCACCACAATCAGCGGGGCGATGTCGCCGGTAGCGATCAGCCGGTCCAGCCGCTCCTGAATTGACTCGTCAAAGGTGGCGTCGTTGATCATTAGCGTGCCGCGGCCGGTAAAGCCGGTGAGCAGATAAACGGTGGGATAACGAGGCTGGTCGGCGGCGTAGCCGGGCGGCAAATAGACCGGCACGCGCCGTTCAAATGGGTCGCCCAGAGGGTTATCGCGCAGAACTTCGCTGCTGATGGTTTCAATAATAATCTGGCCGGGCATCGGCGCCTCCGTTAAAAATACAATTGCGAATTATGAATGACCAATGACGAATGACCAATTCGGTGTGGCCGAGTCGGACTGTTTGAAAAATACCGATTTAACAATTATCGGGAGGCGGCGTGGCTTGTCAAATTGGGGCTGTAATGGAATCGCTCAAAGTTTTCCTTTGTGGTAAGATAGCCGTTCTGAGTTTTTGAGCAGCGAGGACTGCGTTGGATATTCGAGTTATTATTCCGACTTACAACGAAAAAGAAAATATTAGCGACCTGGTTGGGCAAATTTTGGCGCTGCCGGTTAATGCCGGGGTGATTGTGGTTGACGATAATTCGCCGGATGGCACCGGCCAGATTGCCGACGCGCTGGCCGCGCAAAACCCGCGGGTGGCGGTGATTCACCGGCCGGGCAAACTGGGGTTGGGCACGGCCTACATTGCCGGCTTCAAAAAAGGGCTGGCCGAAGGCGCTGCCCGGCTGATTACAATGGACGCCGATTTTTCGCACAACCCGGCGTATATTCCCGAACTGGTTGAGTTGAGCCGCTATCACCACATTACTATTGGCTCGCGTTATATTCCCGGCGGCGGCGTGCGAAATTGGGAAATGAGCCGCCGCTTTTTGAGCTGGAGCGCCAATGCGTTTGCCCGAACCACGCTCGGTTTAAAAGCGCGGGATTGCACGGCCGGGTTTCGTTGCTACCACCGCGAGGTGCTGGAAACCATCGAACTGGACCGGATATTTTCCAACGGTTACTCATTTTTGGTGGAGATGTTGTTTAAATCTCAGCGCGCCGGTTTTACCGTGGGCGAAATCCCCATTATTTTTGCCAATCGCGAGCGCGGCACCAGCAAAATTTCGCAGCGTGAGATTTTTAAGGCGATGTACACAGTGGGCCGGTTAACGCTGGGCCGGCTCAAGCCCAAACCGCGGCTCGATGTCTCCAAACTGCCGCCCGTTCCCGCCAACTCCGCCACGGATTCATCACTACCGGGCCAGCCGGTTTCACCCGATTAACCTTCTTCCGGTTGTGTGCGTATGCCTTTATCTGAAAAATCATCTCCTCATTTGCCACTCCTGGTAGGGTTTGTGGCTCTGGTTTTTCAGCTCGGGTTTGTGGGGCTGATTTTGGCCAAACACCATTGGAATCCCATGGTGTTTGTGTATGAAGGCTCCCAGATCAGCCAGAAAAACCCCGATGGCACCCTCGGTTACGATGGCCAGTTTGTTTATTATATTGCCCGCGATCCCCTCAACGCCGCCGAATTTTTGACTCCGCCCGCGCATCGTTATCGCCGGATTTTGCTGCCCATGCTGGCGTGGGGCATATCGCTGGGCGGGCAGCCGCTGCTGCTGCCGTGGGTAATGGTACTGACCAATTGCGCGGCCGGTGCAGCCTCGGTGACGCTGCTGGCTCAATTGCTGGCCCGGCGCGGGGCAAAGCCGTGGTACGCCTTAACGCTGATGGCCTATATTGGGTTTGTCTTTTCGCTGCGAGCCAACCTTAACGAGCTGCTGGCCGTGGCTCTGGCATTGGGCGGCTGGCTGGCTTACGAACGTTCGCGGTTAGGCGTGGCAGTGTTGTTGTTTGGGCTGAGCGGTTTGGCCAAAGAGTTGGGCCTGGTTATTCCGTTGGGGTTGGCGGCCTGGGAACTGCTCAACCGGCGCTGGCGACCGGCGCTGCTGCTGGCCGGCAGCTCAACGCCATATTTGTTCTGGTCCGTTTTTTTGAATGTTAAGTACGGCGCGGCGAGTCATCTGTTAACCCCCACGTTCATTCCATTTGCCGGGTTCCAATACCTTACCGAGCCGATAAGTCGAATCGTGGTCAGCCTGTGGGTGTTGCTGCCGGCGATTATCGGCAGCGTGTGGGCGCTGCTGGATTTGCGCCGGTTGCCGCAACGGCCCCAGGCCGGGCATCTGATTTTTCTGGTGCTGGCCAATACGGCGTTGATTGCCACGCTGCCGCAATTTACATGGCCAGACCCGCTGGCAATGTTTCGCACGGCGTTGGGGTTGGTCGCGGTGGTGCTGGTGTGGCTGGCGGCCTACCATCCCCGGTTATTACCCGTCGCGGCCATTTTGTGGGCGCCGTCCGGCATTTTGTTGGTAATGGCGCCGGGTATGTTATAATGGCTCAAAGTACAGGTTAATATTGTAAGCGCAGTTACTTTCCCAATATCACCGGGAGCGACTCGATATGACCGCCACCAAGCTGGAATCAGATTTCGGCAGCCGCCGGCAGGAGTTGGGCATCTGGTCAATTATGGCCCTGTTTTTTTCCAGCCGGTTGATGCTGCTGCTGGCCTTTCCCCCGGAAAACCTGATCACTTACGGTGACTACCAGCACTATTTTAATCTGGCCAGCATGACTCGCCAGGGGTACTACCCCTTTATCCATTACTGGTACGAATTCCCGCCCATTTTCCCCTATTTGAATATTGGCGTCTATTTTTTGGCCGGGCAGCAGCTCAAAAATTATATTGTGCTGCTGGCGGCGGTGCTGCTGTTGGTGGAATGCGCCAACCTGTATCTGCTGTACCGGCTGTCGTTTTTAATTTACGGCCGGGCGCGCGCCATCACCACGGCCTGGATTTACACCGCCCTGTTTGTGCCGGTCTTTTTCTGGTTGGGCAATTTTGACAGCCTGACCACGTTTTTTGTGCTGCTGGCGCTGCTGGCGCTGGTGCGCGGCCAAAACCGGCTGCTGGCGGCAGCGCTGGGGTTGGGGGCGATGGTCAAATTTGTGCCGATCATCCTTTCGGCGGCGGTGTGGCGGCTGCGCGGCCTGAAAACTGCGCTGCTTGCCGCGGCCGGCGCGGCGCTCATCGGTGTGATGTTGTTGGCCCCGTTTGCCGCCGTCAACCCCACCATGACGCTGGCTTCGGTGCGGGCACAGGCCAGCAAATCCAGCTACGAGAGCGTGTGGGCGCTGCTCGATGGCAACTTTACCACCGGCAACTTTGGCCCGCTCGATGATCATTTTGACCCGGCCAAAGCCACCACGCCGCTCAACAATCCGCCGGTTGTCCCCGGCTGGCTGACGCTGCTGCCGTTTGCGGCGCTGGGGCTGTGGGTGCTCACCCACCCCCGCGCCCTGCCGGATGAGAAACTGGATGCCGCAATTTTTACTGCCTTCACTTTTATTTTGTTTGTGCTGTGGTCACCGGGCTGGAGCCCGCAGTGGCAAACATTTCTCATCCCGCTGCTGCTGCTGGCCCTGCCGCCGGGCCGGGCCATTTTGTTTATCATTGTGCTGGGCTTTATCAATTTTCTGGAATGGCCGGTTATCCTGTCGCGGGGGCTAACCGCGCTGCTGCCGCTGACCATCATCGCCCGGACGCTGGTGCTGGCGCTGCTGGCGGTGGAGCTGTTCCGGCGGCTGCGGGGGTGGCGCTGATGTCTTACCGGGTTGGCAAAGCGCTGCTGAACGGACTGGTGCTGCTGGTAACGTTACTGGTCACGCTGCTGGTCATCGAACTGTTTTTGCGGCTGTTTATGCCTGTGGATTACCGGCCACCGGCCAGCGAACTGCCCAACGTGGCTCGCGACATCATTTATCAGGCGTCGCAAACGCCGGGGCTGGATTACGAGCTGGCGCCCAACGTTCACACCGAGGCCCACGGCGCGCTGGTGACCACCAACAGCTACGGCATGCGCGATAACGAGCCGGACCCGGCCCGCCCCCGAAAAATTGTGGTGCTGGGCGACTCGTTTTCTTTTGGGTTTTATCTGCCCCAGGACGAGGTGTTTACCCAACTGCTGGAGCAAAAATTGCAGCAGGTTGACCCCACGGTTGAAGTGCTCAACCTGTCGGTATCCGGCTACGCCACCAAAGATGAAGTGGCCGTACTCAAATACAGAGGGATGCAGTGGCGGCCGGAGGTCATCATTTTAGGATACGTGATGAACGATCCCGAAGTTGAGCCGATCCAGCAAATTCCGGCCTATTTCCGGCAGGCGAGCTGGTGGCAATATTCGCACGTGCTGCGGCTGGTAGCCCAGGGCGTTAAGCGAGTCAAGATGCTGGCCCGCGGCGGCGGCAACTACTATCGCTATTTGCACAACGACCCCGCCAGTTGGGGCAGTGTGGTTGACGGCTTTGGGCAGATCAAAACGATGGCCGCCGGCAGCGACGCGCGGGTCATCGTTGTGCTTTTTCCCGATTTATGGCACGATTGGGACAGTTATCCCTACGCCGATATTCACGCCCAGGTGGCGGCGCTGGCTCAGGCCGATGGCTTCACCGTGCTCGACCTGCGCGATTATTTTTCGGCCCACCCGCCGGCAGAACTGCGGGTTTCCGGCACAGATGGCCATCCCAACGCGCTGGCCCAACGGCTCACCGCCCAGGCTCTGCTGGATATTTTGACCAAATAACATGCCAAAATTACCCCAACTGACCACGCCAAAATTGCTGGTTGCCGTTGCTTTTGTGGCCATTTTTACAATGGCCGTGCGCATCCCCGCCGATTCCGACACGTGGTGGCATCTGCTGTCGGGCCGTTACATTGTGCAGAATTTAACCATCCCCACCACCGATCCGTTTTCGCACACGCAGGCCGGCAAGTTGTGGATTGACCACGGCTGGCTGGCCCAGATTTTTTGGTACGGGTTGTACGCGCTGGGCGACTGGGCGCTGGTGTCGCTGGCGCTGGCGGCCCTGGTGACGGCCTCGTTCTGGCTGGTGTGGCGGCAAATGGATAACGCCAACGTGTTTGTGGCCGCCGCCGCGCTGATTTTGGGGGCGATTGTTTCGTCGGTGGTGTGGGCGGCGCGGCCGCAAATGGTCTCTTTTTTGCTCACGGCGCTGGTGGCCTGGCTGCTGCATCGCTACAAACGGCACGGCGGGCGGCTGCTGCCGTGGCTGCCGCTGGTGCTGCTGCTGTGGGCCAACGTTCATGGCGGCTTTGCCATTGGGCTGATGCTGCTGCTGGCTTACCTGCTGGGCGAAACCGTCAACAATCTTACCAGACACGATGCCGATCCGGTTGTCTCGTGGGCCGGGCTGCGCCATTTGCTGCTGGTGCTGGTCCTGTGCGTGGCCGCGGTGGTGGTCAACCCGCACACATGGCGCATGTGGCTGTACCCGTTTCAAACCGTGGGTATCGATGCTCTGCGCGATTTTATTCAGGAATGGCAAAGCCCTAACTTTCACCTGCCGTATGTGATGCCTTTTGCCGTGATGCTGCTGCTGATTCTGGCGGCGCTGGCCCGCGCCAATCGCCCGGCCGATTGGACCGACCTGGCGCTGGTGGGGCTGTGGGCGCTGGCCGGGCTGGTCGCGGCGCGCAATATTGCCGTGTTTGGGCTGGTCACCGCGCCGGTGCTGGCCCGCTACGCCGACGCGGCCTGGGTGGGGCAGTGGCAGGTGTGGGGCCAAACGCCGCCCTTTGCCGCCGAACGACGGCGCGGCGCGGCGCTCAATTGGCTGCTGCTGGCGCTGGTTTGTCTGGCGGCGCTGGTAAAAATTATTGTGCCGCTCACGCCCGCGGCCAACCTCAAAGCGGAGCGGGAAGGGATGCCGCTGGCGGCGGTAGAATTTATTCAAACCGAACAGCCGCCCGGCCCGCTGTTCAACAGCTACAATTGGGGCGGTTATTTGCTGTTCAAACTGTGGCCGCAGTACCCGGTTTACATCGATGGCCGCACCGATCTGTACGATGACGCTTTTATCCGGCGCTATCTCAGCATTGCCGCCGCCGATGACGGCTGGCCGGATAAACTCGCCGCCGATGGCGTCAATCTGGTGGTCATCGAAGCCAACAGCACCCTGGCCAAATTTTTACGCCGTGAGCCGGACTGGCTCGAATTGCACCGCGACGAACAAGCCGCCATTTTTGGCCGGCAGTCGGCGCTGCCGTAACTTTGGCCGCCCAAATTGGACTCAATTGTGTCACCTGTTGGTCGGAGCCGTAACTCGCAATGAACTTCACTATTTTTCAGCAGCGGCAAAGTTCCCCGCCCACCGATAGCCAGCGGGCGCTGTTTGGGTTTTTGCTGGGGCTGATTGTAATGTTAGGGTTGGTGCGATTTACCTTTATCAACGCGCACGATTTTAACGCGATCCAGCGCGGGGTGTGGCTGATGGTCAATTTTGATAACCCGTGGCTGCCGCTGTCGGACTGGTACGAATTTTTTAACCCGCCGCACTCGGTGTTGTTTTTGTGGCCGATGCTGTTTGTTACCCCCTCGGTTTTGCAGGTGTTTGGCGGCGCGCTGCTGTTTGCCATCATTTTTTACAAAAAGGTTTGGGTGGCGCTGGCCTGGTTTTTAACCAATTCGGTGTTGTGGGTTATCGGCACCGGAAATATCGATATGGTGGTGATGGGCGTTGGCCTGCCGCTGCTCTTTGCCGGCGACAAATATTATGACGCCAAACGCGGGCTGGTGCTGCGCATACTGGCCTACGGTATGTTAACGGTGAAGCCGCAGGGCGGGGCGTTCATTGCCGGCCTCTATTTTTTGCTGCGCCGCGACTGGAAAGCCGGGCTGCTGTCCACCCTGATTTACGGGGTCTGTTTTCTGCCGTTGTATCCATCGTGGTTGGCGGCCCATCTGTCCGGCCCAATTATTACGGCAGGCGTCGTCAGCCACAGCATCTGGGCCGGGTTTGGGCCACTCGTGGCGATTGTTGTGGCCGGGCTGGTCGCCGTGTCCCGCCGCTGGAAATACTGGCAGTTGGGCGGCGCGCTGGCCGCGATTTTAGCGCCGTACGGTATGCCGGCGGTGCCGTTTTTTTTCATGCTGACCGCCGTTCCTTCGCTGGCGGCTGTACCGGTCGTGATCATTTTTTCGGCGGGGCTGGTGGCGCTCACCTGGTTTGTGGCCCCGCCGCCCGGCGTTACCGATGCGCACATGTTTTACAAAAGCTACCTCGATATTTACAACTTGGGCATCATTGGCTTTGGCCTGGCGCTGGCCTGCCTGGCCCGGCCCGGCGCTCGCAGCGATGAAGACATCACCGTTAACGAGTTTGTGGGCCGGCAACTGCGCACGGCACGCGCTCGATTCCACAAGCGGGGCGGCGACCGGCCGGCATCATTATGACTCAAAAATTTTCCGGAGTCGTTCAAAATAAAGTTGTGCTGGCGCTCTTTTTGGCGCTGGTGGCGCTGGCCTACACGCTGCCCATTTTTCGCAATCCTACCTATTTTGGCATTCAGGATTGGGACCAGCATCTGTTTTATCATGGCGTGCCGGCTACCACCATTCTCCAGTACGGCCAGATTCCGCTCTGGAATCCCTACTACGTGGGCGGCACGGTGCTGCTGGCCAACCCCCAATCGCGGCTGCTGGAGCCATCATTTTTGCTGATTCTGGCCTTTGGCCCGGTCATCGGCCTTAAAATCGACATCTGGCTGCACGCGGTCATCGGCTTGCTGGGCATGTTCCTGCTGGCCCGCCACTACCGGCTGGGCCGCGCCGCCGCGCTGGTATCGACCTTTGTATTTAATTTGAGCAGCATTTACGCCCTCAATTTGACCGTGGGGATGACCTGGTTTATGGCCGTGGCCTACCTGCCGTGGGTGTTTCTGTTTTTTTTGCGGTCGGCGCAAAACTGGCGTTACGCGCTGGCCGGCGGCGCATGTTTAACGCTGATGTATTTTGGCGGCGGAGTCTATCCGCTGGCGATTACGCTGCTATTCTTGGCGGTTTATTCGCTGCTGGCCGGATTTTTGGGCGCGGCTCCCTTTTTAGTTTTGGTTCGAGGGCTGGCCATCGCCCTGCTGTTTATGTTTTGTTTGGGCGCGGTTAAATTTTTGCCGTCCATCGAGTTTCAGCGGCAGTATCCCCGGCTGGTGTACGATTACTCCGGCTACAGCCTGACCGGGCTGGCGACCGCGCTGCTCAACCGCAATCAAACGGTGGACGCCATCGCCAACCTGCCCATCGAGCAACGCGGTTTTTGGGCGGGTGTTACCGCCGGCATGGACGAAAACGGCATGTACGTGGGCCTGCTGCCGCTGGCGCTGGCCGTACTGGGGCTGCGGCTGAGCGACCGCCGCCGCTTTGCCCTGCTGGTGACGCTGCTCATTTTTTTGTGGCTCAGTTTTGGCAACCGCCCCCGCGCCGAGTTGTGGTCGCTGCTGCATTTGCTGCCGGTGTACAATTCCATGCGCATTGCCCAGCGGTTTCGGATTGTGGTGCTGCTGGCGGCGGCCATTTTCGCCGGTTTTGGCTTTCAGTGGCTGCGCGATGGCGTCTCGCGGCGGTGGGGCCGGGGTTGGGCGCGGGCGCTGGCGGCGCTGCCGGCCTTTATTCTTGTCGATCTGCTGGCGGTGAGCCTGCCCATTTGGGCCGATGCCTTTCCCATTCCGCCGCTGGCCCTGCCCCGTAGCGATGCCTTTTATCAGGTTTGGGAAATGCCCTCGTACAATCAGGCCGGCTGGCTCACTGACACGCCACAGGCGGGCAGCCAGGACGCGCGCGCGGCTTATACCCAATCGCTGCACAGTTCGCTGGGGGCCATGTACCCCGCCTATCGGGCCAATATCGGCGTGATCAACGGCTACGAATCGGCCAACGTGCCGCGTCAAGCCGTGCCGGTTTCTGCCGATAATTATCGCGGCGAGGTGTATCTGCACGATACCGGCGGCAGCGCGGCCTTCAACATTTGGTCGCCCAACCGCTGGGTGGTGGATGTGCAGGCCCAGTCGCCGGGCTATCTGGTCATCAACCAGAATTTTTACAGCGGCTGGCGCGCCTTTGCCCCCGAACCGCGTGAGGTAACGGCCATTGATGGGCTGCTGGCTGTGTCGGTTGGCCCCACCGACCGGCAGCTGGAGCTGGTCTATCGCCCGGCCAGTTTTGTGCTGGGGCTGGCGGTTTCGGTTTTAACAATTATATTGAGTCTGGGATTTTTGGGGTGGCAGCGGCGCAATGATCAGCAATCAGGAGTCCGAAAGCAAAGCTTTCGGAACAAAAAGCGCAGCTTTTTGACTCCTTTTTTGTCTGGATTCTGACATCTGGACTCTGACTTCTGACGTCTGACTACTGGCTATTGGCTGCTGGCATCTGCCCCGGCCCCAACCCCATTTCCGGCGGGGTAATCAGGGCCGACAGCTTGTAGTAGACCCGGTAGGGGCCAATGTCGCGGGTTTGGTAGCTGATACCGCGCTCGGCAAACTGCTGCTGCAAGTACGCTTCCAAATGCGGTTCGCGGTGGGTAACGTACACCCGGTTGGGCGCGGCGTTCACTGCGGCCACATACGGCGGGTAACGGTCATCGAGCGCGTTCCAGCGCAAATCTGGCCGGAACGGCAAAAACGAGGCCAAAATCACCTGCTCGTCAGACAGCGCGGCAATTTTGTAGCTGATCCAGTGATGGCTGTAGCCGCGCCCGCCCTGCTCTTTGACAAAATCGATAAGCTGCTGGTCAAATTCGTTGCCAAACATCAGCGCGGCGTTCATCTGCGCGGTGATGCCCGGCGGCACATGCTGCACTGCTTTGAGGTGCGCCGCCAGGTTGAAGGCCAGCACCGCGGCCAGCACGCCAACCGCCGCGGCGGCCCGCCAGCGATAGAGCCGTTCCAGCAGCAGCCCGGCGGCCAGCAGCAGCACCGGATAGAGGGGTAAGCTGTAACGGCCGGTCGCATCCAGGCTGAAGCGGGTGCCAAAATAGAGCGCCAGCCAGGCGACAATTTGCAGGCCCAACAGCGCCAGCCCGGTCAACTCAAAGAGCGGCGCGGCGGAATCGCGGCGGCGCAGCCACGGCAGCAGGTACAGCCCGGCCGCCAGATAAACCAGCAGCACCGGCAGGCTGGCCAGCGGCCACAGCAACTCCGCCGTCCACGGCTCGCGGATGCCCACAAAGCCGGGCAGGGTGATGGCCGCAAAAGCAAAAAGTCGCAGCCAAAAAGACGGCAGCGGCGCGGGTTGTTCCGGGTTGTAAACTACCAGCAGGCCGGGCAGGGCTTGCGTCCACCACGGCAGGCTAAACAAAAAGAAGGCCAGCGCCGATAAAATATATAGATGCAGCCGCCGCCGGCTGAAGCGCCACAGAAACAGGGCAAACACCGGCAGCATGTACACTACCAAAATGCCGAAGGTCCAAAAAGCAATGCCGCAGACCGCGCCAAACAGCAGCCAGGCCCACCACCGGTCGGCGTCTTCAAACAGCAGCCGGTGGCCCAGATAAGTGATGACGCTGCCCAGCATAAATACCACCGCGTACAGCACCGCCGGGGTGGTCCAGGTGGTCAGCATGAGCGGCGGCAGGGCCAGCAGCCACAGCACCGCTGCCGGGCCAAAACGACTGCCGGGCAGGAGCCGTCGCGCCAGCAGATAAGTGAACAGCATCCCGATAGCGTATTCCAGCGTTTGCACCCAGCGCGTCACGGCGATGCTGCCGCCAAAAATGGCGTAAAACAGCGCGGTCAGGTACGAGTCGGTGCTGCCGCCGTAGGCCTCGCCGTAAAAAAAGAGAGGCCGCTCGCCCTGCAATATGTGGCGGGCCAGCAGCACAAAAATGGCCTCGTCGGAGTCAAACGGCATCCGGCTGGTGGGCATCACGTACCAGCGCAGGGCAATCGTCACTCCAAACGGGGCGATGAGCGCCAGCAAAGAGAGCCAGCGGTGGGCGGCGGGTGGTTGGTGAATCATAGGCTCATTATATGAAAAGAAAGTTGGAACACAAGCAGTGACAGGATCAGCTACACCCAAACGAATGATTTTGATTACCGGGCTGGTGCTGGTGGTGCTGGGCGTGCTGCTCACGCCGGCCACAGTGGCGGCGGTGGGCGCGGCGCTGGGAGTGCCGGTCAATCTGGGCGGCGGCCAGGGCGCGGCCCGCATCTGGCTGCTCAAACTCATTTTTATAACGATGGGCTTGCCCCTGCTGTTTTACCGGTTGCGAACCACCACCCGCCTCCGCTGGCTGTTCGATCTGGCCATTGGGCTGGTGCTGCTGGTGGTCACCCTGCTGGCCATCGAGGGCGTTTTTGCGCTGCTCAACAGTCGCCGGCCGCCGGCCGCCGCGCCTGGTTTATCGACCCAGTTTTCCGCGCCCTACGTTGAACCCGACCCCGATTTGGGGTACGTGCTCAAACCATCCATCCGGGTGACCGCCACCCAAACCGCCGGCGACGAAATCATTTACCAGCGCATTTACACCACCGACGCCCTGCGCCGCCGGCTGACCCCGGTTGAAAACCCGGCCGGGCGGCAGCAGTTTGCTCTCTTTTTTGGCGGCTCGTTCACCTTTGGCGATGGCCTGCCCGATGACGCCACCCTGCCCGCCGCCTTTGGCCGCGCCGCGCCGGGGGTGATGCCGTACAATTACGGCGTGTCCGGCTACGGTCCGCAGCACATGCTGGCCCAGTTGCAAAACTGGCCGCTGCCGGCCCAGGTCAGCCAGGCCGAGGGCGTGGCCATTTACACGTTTATTTGCCCCCACGTCAACCGGGCCATCGGCTCAATGGACGTGATCAACACCTGGGGCAGCAGCATGCCTTTCTACCGGCTGGAGGGTAACCAACTTGTTCGCCGCGGCGATTTTGTTTCCGGCCGGCCGGCGCTGGCGGCGGTTTACTCGCTGCTGGGCATGAGCCAGACCGTTGCGTATTTTGGCCTGCAAATTCCGCGCCTCACCGAGGCCCATTACGCGCTGACCGCCCGCATTGTTGCCGCAGCAGCCGCCGAGTTTGAGCGGCAGTTCGGTTCAACCCAATTCTACGTGTTGCTCTACCCCGAGTCGCCGGGCTGCGCCGGGCAGATACAGCCGCAATTGGCCCAACTCGGCCTGCGCGTGCTGGATTATTCCACGTTGATCAGCCGCAGCCAGGCCGAACTGTGGCAGCCCGACGGCCATCCCACCGCCGCGGCGCAGGAAATTGTGGCCGGGCGGCTGGCCCGCGATTTGCAGCTATCTCCCGCCGGAGCCGCCGCGCCATGACCCCAACCCTCTCTCGCCGCGAGTGGCTGTGGGTGGCCGGCTGGGCGCTGCTGTTGCTGCTGCTCACCAGCCTGCCTTATCTGTACGGCGCGGCGCTGTCCACGCCGGCCAACCAGTTCAGCGGCTTTGTGCTGGGCGTCGATGACGGCAATTCGTACCTGGCCAAAATGCGGCTGGGCGCGGACGGCGCGTGGCAGTTTCACCTCTTTTACACCAGCGAGCCGCACGACGGCGCGACTCTGTTTCTGTTTCATCTGTTGCTGGGTAAGCTGGCGCGACTGGCGCACCTGCCGTTGCTGGCGGTTTACCACGCCGCCCGGCTGCTGTTTGGCCTGCTGCTGCTGGCGATGGTTTACCTGTTTGCCGCCCATTTTACCCCGGACGTATCGCTGCGACGGCTGAGTTTGGGGCTGGTGGCCGTTGGCAGCGGGCTGGGCTGGCTGGTCATCGCTCTGGGGCAGTTGGACCGGCTCGGCCTGCCCCTCGATTTTTACCTGCCCGAAGCCTTTGTCTTTCATTTGCTGCTGGCTTTGCCGCACCTGTCGTTGGCGTTGAGTTTGCTGCTGGCGGCGCTGCTGCTCACCCTGCATGCCTGGGAGTCGGGTCGATGGCTTTGGGCCGGGCTGGCCGGGCTGGCGCTGCTGCTGCTGGCCGTGATCGCCGCGTTTTACTACTTTATTTTTGCCGCGGTGCTGGGCGTTACCCTGCTGCTGCGCTGGCAGCGAGCCGCTTTTTGCTGGCGCGAGGCCGGCCAGTTGGCCCTGCCGCTGGCCATCGCTGCGCCGCTGCCGCTGTACTACGCCTACGTGGCGGCAACCATTCCGCTGTTTGGGATTTGGGCGCGGCAGCACAATTTTCAGTCGCCGGCCACCATTCATTATTTGCTGGCGTTTGGCCCGCTGGCCGCGCTGGCCATCATCGGTGCGTGGCGAGTCTGGTTGGCCGGCAGCCGGCCCGACTTGCTGCTGGTGGGCTGGCTGGTGGTGAGTCCGTTGCTGCTGTACGTGCCGCTGGTCACCCTTCAGCGGCGGCTGGCCTTTGGCTTGCAGGTGGCGCTGGCGGTGTTGGCGGCGCAGGGCGCGGCCTGTCTGTGGCGCGAGCAGATTTCGGGGCGCTGGCCGCGGCTGCGGCGGCGCTGGCCGCTGGCGGCGCTGGCGCTGGTGGCGCTGTTCAGCCTGTCGAATTTGCTGATTCTGGCCGGCGCCGCGCTGGAGGCCACCCGCCGGGCGCAGCCGGTGTTCCAGCCCGGCGCTGTTGTTGCCGCGGCGGATTGGCTGGCCGGCGCCTCCAACGCGGATACCGTGGTGCTGGCCGCCTACAATACCGCCAACTTTTTGCCCACCCGCGCGCCGGGGCGCATGTTCATCGGCCACGGGCCGGAAACCATTCACCCCGAGCAGAAAAGCGCGCTGGTGCAGCAGTTTTATGCGGCCGCCACCCCAAATAATTGGCGGCAGCAGTTTCTGGCGCAGTACGGCATCGACCTTGTTTTTTGGGGGCCGGAGGAGCGGGCGCTCGGCCAATTTTTGCCGGGGCAGGTTTCCTATTTGCACAAAGTTTACGATAATGGAGAGGTCGCCATTTTTGAAGTGGCAGAAAGCCCGGGCTAAATCACCGTTTTAGCCTGGCAGGCTGAGTGATCAATGCGCAGAAGTTCGTTTCAATACCTCCCCCTCACATTCTGGCTCACCCCGATGGTAGCGCTGGCGTTTGCGCTGCGGGTGTTCCGGCTTGGGGCGCAGAGTTTGTGGTTTGACGAGATTGTCACCGTTTATATGGCCCAGCTCTCCTGGTACGATGGCTTGCTGGCGCTGTTGGGGCAGGGTATACAGTTGACGCCGCTGTTTCACTGGGCTGTTAAACTCTGGCTGCCGCTGGGTGATAGCGAATGGCTGCTGCGGTTTCCGGCGGTGGTGGTGGGCACGCTGACCGTCCCACTTATTTTTCAACTGGGCCGGGTTTATTTTAACCGACGGGTGGGGCTGCTGGCCGCGCTGTTGGTTGCCATTAACCCCTATCAGGTTTGGTACGGGCAGGAGTTGAGGTTGTACGCGCTGCTGCCGCTGGCGGCAGCCGGCTCGATGTGGGCGTTTGGCCGGCTTTTGCGCCGGGAGCAGCGGCGCGATTGGTGGGCGTTGGTCGGTTTTAATATGGTTGGTTTTTTAGCCCACTACTTTATGTTTTTAGTGGCCACTGTTCAGTTTTTGGTGTTGCTCATCACTTTTAAACAAACCTACCCCCTGCTCAGAAAATGGGTGGTCGCCCAGATTGCTGGGGTACTGCCGCTGCTGCCCTGGTGGGCGTTTATTGTTTACCAGCGCCATTTTGCCATTGGCGTGGGCTGGGTGCCGTTCCCCGCCTGGGCCGATCCGGCGTTCACGTTGATGAATTTTACTTTTGCCTGGCCGGAATTGGCCGGATTTCCGGCGCTGGCCGGCGCGCTGGTGCTGCTGGCCAGCCTGCTCGCCGGCTGTTACCGCGCCTGGCAAAACCGGCCGACCTTTTATGTGTTGGGGTTATGGCTGTTTTTTCCGTTTGCCGTGGTGTTAATATTAATGAAATTTAGCCCGGTGTCGCTGTACGTGGACCGCTATTTTTTGGTCACATCGCCGCCGCTGCTGTTGCTGGCTGCCGCCGGTTTGCTGGGCTTTCAGCGCAACTGGCTGCGCTGGGGATTGACGGCGGCCTTTGTGGCCCTGACCTGTTTCGGTTTGTGGCGAGTCTATTTTAACGCGGCCGATTTTCGCAAAGATGACTGGCGCGCGCTGGCCCGCCAACTGGATGCTGAGGCCGGCCCGGC